>NZ_JAPNKC010000001.1:7573571-7892500 GCF_026626705.1 Pyxidicoccus sp. MSG2
GGTCGCGCCAACGTCACCGGGCAGCAGGGGGGCGCCAACAGCGGCACCGCGGCGCTGTATCTGCTGGGCCAGGAAGTCTGGTCGAGCAGCCTCTATGCCACGTACTCGCCGCCGCCCATCAACTGGAGCCGCACCTTCTTCAACGTCTCCAAGACCTTCATGATTGGCCCGGTGCCCGTCACCGTGAAGGCCTCGCTCGCGGGCGGCGTGAAGCTGACCGTCCTCGGACAGATTGGCCCCACGGTGGCCAAGCTGTCGGCGACGCCGGGCGGCTGGTCCAACGTCACCGCGTCGGCCTCGGTGGATGTCATCATCCTGGCCATCGGCGTGGAGGGCAGCCTGGCCCTCATCAACGCCACCCTGCCGACCTCGGGTGAGCTGTTCTGGCCGGTGTGCACGCTGGACTGGACGCTCAAGTCGAACCTCGACCTGAACACGCTGTCCGGCACGCTGAAGGCGTTCGCGAAGGTCCGCATCCTCTTCTTCAAGAAGACGTGGTGGATCACCATCGCGAGCTGGCCCGGCATCACCCGCAACTGGTCGCTGCTCAACCTCACCGACTCGCAGCCGCTCGGCATCTGTAGCTGATGCCGGGGCCCGTCGCCGCGCGCGGAGCACTGCGCGCGGCGGCGCGGTTTCACTTCCCCGTCGAACACTCCGTCGCGAGGACGCTCGCGCGGTCCGGGAAGCGCTCCGCCAGTGCGCGCTTCACCTCGTCCACCGCGGCCGCGTTGCCGGTGTGGGCGTGGAGCTGGCAGCGGGCGGTGAGGGCACGCGGGTCCTCCGGGGCGAGCTTGTCCGCCTCCTGGTAGGCGCGCTCGGCGCCCGACGTATCTCCCTGACGGAAGAGGACGGCGCCCAGGTAGTAGTGCGCCAGGGACAGCCGCGCGTCCTTGCGAATGGCGCGCTTGAGGAGGCTGGCGGCCTCGTCCACGCGCTGCTGGCGGAAGCGCACGAAGCCCAGCTCCGCGAGGCACCGCGCGTCGTCGTCATTCTCCCGCGTCCACGCGGCCAGCACGGTGGCGGCCTCGTCCAGCCGTCCACTCTGGGAGAGGAGGCGCCCGTAGCGCGGCGTCACCTCGGCGGAGCGCGGCTTCAGCGCGTAGGCCTTCGCCAGCGCGGCCAGGGCGCCCGGTACGTCACCCTGGCGCTCGCGCAGCTCCGCCAGCGCGAGCAGGGGCCGGAGGTCCTTCGGCGCCAGCGCGGAGGCATTGTCGATGGCCCGCTCGGCCCGCTTGCCCAGGAGCAGCTCCGTGGCGGCGCGCGCTTCGAGCAGGTGCGCCTCCACGTCTTTCGGGAAGCGGGCGGTGTAGGCATCCGCCAGCTCCAGCGCCTTCGCGGGGGCTCCCGCTGCAATCAGCACGGCGCCGGCCCGGGCCAGCTCCGCGGACGTCGCGCGCGCGTCCGCGCCCAGTCCCTCCAGCGCGGACACCTTCGCCTCGGCGGTGGGCGCGGCCTCGGCCTTCGCCAGCCGCTCGGCCGGAGCCAGCGTCGGGCGCATGCGGTACCACGCCGCTCCGCCGCCGAGCGCGCCCAGCACCAGCACCGCCGCGAGGATGGCGCCCCACCGTGAGGGCTTCCGTCCGGTGGAGGCTCCCTTCGTCACATGGGAATCGGGCGCCGCGCGCGCCGCGCCAGTCGGCGGCGCGTTGGAGGTCGCGGCGGCCTGTGGGCCCGGCGTGCCCTGCTGCTGCTGCCGCGCCGGTTCACCCGCCCGGCCCTGTACTCCAGGCACTCCGGAGACACCCGCCCCATCCGCGGGCGCTCCCTGCTCGGGGGCGGTTGGAAGCGCCGCGCCTTCCGTCCAGGCCCGCGGGCGGATGTGGCCCGGAGGCGTGCCGCCATGTGACGGGTCGGCGAGCCGGGCACGGCGCAGGGCCTGCCGCTTCGAGTCGCTGTCGGGCGGGAAGAGGGTGTCCACGTACGCGGCGAGCTGCTCGTGCGTGGCCACCTCCGCCGCGCCGCCGATGGCCTCCATCGCGTCGATGAAGGACTCGAGGCTGTCGAAGCGCGCGGCCGGGTCCCTCGCCAGCGCGGTGAGGCACACCAACTCCAGCGCCGCCGGCACGGACGGGTCGAAGGCGGTGGGCGGCTTCGGGCGCCCTTCCGCGATGCGTCCCAGCACCTCCTCCGCCGTCAGGCCCGTGAAGGGGCGCCGGCCGCAGAGCTGCTCGTAGAGCATGACGCCCGCGGCGAACAGGTCCGCGCGGTGGTCCACCTGCTTGCCGGCGATCATCTCCGGCGACATGTAGAAGAACTTCCCCTTCAGCACGCCGGGCTCCGTGCCACTGCCGAGCGCGTCCGCCTTGGCGATGCCGAAGTCGATGACCTTCACCGCGCCATTGACGCCCACGTGGATGTTGTCCGGCGTGAAGTCGCGGTGGACGATGCGCAGCGGCCGGCCCCCCTCGTCCACGACGCGGTGTGCGGCGTCCAGCCCGCGGCACGCATCCACCAGCACGCGCAACGTGATTCCCAGCGGCACGCGCTGGCCGTGCTCCGCGGCCTCCTGGCGCAGCTCCGCGAACGAGCGCCCCTCCAGCAACTCCATGGCGATGAAGGGCTCGGTGCCCTCCATCCCCAGCTCCAGGATGGTGACGACGTTGGGGTGGTGCACCTGCGCGGTGATGCGCGCCTCGTTGAGGAACATCTGCACGACGCGCCGGTCCGAGGCCAGGTGCGGCATCAGCCGCTTCACCGCGACCGCCGGCCCGCGCGTCCCGTCCTCGTCGATGCGCCGCCCGAGGTACACCTCCGCCATGCCGCCTGTCGCGATGCGCGCGGACAGTCGGTAGCGGCCCATCCAGTAGGGGTTCTGCTCCGGCTCCAAGGTGGCGTCAGTCTATGTGTAGGAACCCACCCGCGTCCTGCTCCTGTCACGCGCTGTGGTCGCTCGCCCGGCCTTCACGACCTTCCCGCACGGCACTTCTCGTGGAAACTTGCGCCGCCCCCGACGGAAGCCCACCCTGGGAGGTTGTGTGCCGTCGGGCACGCCCGGCGAATCACCTGGGGGGTGGGCGGCCCCATGCTCGTCGAGCTGGCGACCGCCATGTGGCCGTTCTCGCCATCCGGGGTCCACCTGCTTCCTCCAGCTGCCGAAGCATCACGTGTCCCGGGGGGGCATCGACCCGGAGACACACCACCGGCCGAGCCTCCTCCTACTGGCTGCGCACAGTGTTGGCGCCATTACGTGAGGTGTGGGTGCTCTACCTGCTGGCTCGCGCAATCGGACGGGAGTGCTAACGTCGGGAACCGATTCATGGCCCACGGGAGGAGGGCCCCTGACACGCACACGCTGCGTCCGGAGGGATGTTGGGCACCGTCCTCAAGGGTGGTTACGTCGTCGAGCTGGAACCCGCGCACGTGGAGCGCGTGGACTTGAGAATCGAAGGAGAGCGCATCGTCGCTCGCGGACCGGACCTCACGCCCGCTCCTGATGACGAAGTCGTCGCCCTCTCCGGCAAGCTCGTCTTCCCGGGGCTCGTCAGCGCGCACCACCGCCTGCACGCGGTGCTCGGCCGCGGCATGCCGCACCCCACGGTGGAGACGTACCAGGACCTCCTCGAGAAGGTGCTCTGGCCCTACGAGAGCGCGCTCGACCTGGACGCGGTGCAGGTGGCCGGTACCGCGGGCGGGCTGGAGGCCCTCCAGTGCGGCACCACCACCGTCTGTGACTTGCACTCCTCGCCCAGGGCCGTGTCGGGCTCGCTGGTGCGGCTGGCGCGCGGGCTCCACGAGGTGGGCGTGCGTGGCGTGTTGTCCTACGCGGTGTCGGACCGCCTGGGCGCGGTGGTCCGCGAGGAGGGCCTGGAGGAGACGGTCTCCTTCGCGAAGAAGGCCAAGGGCCGCTTCCGCGGGCAGGTGGGCGCGGGGCCCTGCTTCACGCTGGGGCCGGACGGCCTGCAAGGGCTCGCCGAGGCGCTGAAGACGCTGGGCAACGCCGGGCTGCACCTGCCGCTCGCCGAGGACCCTCTGGACGAGCGCCTCTCCACGGAGCGCTACGGCGCCTCGCCCGTGGCGCGGCTGCTGGAGGCGGGCCTCCTGTCACCCAAGAGCCAATTGGCGCACGTGGGCCACCTGGAGTGGGCGGACCTGGCGCAGGTGATTGCCACCGGCGCGTGGATTGTCCACACGCCCCGCTCCAACCAGGGGTTGGAAGTGGGCTACGCGCCCGCGCTGAAGTTCGGTCACCGCGCCACGCTCGGCGTGGACGCCGTGTCCGCGGACCTCTTCGCGGAGGCGCAGGCGGCGTACCTGCGCTCGCGCGAGGCGGGGCAGCCCATCGACGTGCTGCGCTACCTCGCCAACGGCCACCGGCTGGTGTCACAGCTCTTCGAGACGCCCGTGGGCCCCATGCGCGAGGGCGCGCTGGCGGACCTGCTCATCCTCGACTACCTGCCGGCCACGCCGCTCACCGCGGAGAACCTGGCGTGGCACGTGGTGTTCGGCCTGGGCAGCCGCCACGTGGAGGCCGTCATGGTGGACGGCGTCTGGCGCATGTGGGCGCGCCGGCCGCTGTCGGTGAATCCCACGGTGGTGGCGGAGCAGGCCCGCGAGGCCGCCGCGGCGGTGTGGGCACGCCTGGCCGAAGCGAAGTAGACTCTCCGCATGCTCATTCCAGTGCTCGTCGCGGGCCTCTTCAGTGGGGCCATTCCGCAGGCGGGTGACACGGCGCCGGACTTCACCGTGAAGGACACGGCCGGCAACGTGTACACCCTGTCGGAGATGGTGAAGCAGGGGCCCGTCATCGTGGCCTTCTTCCCCAAAGCCTTCACAGGTGGTTGAACCCGCGAGCTCTCGGCGTACCGGGACAGGTACTCGGACATCGAGAAGCTCCACGGCCAGGTCCTGGCCGTCAGCATGGATGACGCGGAGACGCTCGCGCGCTTCAAGGCCGAGCTGAAAGCACCGTTCCCCTTCATTCCCGACCCGAAAGGAGAAGTCGTGGCGGCGTATGACGTGAAGATGCCGCTGCTCTCCGTGCCCAAGCGGTTCACGTTCGTCATCGGCGAGGGACGGAAGATTCTGAAGGTGGAGACCGGCAGCGACGCCATCGACCCGAATGGAGCGATTGTGTCGTGCCCCCTGCGCAAGCCTTCGGCGGCGCCGGACGCCGGGACGAAGTAGGGCCTCAGGCCTGGCGAGTGGTGGAGGCCCGCCACTCGCGCAGCACCCAGAGCTGCGCGGCCACCATCGCCGCGGTGACGAGGAACATCACCCACGTCATCGCGGACGCGTACCCGATGCGCAGGTACTCGAAGCCGTTCTCGTAGATGTAGAGCGGCAGGAAGGTGGTCGCGTAGCGCGGCCCGCCCTGGGTGATGACGAGCGCCGGGACGAAGGTCGTCTGCAGGCTCACCACCACGTCGCGCGCGGCGAGCAGCACCAGCGTGGGCGCCATCAGCGGCAGCGTCACCCTGCGGAAGACGGTGAGCGCGCTGCCGCCCTCCAGCTCGCACAACTCATACAGCTCCTCCGGCAGCTCGCGCCGCGCGGCCAGCAGCACCACGAACACCTCTCCGAGCTGGAAGACGGTGAGCGCCACCAGCGCCCCGCGCGCGCCCCAGGGCGTGAGCAGCCACCCGCCGCCCGTCACGCCGGCCGCCTTCAGCGCCAGCGCCAGCGGGCCGTACAGCGGGTTGAGCAGCCACAGCCACAGCAGCGCATAGGCGATGTCCGGCACCACCGTGGGAAGGAACACCGCCGCCCGTGCCAGCCGGCCGCCCCGGTGCAGCAGCAGCGCCAGTCCCAGTGCCACCGCGAGGCGCAGGGGCACCGCCAGTCCGGCGAAGAGCAGCGAGTTGCCCAGCGCCGTCCAGAAGAGCGGGTCGTTCCACATGCGCGCGAAGTGCGCCACGCCCACGAAGCGCGGGGCGCTCAGCGCGTCGTACTCGGTGAAGGCGAAGCCCAGCGAGAGCAGCGCGGGCACGCCCACCAGCAGCGCCGCCGCCGCGAGGAACGGCGCCGCCAGCCAGAGCATCGCTTCCCTCCCGCGAGGGGGACGTCCCTTCATGGGGCTCCGGCGTCCGGCCTCGGCGCCGAGTCGAGGATGCCCTGCACGGCCTCATTCACCTCCTGGCCGAGCGTGTTCACCTCGTCGCGCTGGCGCAGCAGCCGCTTCATGGAGCCACCGGCCTCCTGCCCGGGCCGCACGGTGGTGGAGTCCGCCTGCGTCAGCTTCGTGCCCCCGGGCGGCACCGTGTAGAACCACTCCTCGACGATGACGTCCGCGCGCGTCTCCACCTCGTTCCACACCGGCACGTTGGGCAGCCGGCGGATGATGGGGATGGAGTCCAGGAAGACGCGGGCCGAGGCGGGACGCTGGTTCGGGTCCAGGAACGCGGGCCCTTCCGCCACGGCCCGCAGCGACGGCACGGTGCGTCCGCTGCTCGCCAGCAGCTCCGCGCCCGTCGGGCCCAGGGCGAACTCCACGAAGCGGAAGGCGGCGTCCTTCACCTTCGACGCGCGCGACATGCAGAAGCCGTCCGAGTGCAGCACGGTGGCCTTCTGCTTGTGCCGGGGCAGCGGCGCCACGTCCCAGTCCAACGCTGGCACCTCGCGCAGCGTGGGCACCAGCCGGCGGCTGTTGAGGTGCATGCCCAGCCGCCCTGCCGCGAAGCGCGCCTCGGCGTTCTCCGACTTCGCCTCCTCCAGCGTGGGCGTCACCTTGAAGACGCGCTGCAGGCGCAGGACGTAGCGCAGCGCCTCCTGCGCGGGCGGGGTGAGCAGCTCCAGCTGTCGCGGGTCATTCACGTCATTCACCAGCTCGCCGCCCGCCTGCCAGATGAACGGCGCCAGGCGGGACAGGTTCGGGTCGAAGGCCAGCCCGTGGAGGTCGGTGCGCCCGTCACCGTCCTCGTCGCGGGTGAGGGCCTGCGCGGCCTTGCGGAAGTCGTCCCAGTTCCAATCCGGCGTCGGTGGTGGCACGCCCAGCTTCTTGAAGAGGCCGCGGTTCCAGTAGACGACGAGGCTGGAGACGTTCTGCGGGATGCACTCCAGCGTGCCCTCTTGGCGGAAGGCCTCCATCGCCTGCGGGTAGAAGTCCTGCTCCTTGAGGACGGTGCTCTTCTGCATGCGGGGGCCCAGCGGCTCCAGCACGTCCTTGGCGGCGAACTGGCCGAAGCGCCGGTAGTTGAGGAGGAAGAGGTCGGGCGGGGTGCCACCGGAGAAGGCGGTGGTGAGCTTCGCCATGTGGTCCTTCTGCTTGCCGATGGGGACCAGGCGCACCTTCACGTCCGGGTTCTTCGCCTCGAAGGCGGTGATGAGCTGGCGGTAGCCCGCGACTTCGGCCGGGTCCCCGAAGAGCTGGAGCGTCACCTCGGTGGTTGGCGCGGCGGGGGCGCTCGCGTCCACGGCCTCCGGGGCCTTCGTCGTCGGTTCCTCGCGCTTGCAGCCGCTCAGCCACGTCAAGCCCGCCAGCGCGAGCGCCGCGGTCCACCTCATCGTCCGAGCCATCCGCTTCCCCTCTCCTCGCCAAGGAACATGCGCTGCGCGCCCAGGAAGGCGAGGACGGCGGGCAGCGTGACGACCACGGCACCGGCGAGCAGCACGGGCCACTGCGTGGAGCCGAGCAGCTCCAGCGCGTGCAGGGCGAGGGGCGCGGTGAGCGCGTCCTCCCCACTGAGGTACAGCAGCGGGTCGATGAAGTTGCGCCATGACAGCGCGAAGGCCAGCAGCGCCACCGAGGCGGTGGTGGGCCGCACCAGCGGCAGGGCGATGGAGCGCCACAGTCGCACGGGGCCAGCGCCTTCGAGTCGCGCGGCCTCGAACAGCTCCGGGGGCAGGCGCCGGAAGGCCACCGCGTAGAGGAGCACGAAGAGGGGACTGCCGCCCATCAGCGCCGGGGCCACCAGCGGCACGGGCGTCCCGGTGAGGCCGAGCACCTTGAAGACGGCGAAGCGTGCCAGCCACACGGCGGTGCCGGGCACCATCTCCAGCAGCAGCACCGTGCCGGCCAGCGTCCGCCAGCGCCACCCGTTGGACTGCGCCAGGGCCAGTCCCGCCCAGGAGGCGGTGATGACGCTCAGCGGCACCATGAAGGCCGCAATCAGCACGGAGTTGAGGAGCGCGCGGCCGAAAGGCACCAGGGTGAAGGTGGCGGCGTACGCGGCCAGCCCGGCGCCCTGCGGTATCAACTCCACTCCACGCGGAGGCGGCAGGCCCGGAGGGCGCAGTGAGCCGGTGAACATCACCACCAGCGGCGCGAGGAACACCACGACCAGCACCCCGATGAGGAGCGCTCGGGACGACGAGCGGAGGAGTCGGGCGGGAGGCGGCATCGCGGGGCGCCCATTCGTGCGTACGGGTGCCGCGCCGTCAAGCCGGAGATGCGGGACGTACCGATGGAACGGTAGGGTCTGGACGGGAAGGCAACACGCTGACGAGGAACCCCGGATGCCGAGCAAACCGAAGGCGAAGACGCCCGCCAGTCGAAAGCCTCGCGAAGGAGAAGCGGAGGGCTCGGGGGGTTCCCAGACGGACCCCGCGGTCATCACGTTCCTGCGTGATTTGGAGCATCCGCTGAAGAAGGAACTCGAGGCCGTGCGGCGGCTCATCCTCGCCGTCAGCCCCGAGATTCGCGAGGGCCTCAAGTGGAACGCGCCGAGCTTCTACACGACGGAGCACTTCGCGACCTTCAACCTGCGCACCCCGGACCGCATCCGCCTCATCCTCCACACGGGCGCGAAGACGAAGGACACCGCGAAGACGGGCGTGAAGGTCGACGACCCGGCCGGCCTGCTGGAGTGGCTCGCGAAGGACCGCTGCCTCGTGACGTTCAATGACGCGAAGGACATCCAGGCCCGGGGCGCCGCGCTGCAAGGCGTCCTGCGCGAGTGGATGAAGTGGCTCTGACGTCCGCGCCTGTGCCCCCGGCGCTGTAGTGGATGGACGGAAGGCGCGAGTCTCTCAGCCGCGGCGTTCCCGCTCTTCGTGGCGCGACGGCGGGCGCGTGGCGTCCGCGCGCGGCACCGGTGCACGGGGCGCCATCACCTTCCGGAACCAGGCGAAGGTCTCCACCAGTCCCTCTTCCAGCGACACCCGCGGCTCCCAGCCCAGCAGCGTCCGCGCGCGGCTGATGTCGGGCTTGCGCTGCCGGGGGTCGTCCCGGGGCAGGGGCTTGAATGCGATGCGCCCGTCGCCGCCATGCACGTTCCTCACGGCCTCGGCGACCCGCAGGATGGACAGCTCGCGCGGGTTGCCCAGGTTCACCGGCTCGGTGACGTCCGAGAGTGCCA
This sequence comes from Pyxidicoccus sp. MSG2, assembly GCF_026626705.1. NCBI lineage: Bacteria > Pseudomonadati > Myxococcota > Myxococcia > Myxococcales > Myxococcaceae > Pyxidicoccus > Pyxidicoccus sp. MSG2. The sequence continues at coordinate 7,582,808 of NZ_JAPNKC010000001.1, forward strand.
GGCGCACCAGTCCGTCGATGAGGTCCTTCACGTAGCAGAACGAGCGCGTCTGCGTGCCGTCACCGAAGACGGTGAAGTCCTCGCCGCGCAGCGCCTGGGCCACGAAGGCGGGCACCAGGCGGCCGTCCTCCAGCCGCATCTTCGGGCCGTACGTGTTGAAGATGCGTGCGATGCGCGTCCGCAGGCCGTGCATGCGCGCATACGCCGTGACGAGCGCCTCGCCGTAGCGCTTGGCCTCGTCGTACGCGGAGCGCGGGCCCACGGGATTCACGTTGCCCCAGTAGTCCTCCCGCTGCGGGTGGACGAGCGGGTCGCCGTAGATTTCGGAGGTGGAGGCCTGGAGGAACACGGCTCCCTTCTCGCGGGCCAGCCGCAGGCCGTTCTCCGTGCCGACGGAGCCCACCCGCAGCGTTTCAATGGGGAGCTGCGCGAAGTCGCTGGGCGAGGCGGGCGACGCGAGGTTGAAGACGCAGTCCACCGGGCCGTCCAGGTGCAGGGGCTCGGTGACGTCGTGCACCACCACGCGCAGGTTTCCCAGTGGGGCCACGTCCACGAGGTTGCGCTCGTTGCCGGTGACGAGGTTGTCGAGGCTGATGACCTCGCTGGCCCCGTCGCGCAGGAGCCGCTCACAGAGATGGGAGCCGAGGAACCCCGAGCCCCCGAGGACGACCGCTCGCCTGCCCTTGAAGTCATTCATGCGCGCCAAGGTTCCGCGCGGGCGCGAGCGTGGGTAGTCGTTCCGCGGGGCAGGGTGGCGGGGACGGTCGCCTCCTGGACGCATGCCGCACGGCCGCATCCGTTGCCCGGCACTCTCCGCGTTCAGCACCACACGGGGGGGTGGTGGTGAACGCGCGGGAGCGCGACTACCGGCCCTGAGCGCGGGCAGGCGCGCGTCGGCTGTCGAAGACCTGGGCCGGCGAGCCGTCCACCCGCGTGTCCTCGAAGGCGCCGCCGGTGTACTCGGCGATGACGCTGCGCCAGAAGGCGGTGGCGGAGCGGTTGCCGGGGAGCTGGGAGACCTCCCACACACCGCGGAAGCGGTCGAAGACGGCGCGGGCGGCGAGCCGGCCGAGTCCCCGCCGCCGCTCGCCCCGGAGGATGAAGAACTCGCTCATCCGGAAGTCGCGCCCTGGCGTCATGTACGGAAAGGGCGTCTCGCCCACGAAGGCAAAGCCCACCGTGCGCTCCTCGTGGCGCAGCAGCAGCGGGTGGACGTCGGGCGAGCGGCTCAGCCACGTGGGCAGGAAGTCCGGTTGCCAGAGGCCCTGTTCGTCCAGCCGGTACTCCACGCCGAACTCGCTCAGGTCATGCAGGTAGAGCGGGTACAGGTTGCGAAGCAGCGGGTGCTCGGCGGGGCCCGCGCGGAGAATGTCCATGGAGCACCTCCCGGGCCCGCAGCATGACCGGGCGGCTTCTTCCCGGCCAGAACGCTCTGTTGTGAATGTTGGGGAGGGGCACACCCGGGCCCGACGCGGACCGCCACTCCAGCCGCTCCCGGCCCTGGAACCCTTGGTCCTCAAACACATCTTCCGCGCGCGCCCTGGCGGAGTAACACCCCTCGCGCGGACGGGTGTTGCAGGTGCCAGTCGGCCTCCGTGCTGGAGGCCGTCGCGAGGAGCACCGCATGCACCCCTTCGTCCGCCGCGCCCCCTGGCTCGCCGTGCTGGCCGCCGTCGCCCAGGTGTCCTGCTCCGACTTCACGGAGTGCGCGCCGGTAGACGCGGCCTCGGCGGCCCTGCCCGAGCGGCTGTCGGGCACCGGCCTGTTCGCGGACGGCTCGATGACGGTGCCCGGCGCGGACGTGAGGGCCTTCACACCCCAGTTCCCGCTCTGGAGTGACGGTGCGACGAAGCGCCGGTGGATTCGCCTTCCCGCCGGGACGCGAATCGACACGCGCGACATGGACCACTGGCAGTTCCCCGAGGGGACGCGGCTGTGGAAGGAGTTCACCCGGGACGGCGTGCGCGTGGAGACGCGGCTCCTGGAGAAGGCCGGGCCGCGCCCCGAGGACTGGCGCGCGGTGGCCTACGTGTGGCTGCCGGACGGGAGCGACGCGGTGGCCACTCCCGCGGGACAGCGCGATGCGTTGGGCACGCCGCACGACGTGCCCTCCGCGTCCGACTGCTTCGGCTGCCACGGCGGCACGCCGAGCCGGGTGCTGGGGTTCTCCGCCATCCAGTTGTCGTACGACGCGCCCGCGGACTCGCTGGACCTGGAGGACCTCGTCGCGAGCGGCACGCTGACGGAGCCTCCCGAGGGCCGCTTCACGGTGCCCGGCAACGACGTGGAGCGCGCGTCGCTGGGCTATCTGCACGCCAACTGCGGCCACTGCCACAACCAGCAGCGTCCCGAGAGTGACGGCCCGCGCTGCTACGAGCCCAGGAACTCGCTGGACTTCCGCCTCCGCGTGGACCGGCTGGGCGCTCTCGAGGAGACGCCGGCCTGGCGCTCCGGGAAGGACGACGACTTCGAGCCGGGACGGCCGGACGACAGCAAGATGATTCAGCGCATCTCGAAGCGTGAGGCCGGGTGGAGCATGCCGCTGCTCGGCACCGAGAAGGTGGACGCGGACGGGGTGGCACTGCTGCGTCGCTGGATTTCGGAGATGAAGCGCTAACAGGCGGCTTCGCCTTCCGCATGGGGCCTGCGGCACGCCGGCATGTGCTGGCTCGTTCCCGGGTCGGGGGCGCGTGTCGGGTCCCATGCGGGCCCCGGTACGACGCGGGTGTCGCCTGGTGGTCGCCGCGCGTGCACGCGAGCCTTCCTCCCAGGGCGCCACGTGGCTCCGACCGGATGCGCGGGCAGGACGGTGACGCGGCATGGCACTCCCCGCCCGATTTGCCGCGACCTACGTTGCCCACGCGAGCCCGGGGGGCTCGGTCACCCGTCCGGTCTGCGACCCGGGTACGAGGCATCTGGGGGGCGGCCTCCGAAGGTTCTGACGGTGTCGGCGGGGGGCGGGCCATGAAGCGCAGGCAGATTCTCATCACGGGCGGAGCCGGCGTCATCGGCTCATACCGGGCGGACCCGCCCATCGAGCGGGGACACCGCGTTCGCGTGCTCGCCTGCCTCCTGTCCCACGTCGAGGACGAGGCACGGGGGCTCACCGGATGACACGGAACAGGATTCGGAGCGGCGCGGGGCTTCGCACCTCGCGAGTGGGGCTGGTGCGGGACTTCACGCCGGGAGACCACGCCTCGGTGGAGACGGCGCTGGCGGACCTCGAGGTGCTGGGCGTGCGCGAGCTGCGCACGCGGGTGTCCTGGGCCCAGGCTGTCACTCCGGAAGGCGCCGTCTGGTACCGCTGGCTGATGCGGCGGCTGTCCCAGGACGTGTGCGTGCTGCCCTGTCTGGTGGGCACTCCCGCGGGGCTGGTGGGCGGAGGCCGGGAGAGCGCGCCGCCCCGGGAGCCGCGGGCCTTCGGTGACTTCGTGGAGCGGTTCCTCTCCGAGCACGGGCGCTTCGTGGAGTGGGTGGAGCTGTGGGACGAGCCGCACAGCCTGGCCTCCTATGACTGGAGGCTGGACCCGGCGTGGGAGACCTTCACGGCCATGGTGGCCGAGGGCGCGAAGCGCGCGCACGCGGCCGGCAAGCGCGTGGTGCTGGGCGGCATGAGCCCCGTGGACCCGCCGTGGCTGGACGGGCTGCTGGAGCGGCTGGGCCCGGACGCGCTCGACGCCGTGGGCGTGCACGGCTGGCCGGACACGCATGACTCGCCGTGGACGGGCTGGCGCGCGTGGCTGGAGCCGGTGGAGGACGTGCTCGCGCGGCGCGGCTCGCGCGCGGAGGTGTGGATTACAGCCGCGGGCTACTCCACGTGGCGCCACGGCGAGCGGCGGCAGGTGGCGGAGTTTCTCGACGCGGCCGCGGCGCCGGTGCCGCGCATGTACTGGGAGGGCCTGTGCGACGCGGGCTCGGTGGAGGACGTGCCCGAGGAGTGTACCGACGAGCGGGATGGGTACCTGGGCCTGAAGCGCGCCGACGGGAGCCCGAAGCTCCTCTACCGTCTGTGGGCGGAGTGCGGCCTCGCGGGACTGGCGGAGGGCTTCCGGCGGCTCGGCCAGTCGCGCGGCGTACACCCGGAGCGGCAGGTGGTCATCTTCGGCGGTGCGGGCTTCATCGGCTGCAACGTCGCCGACGCGTACCTGGAGGAGGGCCGCCGCGTCCTCGTCTACGACAACCTCAGCCGGCCGGGCGTGGAGAGGAACCTGCGCTGGCTGAAGGAGCGTCACGGAGCGCGGCTGGACGTGGAGGTGGCCGACCTCCGCGACGCCGCCTCGGTGCGCGGCGCCGTGCGCCACGCGGGCGAGGTCTTCCACCTCGGTGCGCAGGTGGCCGTCACCACCAGCCTGGACGCACCCACGCACGACTTCGAGGTCAACGCGCGCGGCACCCTCAACGTGCTGGAGGCGCTGCGTGCCATGGACACGCCGGCGCCGCTGCTCTTCACGTCCACGAACAAGGTGTATGGCAGCCTGCCCGGTCTGCGCTTCGTGGCCGGAGCGCGGCGCTACGAGCCGGTGGACCCGGACATTCGCGCCCAGGGCATCAGCGAGCGCCGCACGCTGGACTTCGAGAGTCCCTACGGCTGCTCCAAGGGCACGGCGGACCAGTACGTGCTGGACTGGGCACGCAGCTACGGCCTGCGCGCCACGGTGTTCCGCATGGGCTGCGTCTACGGCCCGCGCCAGTTCGGCACCGAGGACCAGGGGTGGGTGGCCCACTTCCTCCTCCGCGCGCTGAAGGGCCAGCCGCTGACCTTCTACGGCGACGGCATGCAGGTGCGCGACCTCCTCTTCATCGAGGACCTGGTGCGCGCCTTCCAGCTCGCCCTGGCGAAGCTGGACACCGTCTCCGGCCAGGCCTTCAACATTGGCGGCGGTCCCACGCGGACGGTGAGCCTGCTGGAGTTGCTGGAGCTTCTCGAGGAGCTGGTGGGTCACCGGCCCGACGTGCGTCACGAGGACTGGCGCGGTGGAGACCAGCGCTACTACGTGTCCGACACGCGGAAGTTCCAGGCCGCCACCGGCTGGGTGCCGCGGGTGAGCGTGCGCGAGGGCCTCACCCGATTGCGGGGCTGGCTGGAAGAGCTGCTCGCGGGCCGCCCCTTCCGGCCGGTGACGGTGGCCGGCGGTGCTCGGCCTCTTTTTCCTGAGAGCCCCTCGCCATGAGAGTCGTCCTCTTCTGTCACTCCCTGCTGTCCGACTGGAACCACGGCAACGCGCACTTCCTTCGCGGCCTCGTCACCGAGCTGGCCGAGCGCGGCCACGAGGTGCGCGTCTGGGAGCCGAAGGATGCGTGGAGCCTCCAGCACCTCCTGGCCGAGCCCCGGGGGCAGGAGGCGCTCGATGCGGTCCGCGTCATCTACCCGCGCGTGCGGCCGCACCGGTACGACGCGGGCACGCTGGACCTGGACCTCGCGCTGGACGGCGCGGACGTGGTGCTGGTCCACGAGTGGAGCCCTCCGGAGCTGGTGCAGCGCGTGGGCGAGCAGCGCGCCCGGGGCGGCCGCTTCCGGCTGCTCTTCCACGACACGGACCACCACAGCGTCACCTCACCCGAGAAGCTGGCCGGGTATGACCTGTCGCACTACGACGGGGTGCTGGCCTTCGGCGACGTCATCCGCCGGCTCTACCTGGCCCGTGGCTGGGCCCGCCGTGCCTGGACGTGGCACGAGGCCGCCGACACGCGCGTCTTCCGGCCGCTGCCCTCGGTGCCGCGGGAAGAGGACCTCGTCTGGGTGGGCAACTGGGGCGACGACGAGCGCACCGCGGAGCTGCATGCATTCCTGCTCGGCCCGGTGAAGTCGCTCGGACTGAAGGCCCGCGTCCACGGCGTGCGCTACCCCGACGCGGCGAAGCGCGCGCTGGCCGACGCGGGCATCCAGTACGGCGGCTGGCTGCCCAACCATGAAGCCCCGTGGGCCTTCGCCCGTGCGCGCCTGACGGTGCACGTGCCGCGCGGGCCGTATGCCTCCGTGCTGCCGGGCATCCCCACCATCCGCGTCTTCGAGGCGCTCGCGTGCGGCATCCCCCTGGTGAGCGCTCCGTGGGAGGACGCCGAGGGCCTCTTCACCCCGGGCCGGGACTTCCTCGTCGCGCGCGACGGGGCGGAGATGGAGCGCCACCTGCGCATGCTGCTGGCGGACGAGGGCGCGCGCCACGAGCTGGCCTCCCATGGCCGGCGCACCGTGCTGGCGCGCCACACCTGCGCGCACCGCGTGGACGAGCTGTTGGGCATCTGCCGCGAGCTGGGCGTCGACACCGGCGCGGCGCCACCGCGGGCAGTGGGAGGAGTGGCGTGATGGAGCCCCAGCGCATGCGCATCGTCATCCTCGGCCTGTCGATGACGTCGTCCCGGGGCAACGGGCACGCCGCCACCTACCGCGGCCTCGTGCGAGAGCTGGTGCGCCGGGGGCACGACGTCCTCTTCCTGGAGCGGGACGTGCCCTGGTACGCGGCCCACAGGGATTTGCCCCGGCCGCCCTGGGGCCGCACGGAGCTGTACGCCGACGTGGCGGACCTGAGAGACCGCTTCGCCGCGGACGTGCGCGACGCGGACCTCGTGGTGGTGGGTTCTTACGTCCCGCACGGCGTGGCGGTGGGGCGCTGGGTGCAGGCCACCACCCGGGGCATCCCGGCCTTCTATGACCTCGACACGCCGGTGACGCTCGCGAAGCTGGCGCGCGGGGACTTCGACTACCTCTCGCCGGACCTCATCCCCGGCTACCGGCTGTACCTGTCCTTCACCGGCGGCCCCATGCTGCGGCGACTTGAGCGCGAGCTGGGCTCGCCCGCGGCGCGCCCGCTCTACCGCGGCGTGGACCCGGAGCTGTACCTGCCGTGCCCGCGCGCGCCCGACTGGGACCTGGGTTACCTGGGCACCTACAGCGCGGGCCGGCAGCCCACGCTGCGCGGCTGCTGCTGGACGCCGCGCTCCAGTGGAAGGCGGGGCGCTTCGTCGTCGCCGGCCCGCAGTACCCGGCGGTGGTGCGGTGGCCCTCCAACGTGGAGCGGGTCGCGCACCTGCCGCCGCCCGCGCACGCGGACTTCTACCGCGCCCAGCGCTTCTCGCTGTACGTCACGCGCGCGGACAGGGTGCTGGCGGGGTACTCGCCTGGCGTGCGCCTCTTCGAGGCCGCCGCCTGCGGGGTGCCCATCATCAGCGACGTGTGGAACGGGCTGGAGAGCGTCTTCGTGCCCGGGGAGGAAATCCTCCTGGCGCGCACGGCGAAGGACGTGCTCGGCCACCTCCGGGAATTGTCGGAGGCGGACCGGCTCGCGTTGGGAGCGAAGGCCCGGGCGCGGGTGCTGGCCGAGCACACGGAGGCCCACCGGGCCCTGGCCGTGGAGGAGTACGCACGGGAGGCCAGCCGTGCCTCCGCCACGGGGACACCCGTGGACGGGTTCATCGTGCAGCGCTGAGCTGCTTGGGAAGGACGGGGGAAGCCATGAAGATTGCAGTGGTGGGTACGGGGTACGTGGGGCTCGTGGCGGGGACGTGCTTCGCCGAGTCGGGCAACGAGGTCACCTGCGTGGACGTGGACGTGCGCAAGGTCCAGGCCCTCCAGGAGGGACGCGTCCCCATCTACGAGCCGGGGCTCGAGGAACTGCTGCACCGCAACGCCGCCGCGAACCGGCTCCACTTCACCACCGACCTGGCCAGGGCGGTGGCGCCCGCGCAGGTGGTCTTCATCGCCGTGGGCACGCCGGAAGGGGAGAGCGGTGACGCCGACCTCCAGTACGTGCTCGCCGCCGCCGAGAGCATCGGCCGGGAGATGAAGCAGTACACGGTGGTGGTGGACAAGAGCACCGTGCCGGTGGGCACCGCGGACAAGGTGCGGGAGACCATCCGCGCGGTGACGGACGTGGAGTTCGACGTCGTCTCCAACCCCGAGTTCCTCAAGGAGGGCGCCGCGCTGGAGGACTTCCTCAAGCCGGACCGCGTCGTCATCGGCACCACGTCCGAGCGGGCGCGCAAGCTGATGGGCCAGCTCTACGGGCCCTTCGTCCGCACGGAGAACCCCATCCTCTACATGGACACGCGCTCGGCGGAGCTGACGAAGTACGCCGCCAACGCGATGCTGGCCACGCGCATCTCCTTCATGAACGACGTCGCCGCGCTCTGCGAGAAGGTGGGCGCGGACGTGGAATACGTGCGCAAGGGCCTGGGCTCGGACCGGCGCATCGGCTACCCGTTCCTCCACCCGGGCTGCGGCTACGGCGGCTCCTGCTTCCCCAAGGACGTGAAGGCGCTGGTGGCTACCGCGCGCGAGTTCGGCCTGGAGCTGGACTTGCTGCGCGCCGTGGAGCGCACCAACGCGCGGCAGAAGCGCTCGCTGCTGGCCAAGGCGCTGCGGCACTACGGCGACTTGGCGGACCGGACCTTCGGGGTGTGGGGCCTGGCCTTCAAGCCGAAGACGGACGACATGCGCGAGGCCCCCGCCGTGGAGCTCATCGAGGGCCTGCTGGGCAAGGGCGCCCGGGTGCAGGTGCATGACCCGGTGGCGGCGAAGGTGGCGGAGCGCTACTTCGGCAACCGGGTGCTGTACGCACCGTCGAGCTACGCGGCGGCGGAAGGCGCGGAGGGCCTCTTCCTCGTCACCGAGTGGAACGAGTTCCGCAGGCCCGATTTGCGCAAGCTCAAGAGCCTGATGAAGGGGCACGTCATCTTCGACGGCCGCAACATCTTCGACCCGGTGCAGGTGAGGGAGGAGGGCTTCGCGTACTACGGCATCGGCCGCGCGTAGCCCTCCACCCGCTCAGGCGGGCTTCGCCACCATCTCCCGGGGCGGGAACACCGCCTGCGCGGCGCCGGAGACCAGCGGAGAGGCATCCGCCTGGAGCCGGGCCAGCCGCGCCAGCCGCTCCGGCGTCCACCCCCGCTTGGGCGCCGCGTCGTGCACCAGGCACCACACGGCCACCCGGCGCGCCTCCTCGCTCGGGCTCGCGGTGAGCCGCGCCTCCACGGCCTCCAGCTCGCCCGCGGGGAGCGCGCCCACCACGCCGCGGCACGCCTCCAGCGCGTCCGCGTGCAGGTGGCCCGCCTCGCCCATGTGCGCCACCCGCGCGGCCCACTCCACCGGGGCCAGGGCCGCGCCCGCGCACCGCACGCGCAGCGCCGCCAGTCGCGCGTCCTTCGAGAGGACCTGCTCCGCCGCCAGCGCCGCCTGCATGTAGCTGGCGCGGGACTTCACCGGCAGGGCCAGCAACTGGCCCAGGGCCACGCTCAGCGCGCGCCGGTCCGGTGCCACCGCGTCCAGCATGCCCTCCAGGCGCTCCAAATCCCGCTCGTCGGAGCGGTGGAGGATGGCGCGCATGGCGGCGGACACCTCGTCGTCATACGGCGAGCCCAGCCGCGCGCCGCAGGCGGACAGGAAGGTGCGCTCGGCGTCCTTCACGGCGAGGTACGCCGCGCGGTTGAGCAGGTCGATGCGGGCCTCCGCCTCGGGCCGGCGCAGCACGCGCCCGAGCAGCGCGGACAGCTTCCGGTCCGACTCCACGGTGAGCCGGTCCGCGGGGATGTCGCCCAGGCGCGAGGCCATCACCCAGTCGGTGCCGTCCACCGCGCGGGCGAAGACGTCCCACGTCGGCTCGCGGTCCAGGTGGTCCCACAGGGCGCGCAGCATGGCGATGCGCACGTCGCGGTGCAGCGCCAGGCCGTCCAGCTCCAGCAGCCGCTCGTAGGCGGCGTCCGCGCGCAGCTCGCCCAGCAGGCGCACCACCTCCTTGGCCACGGTGACCTTGGTCAGGGGCACGGAGGCCAGCAGCGACAGCACGCGCGAGGGCGGCATGCCCTTGAAGGCCCGGCGCAGGCCGTAGATGGCGATGCGGGCGCGTGCGTCCTCCAGGCACCGCAGCAGCGTGGGCACGCCCTGGCCCTGGTCGCACCGCGCCATGACGCGCAGGGCCTTCTCCTGCACGGCCGGCCGCGTGTCGTCGGCCAGCGCGCACAGTCCGTCCATGGGCGCCCAGTCGAGGGCCGCCAGCTGCGCGGTGGCCCACAGCAGCGTGGGCGTGTCGCGCTCGCGGTCCTCGAACATCCGCCCCACGGCGCGCGAGTAGGTGGCGCTCTGCTCCGCCGTCCACCGGAAGAAGCCGTCGCCGAAGGACAGCAGCCAGCCCGTCTTCCCCGTCGCGAAGCGGCCGTGGATGACGGGGGCGCCCAGGTAGGGGGTGAGCAGGTCCTGCCGGCGGCGGTGCAGGTAGTGGTGCACCACGGTGAAGCAGATGACGCTGGCGTCGGCCTTCAGCAGCGCGGGCAGCAGCCGGTCGAAGGCGCGCCAGTCCTTCTTCCAGAGCACGGTGAGCGCGGAGGGCGCCTCCGTGCCCAGCCGCAGCGCCACGCGCTCCAGGCCGGAGGCGAGCTCGGGGTGCAGGGGCTCGCCGTCCTCCTGAGACGAGGCCAGGGTGATGATTTCCGACAGCCAGCCGTGGTCGTACCAGCGCCGCACGGTGGCGCCCAGCGTCGCCTCGAAGCGCGCGCGGCCATGCTCGGACAGCCACTGGCTGATGCCCAGCGCCATCCATCTCCAGGGCGTCTCGTCGCGGAGGCCCACGAGCAGGTCCTCCAGGCCCGGCACCAGGCCCACGCGCTCGCCCAGGCTCTGCACCAACTGGAGCAGCGGGCCCCCGCGCTCGCGCTGCGCCCAGCCCTTCGCGATGTCGAGGAGCTGGGGCGCGGCGGTGCGCACCTCGTCGTCGCTGAGCTGCTCACCCAGCCGGGGGTTGTGGAGGACGCCGCGCTCCTTGATGAGCGTGGCCAGCCACGTCGCGCCCCAGGCGGCGTCCCGCGCGAAGACGCGCAGCAGCAGGGCCTCCGCGAGCTGCGCCGTCCCGTGGGACAGGTCCGCCGCGTCGAGCGCGTCGCGCAGCATGCGGCCCACGGCCTCGGTGTGCTCGCGGCGCCACACGTCGCGGGGCCATCTCACGAGCGCGCCCAGCATCGCCGCGCGCACCGGGTCCTGCTCGTTCTTCCGTGCCAGCACCAGGGGGAGGGCGCGGTCCACCAGGGCGGTTTCGTCGGGACGCAGGCCGGGGATGGCCAGCAGCGTCGTCAGGGCCTCGCCGCGCGTGTTGCCCTCGGGGTGGCCCAGGTAGGACTGGAGGACGGACTGTGCCTCGTCCCAGGGCAGCAGGCGCGCGTACTCCATGCGCTGCCGCGGGCGGGTGCCCAGGGCCACCACCTCGTGCAGGTGCCGGCGCGCCTCGCGCTCGCGCAGGTCGATGGGAAGGATGCTCAGCACGCCCAGGGAGATGACACCGTCCTTGTCGCGCGAGGCGACGCTCCAGCGCGAGTACACGCGCTCGCGCACCCGCGTGTCGGAGATGGCGCGCAGCAGCTCCGTGCCCCAGCTGGGCTCCACGTCCACCTTGGCGCACCACGCGTCGACGACGGCGCGGCGCGCGGGCTCGGAGAGCAGGGGCAGCAGCGTCTTCGCGTCCCCCAGCGAGCCCGGGGCCCGGTGGACGAGCCACGCCAGGGACTCCGGGCTCAGGCGGGGGGCCGCGCGGGCGAACAGCTTCCAGAAGGCGGTGGCGTGCGCGTGGCGCTGGAGCAGCGTCAGCGCGGCCTCGGGCCGGTGCATCGCCAGCCAGTTCCAGGCCGCGGTCTCCGGGTCGATTCGCCGGGAGAGCAGCAGCTCGAACAGCTCCAGCGCGGCGTCGGGCGCCTGGTCGGCGATGCGGGGCAGGTAGAAGCGCAGCTGCCAGCGCGTCACCGGGTCGGGCTCACCGGGCACGGCCCGCAGGCGCGCGGCGAGCACCTCCGCGAGGATGTCGGGGGCGAAGCGCGCCAGCCGGTTCCAGAAGCGGAGGCTCGGCTTCTCCAGCGCGCGGGCGAGGTGTCGGCGGATGGCGCCGGGCGTCCCCAGGGGCACCGCGTCCGCGAAGTCGGGCACGCCCGCGCGGGCGGCGAGCCAGTCGAGGTACACGTCGATGACGCCCTGGCGCTCCTGCCGCACGAGGCCTTTCAGGATGGAGCCCTCGCGGCGCATGGCGTAGGCCATCTTCAGGGCCTCCAGCGCCTGGGCGTCGTCACAGGCCAGGGGCACCAGCCGGAAGGCGAGGGCGCGGATGCGGCCGGACGCGTCGGAGGTGGCGTGGAGCACGTGGGCGCCGTCGCGCCGGGTGAACTGGGCGGCGAGGGCCAGCCGGCGCTCGTAAGCGTCTCCCCGGGCCAGCCCCTCCAGCGCGGTGCTCGCGTCCGGGTCCGTCGGCGCGCGGCGGCCCAGCTCCACCATGCGGCGGATGCGGGCGTCGTGGTGGGTGGCGGACAGCTCGGCGCGCAGCTCGGGGAGGCGGGTCTCGGGCATGGCGCGAAGGATGCCCGGGCTTGTCCGTTCCTGACAAACCGCCCCCCGTCAGGGGAGGGGCTCCAAACCCTGACTCAGTGCGACGCCTCGGTGGGGCTGACGGGGGCGTCCCCGTGCGAGTGGGCCTGGGTGTGCTGGGCGGAGAGGAACCGCCGCACGGCGCCGCGGGTGAGCAGCCCGCAGGTGGGGCTGCCCGGCGGGGTGGTGACGGGCAGTGCGTCCACGTCCTCCTGGTCCATGATGCGCAGTGCGTGGGCCAGGTCCTGGTCGGGCGTCAGCAGGGGCAGCTTGCGCGCCAGGTCGCTGGCCACCAGCAGGGGATACATGGACTCGTCGCGCCACACCTCGCGCAGGTGCTCCACCTGCACGGTGCCGTAGACCTGCCCGGCGTTGTCCAGCACCGGCAGCGCGCCCGCCTCGGAGGTGAGCAGCAAATCGGTCAGTGGGCGCAGCGGCGTGCCCGCGGGCACGGGGGACAGGTGGGCCATCACCGTGCGCACGGGCGTGCCCTCCAGCAGGTCCGTGTCGCTCTGCACCTTCGGCGCCTTGCGCTCGATGAGGTAGTGGCAGAGGGCGGAGGCGATGGTGCACGTCACCATCAGCGGGAGGATGATGTCGTGGTTCCCGCTCAGCTCGTACAGCATCATCATGCCGGTGAGCGGGCCGCGGTTGAGCGCCGCCACCGCGCCGCCCATGCCGACGAGGGCGTACGCGCCGCTGGGCCCGGTGCTGGCGGGGAAGAAGTAGTGCACCAGCGTGCCGAAGGCGCCGCCCGCCATGGCGCCGATGACGGCGGCGGGGAAGAAGGTGCCGCCCGAGCCGCCCGAGCCGATGGTGAGCGCGGTGGCCACCAGCTTCAGCACGCACGCGGTGACGAGGAAGAGGAAGGGCAGCCGGCCGACGGCGGCCAGGTTGATGTAGTCGTGCCCGCTGCCCCACACCGTGGGGCTGACGAAGGCCAGCAGGCCCACGCACAGCCCGCCCAGGCCCGCGCGGAAGTGCAGCGGCTTGCGGGACAGCCAGGGCGACAGCCGGCCCCCGCCGCGTCCGTGGAAGAAGTGCTCCACCCCGTGCAGGAGCCGCACGAAGGTGAAGGCCAGCAGCCCGCAGCCGATGCCCAGCCCCGCGTACGCCAGCACCTCGCCGCCGCTGACCAGCTCATACGGGACGCGGCGGAGCATGGGCGCCTCGCCCAGCACGCCCTGGCTCACCAGGGTGCCCGCCACGCTGGCGAGGATGATGGGCGAGAAGACGCGCAGCTCGAACTCGCGCAGGATGATTTCCATCGCGAACACCGCGCCGGCGATGGGGGCATTGAAGGACGCGGAGATGCCCGCGCCCGCGCCACAGGCCAGGAGGATGGACAGCTCCCTGCGGCTGAAGCCCAGCACGCGGCCCACGGTGGAGGCGAACGCCGCGCCGCCGTAGACGATGGGGCCCTCGCGTCCGGCGGAGCCGCCGCTGCCAATCGTTATCGCGGAGGCCACCAGCTTCAGCAGCCCGCGGTCCGCCGGCACCACGTTGGCGCCGCTCTTCACCGCGCGCACCACCTCCGGCACGCCGTGGCCGTGCGTCTCCGGCCTGTCGCGCAGCAGCCGGCCCACCGTGATGCCGCCCAGCGTGGGGGCCAGCAGCATGAGCCACCAGGGCAGGTCCGCCAGCGTCTCGGGGAGGTTGTGCGAGTGGCCGAACACGCTGTTGAGCGCCGCCAGCGCCACCAGCGGGTAGTAGAGCGACAACGCGCCCAGCGTCAGCAGCGACAGCAGCTTGAGCCGGCGCTTCACCTCGTCGCGAGGGCCGCCGGGCTGGATGAAGTGGCCCACCACCAGCGCGCCCAGTGCCAGCGGCGCGCCGATGATGGCGTACTCGAAGTGCCAGTGCGCCGTGGAGAACGCCTCCACCAGCGTCTTGAGCTGGCCCCGGCGCAGCGTGTGCGTCAGCTCGGCGGCGCCGAAGGTGATGCCGGTCATCAGGCCGATGAGGTTGGCGAAGATGCCCGCCGCCAGCCCGCTGTAGAGCCCCACCACCGCGCCCGCCACCGGCAGCACCGAGGGTCCCGGAAGCCGCAGCCGGTTCGAGGCCTGGAGGAGGTCGTGAATCAGGCGGCTCAGCGCCGCGCGAAGCCGGCTCATGAGCGCGCGGCGTTGCGCCGCGTCGGGGATGGGTACAGCGCCTTTCATTGGTGCTCCCACTAAGCAGGTGTCCCCGGACGCTTCAAGTGCCGTGAGTGGGTTGTCGGGCTGCTGGCACTCCGTACCGGCCGTGGGTCGCGCGCCCGTCAGGGGAGCAGTCGGCCATGCTACGTACGCGGGGCCGGAGGCTGGACGAGGACAGCGGCGTGGCGGGACTTCCGGCACCGCCGCGCGAGGGGCTTCGCATGCTCAAGCCAGGAGACGTGGCACCGGACTTCACCGTCCGGGACCACACCGGCCGGACGCACCGGCTGGCGGACTACCACGGGAAGAACGTGGTGCTGTGGTTCTACCCGAAGGCGGACACCCCGGGTTGAACGGCCCAGGGTTGCGGGTTCCGCGACCAGAAGACGCAGTACGAAGAGAAGAACGCGGTGATTCTGGGAGTCAGCTTCGACACGTTGGAGGAGAACAAGGCGTTCGCCGAGAAGTTCGGGTTCAACTTCCCGCTGCTGAGTGACACGGACCGGAAGCTGGGGCTCGCCTATGGCGCCTGCGACGACGCGAAGTCGCCGAACGCGCGCCGGGTGGGCGTCATCATCGGCCCGGACGGGAAGGTGAAGGCGTGGTACCCGAAGGTGGATGCCCGCGCCTTCCCGCAGGAGGCGCTGAAGCAGTTGTGAGGCCGTACACGCCGCACCCGTGACACCGGGGCGCGTCCGGCTTCAACCCCGGGCGCGCCCTCCTTCCCGTGAATCGCCTGCGACGGCCGCCCGTGGTGGCAGGGCGCTGCGCGCGGGCTCACGACTTCGGCGCAAGCGCCACCGCCGCCGCGCCGCGCACCGGCCCGCGTGCCTCCTGGAGTACCGCCACCGCGCGCAGGGACTCGCGCTTCCAGCCAGTGGCGAGCGGCACGCGCACCTCGGACACGAAGCCACCGGCCGGGTCCGCCTTCGGCGCGGGCAGCGTCACCTGGGCGCGCACCACCGCCGCGTGCTCCAGCGTGCGGCCGGCATTCTCACCCCGCGTCACCCGGCTGGACAGGCCGTCCTCGGTGAGCGCGGCCCACAACTCGGTGCCCGCCGGGGGCGCCGCGTCGAGCCGCACGGTGAGCACCGCCGCGTCCCCGTCCACGCGCGCGCCGACGCGCAGGGGCACCTTGGCCTGCTTCGCCACGGAGGCGGCCTGTTCGCGCGCCTTCGCCTCGTCGCCCACGAAGCTGCGCTCCCCATCCACCACCATCTGCGGCGTGTAGACGCGGTTGTCGTCCCCGTTGAGCGCGTAGCGCCGCTGGCGCGCGCTGAAGGCGGGCGAGGCGTAGGGGTCCTTCCACCCGAGGTCGTCCCAGTAGTCCACGTGGAAGCCCAGGGGGATGAGCTCCACGCCTTCCACGGGCTGGGCCCGGGCGAGCCGCGACAGGGCGGCGTCGGCGGACGGGCAGCTCGAGCAGCCCTCGGAGGTGTACAGCTCCACCACGACGGGCGTGCGGGAGACGGGCGCCGCGGTGAGCAGCACCAGCGGCAGGGCGAGGAGCGCGGAGGTCATGTCCTGGTTACGCCCCCGAGAGGACCCGGGTTACACCGCGCGCCCGCCTGCCCGGCCACGGAGCCGGCGCGACACCTCGACGCCAGGGCCACACGGCCCGCTCAGGGAGCGTAGCTGCGCGTGGGCAGGCGCGAGCGCACGAGCACCGCCACGCCCGCCAGCACCAGCCACGGCAGGACGTGCGCGGACATCAGGTGGCGCACCGTCCCGTCCGGGCAGTGCAGGTGGAGGACGAGGAGGCTCACCCCGGCGGCGGACAGACCCGCGGCCAGCGCGCGCACGGGCTGGAAGGCGGAGCGGCACAGCAGCACGAGCGCGACGGCCAGCGGCAGCACGGACAGCGCCACCTCCGAGCCCATGCACCCCAGCATGCCCCGCATGGGCGGCCGTATCTGGAGCCCCGAGCCGCCCATCACCTGCACCGCCGCCACGCCCACCGCCGCCAGGGCCACCAGCGCCCACGGCACCCGCCGCCGCGAGGGCGCCAGCGCCAGGAAGGCGCCTCCACCCACCAGCACCAGCGTGAGCAGCGCCACCGCGGCCACCACCATCGGCGGGGCCTGGTTGCCCACGACGCCATCCCGGCTGAGCCAGGCCAGTCCCCCGCCCAATACGACTGCGTAGACGGCGAGCAGCACCAGCAGCTCGCGCCACCAGGGCGTGGGCTTCGGGTGCGCGGCCAATTCCTTCAGCGCGAGCTGGTGCGCGGCCTCCAGCTTTGGAGCCGGGGCCGTGGCGGGCGGGGCCGCCGGCATTCCGCCCAGCGCGTCGAAGCCACCCAGCAGGGCACGGCAGTCCTCACACGTGGCCACGTGCGACGTCAGCTCCGCGGGCAGCGGTCCTCCCAGCGAGTCCATCACCCGCGAGCACTCCGGCTTCATTCCGTGGTCTCCTGATGCAGGGCGGCGAGCAGCTCGCGCAGGCGCTCATAGCCGCGGTGGGCGCGGACCTTCACCGCGCTCTCGGTGAGGCCCATCGCATCGGCGACCTCCGCGAAGCTCATCCCCTCGAAGCGGTGCAGGAGGATGGGGACGCGCTGCCCCTCTGGCAGCTGGGCCAGGGCGCGCTGCACGGCCTGCTCGAGCCCGCTGTCCCGGGGGCCCGGGGTGTCGGCGGGGATGCTCGCGGGCAGCTCGCCCTCGGGTGTCAGCTCCTCCGGACGCCGGCCCCGGCGCTGGGAGTCGCGCGCCGCGTTGGTGGCGATGGCGTAGAGCCAGGGCTTGAAGCGCGAGCCGGGCTGGAAGCGGCCCCGGGCGCGCACCAGCGACAGGAAGGTGAGCTGGACCAGGTCCTCGGCCGTGGACGCGCTGCCCGTCAGCCGCGTGAGGTAGCCCTGCACGGGCCGGGCGTAGCGCTGGAAGAGCGCGTCGAACGCCGTGGAATCACCCTCCCGGAACCGCGCCATCAGCACCTCGTCGGACCTGTCGGCGACGGAGTCGCGCGCCGGGTCCTCTCCGGTACGCGCGGGCGTGGCATCGGGTTTCAGCGAGGAGGGCGGCAGGGGCACGCGCGAGGGACTCTACCCCGGGAATGCGTCACCCGGGGGATTCCGGCCGGGCCCGGTCAGCGGCGCTTGAGCAGGGACTGCGGGGCCGGCGCGGAGGTGGGCAGGTGGTCCGCGGCGGCGGCAATCGCCTCACGCACCCTGTCGCCAGCGACCTTGGCCGCGTCTCCCGCCGCCCTGGCCGCGTCCCCGGCCGCCGCCCGCGCCGCGACGAGCTGGGCCCGGGCGCCGGTGGCCCCCCAGAAGCGGGCGGGGGTGGCCAGCTCCGCGCGCTCCGCGTCCGTGTACTTCCGGAAGGCGTACTTCGTGGCCTCCGAGGGCGTGCGCAGCCCCTCCACCACGCCCACCCAGGAGAGCGCCTTCAGCGAGTAGTAGCTGAAGTCCACCTCCCACCAGAACCAGCCCTGGTTGGCGGTGTTCTGGTGGTAGTGGTGGTTGTTGTGCCAGCCCTCGCCCAGGGTGATGAGCGCCAGCAGCCAGTTGTTCCGGCTGGTGTCCGTCGTCTTGTAGCGGCGCTTGCCGAAGATGTGGCTGAGCGAGTTGATGGTGAAGGTGCCGTGCCACAGCACGGTGGTGCTGACGAAGAAGCCCCACACCAGCATGGAGAAGCCGCCGATGAAGTAGAGCGCCACCGCCAGCAGCACCGGCGGCACCAGGTGGAAGCGGTTGAGCCACACCAGCTCCGGGTAGCGCGCGAAGTCCTTGATGGCCTCCATGCGCGTCTCCCCGTACTTGTCGCAGAGAATCCAGTTCATGTGGCTCCACCAGAAGCCACGCTGGATGGGCGAGTGGATGTCCTCGGGCTGGTCGGAGAAGCGGTGGTGGTGCCGGTGGTTCGCCGCCCACCACAGCACGCCCTTCTGCGTGGAGGTGCTGCCCACCAGCGCCAGGATGAACTGGAAGACGCGCCCCGTCTTGAAGGCCCGGTGCGAGAAGTACCGGTGGTACCCCGCGGTGATGCCCCACATGCGGACGATGTACAGCCCCACACACACCGCCACGTCCACCGGCTTCGCGCCCACCCAGATGACGGCGAGGCACATCAGGTGCACGGCGAAGAAGGGGATGGAGGACAGCCAGTTGAGACGCTCGTTGTCCGCGGACAGGGCAGGGGAGGGTGTCTGCAAGGGAGCCTCGTGAGAGCGGGTCCGGGACGGAGCTCAACCAACCTGCTCGGTCCCACCCTGCATCAACACCCCCTCCTGTCATGGCACTGTCAGGAAACGGCGGTTTGGCGCAGCTCCATCAACCAGGCCTCGAAAGCCGGGTGCCCATGCAGGGGTGCCAGGTCCGCGTCCGAGGCGGCGTAGGCCCCGTCGTTGAACCCCAGCTCGGTGGCGCGGCGCAGCATCCGCATGGCCTCCGGCGCATTGCGCGCGCGGGCATGGGCGCACGCCGCGTCATAGGCGATGGTGGCGCTGGGGGTATGACGGAGCGCGGCCTCGCCCACGGCGGCGGCCTCGGAGAAGGCGCCCCGGATGAAGAGCACGCGCTCCGCGCAGGTGTAGGCCGCTGCGGGGTCCAGCCCCGGGAGCCGCAGCGCTTCCTGTTCGCGGCCCAGGCGGATGAGCGTGCCGGCATACTCGTGCAGCACCGTGCGGTCCGACGACGTCTGCCACGCCTGCTTCCACCACTCCACCGCGCGCGCGTCGTCGCCCACCAGTGAGAAGGCCGCCGCCACCGCGTGCGGCTCCACCGCGACGCCGCCCTGCACCTGGGAGAAGTGGTCCAGCGCGGGCCGGCCGTGGCCCTCCTTCAGTGCCACCCACCCCAGCAGGTGGTGCGCGTGGCTGGCGAGCTGCGGCGTGAGCCCCTCTTCCGTCTCCAGCACCTGGGCGCTCAGCCGCCGCGCGTCGTCCAACTGGCCCGCCTTGAGCGCGGCCTGCGCCTCGCGCAGCTTCTCCGCCAGCGGCCCCCGCAGCTTCGCCGTGTCCGCGCCCTTGTCGGTGCTGCGCAGCACCTCCGTCACGAGGCGGAAGGCCTGCACGCCGTACATGGCGAAGATGATGGTGAAGATCATCAACCCCGTCTTCAGCCCGAACACCACCGCGGCCACGCACACCAGCAGGGCCAGCCCCTGTGCCAGCAGCAGGCCGCGCCGGGGGCCCAACACCCGGGTCGCCAGCGTGGCGGTGATGTGTCCACCGTCGAGCGGCAGCACCGGCATCATGTTGAGCACTGCCCAGAAGAGGTTGGCGAGCGCGGAGGTGCCCAGGAAGAAGTCGAGCGCGGGCGTGCGGCCCTTGAGCAGCGCGTAGCCCGCCCAGCACCCCAACCCCAGCATCAGCCCGAAGAAGGGCCCGGCCGCGGTGATGAGCAGGTTGCGCTTCCAGGGCAGGGGGCCGGGCTGGTCATTGGGCAGCGTGTGGCCCCCCATCCAGGCGAGCGCGATGCTCGGCCGGTAGCCGAACAGCCGGCTGGCCAGGGCGTGGCCCAATTCGTGGACGAGCACGGACACGAAGACGATGAGCATCCAGGACAGGATGTAGACGACCATCGCGCTGGCGTGGCCGAGCGCGGGCGCCCCCGCCACCTGACGGAAGGGCCAGCCCGCCTGGGCCCCATCTATAGATGTCCAGGCAATCATCGCCGACACCAGCAGATGGCTCGGCTGGACTTCGACGGGAATGCCTCCGAGACGAAAGCGGAACATGGGGACGGACCTTAACCGTTGAGTCCCAGCCGTGCAGGCTGTTGCGCACCGCCTGCAAGCTCCTGGATGTTCCGCTAGGTTCCCCGCCCTTCATGCCGCAGCTCGGTCCCTACTCCCTGCCGAACCCCTACATCCTGGCCCCCATGGCCGGGGTGAGCGAGATGCCCTTCCGGGTCATCGCCTTCCGCCTGGGCGCCGCCCTCTGTCCCACGGAGCTCGTCAGCTCCCAGGGGCTGATGCGGGCCAACCAGCGGACCCTGAAGTACCTGCGCTACGACGCCGAGGTGGAGCGGCCGTACTCGCTCCAGATCTACGGCGGCGAGCCGGAGGCCATGGCCCGCGCCGCGGTGGTGGGCCGGGAGTCCGGCGCGCAAATCATCGACATCAACATGGGCTGCCCGGTGAAGAAGGTGACGAAGAACGGCGCCGGCAGCGCCCTCTTGTGCGACGTGCCCCGTGCCGCGGACATCGTCCGCGAGATTCGCGCGGCCACCGGGCTGCCCGTCACCTGCAAGATTCGCTCG
Source organism: Pyxidicoccus sp. MSG2 (assembly GCF_026626705.1). Classification (NCBI taxonomy): domain Bacteria; kingdom Pseudomonadati; phylum Myxococcota; class Myxococcia; order Myxococcales; family Myxococcaceae; genus Pyxidicoccus; species Pyxidicoccus sp. MSG2. The sequence continues at coordinate 7,603,479 of NZ_JAPNKC010000001.1, forward strand.
GGCTGGGACGCGAAGAACCGCAACTACCTCCAGATGGCGGGTGCGCTGCAGGAGGCCGGCTGCGCGGCGCTGGCCATCCACCCGCGCACCCGCGAGCAGGGCTACTCGGGCCAGGCGGACTGGAGCGTCATCACCGACGTGAAGCGCCACTTCCCGGAGCTGCCCCTCATCGGCAACGGGGACGTGAAGACGCCGGAGGACGCGCGGCGCATGCTGGAGACGACGGGCTGTGACTTCGTGATGATTGGCCGCGCGGCGCTGGGCAACCCGTGGATATTCCGCGAGCTGCTGGGCGGCCCGCCCGCCACGCCCGCGGAGCGCTGTGCCCTGGTGCTGGAGCACCTGCGCGCGCACCTGGACTTCATGGGTGACCCGCTGGGCGCCGTGCGCTCCTTCCGCAAGCAACTGGCGTGGTACGCCCACGGCCTGCACGGCGCCGCCGCCTTCCGTGCGGAGGTGAACACGCTGGACATGCCCTCGGCCGTGGAGGCCTGCGTGCGCCGCTTCTTCGCCGCCGCCGACGCGGACCTCGAGGGCCCCGGCGAGGAGCAGGACGTGGACTACCGCGCGGCGCTGGGCTGACGCGTCCCTCGAACCGTCCGGATTCCAGGCACTTGCCAACCTGGATTCAGTCGGTGGCCCGGGTGGCTGTCCCCATCCGGACAGCGGCTACAGGCCCGGCGGAGACGCCGGGGGCACGAGCCGGTGGCTGGTGGCCACGCTCCGGAAGTAGTCGCAGGCGGGGGTGGGGCGGCGCTCCAGCGTGTCGAAGTCCACGTGGTAGAGGCCGAAGCGCGGGCCCCAGCCCTCCAGCCACTCGAAGTTGTCGAGCAGGCTCCAATAGAGGTAGCCGCGCACGTCCACGCCGAGCCGCCGCGCGGCGAGCACCTGGGCCAGGTGGGAATGGATGTAGTGGGGCCGGCGCGCGCCGCCGCGGTCATCGATGCCGTTCTCGGTAATCCACACCGGCCGCCCGTAGCGCTTCACCTCGCGCAGGGACTGGAGGAAGCCCTCGGGCCAGTCCTCCCAGCCGATGTCGGTGAGGCCGCGGCCGAGCGTGTCGCGGTACTTGAACTCGATGAAGGGCGGGCGCGGCACGAAGCGCAGGTGCGCGCGCGTGTAGTAGTTGACGCCGATGAACTCCACCGAGTCGCGCGCCGCGGGGATGTCCACGCGCGTGGAGGCCACGCCCGGCATGGTGACGCGCAGCTTCCCGGTGGCCAGCGCCTCGTGGAAGGCATGGTTGTAGGCCTGCGCCCCCAGCCGTACCAGGGCCCTGTCCAGCGGGTGCCACCACCGGTCCGGCGCGAAGGCGAGCGTGTTCTGGGAGATGCCCAGCTCCACGCGGCCCAGGCGCGACAGCAGCTCCTCGCGCGCGGCCGCGTGGGCGCGCACCAGGTGCTCCATCGCCCGCATGGTGCGCTCGCCGTCGGCGATGCCCGGCGGAATGGCGCCCTGCAGGTAGCCGCCCAGCAGCAGCACCATGGGCTCATTGAAGGAGATGACGAGCGCGTCCAGCCCCTCCAGCAGCGCCGCGCACTGGCGCGCGTACTGGCGGAAGGCGTCCACGCTGGCCGGCTGGTGCCAGGGCGTCTCGCGGTGGAACCACGTCGGGTGGGTGAAGTGGTGGAGCGTCACCACCGGCCTCAAGCCCCGCGCCTTCATCTTGAGGAGCCGCTCCCGGTACGCCTCCAGCGCTACACCGTCGTAGCGCCCGCGCTCCGGCTCGATTCGCGCCCACTCGAGGGAGATGCGGAACGCGGTGGCGCCCACCGCGCGCGCCAGGGCGTAGTCCTCCTCGTACCGGTGCCAGTGGTCCACCGCGCGGCCGCAGCGCGCGTCGGGCTCCTTCAGCTTCCCGGCCCGCTCCCACTCGGCCCAGTCGTTCTCGATGCCGCCCTCCACCTGGTACGACGAGGTGGCGACGCCGAAGGTGAAGTCCGCGGGGAAGGTCAGCGCATCGGTGCTCATGGTGGGGGCGCAACGTAGACCCCACCTCCCAACGCGAGAAGCGCCGCGTGCCGGGTCGCTCACGTGCCGCGAAGCCCGGCCCGGCGACGGCGCGGAAGTGGCTCCGACGCGTCCGGAGCCTGAAATTCGGCCTCGCGCGCGACGCGCGCATGCGCCTCGGAGTGTCCGCGAGGCACCGTTTCGGGCCTTCAAACCCGCCCGATGCCGAAAAATCGGCCTTGAAGCGCGTTGCAATACATCACCATGCGTTGACACACGCGCATGGCGCCCGTACTCTTCACTTCAAGCACTCACTCCCATCAAGAAGAGTGCAGGGTCCTGGTTGACGGGGCCAAATTCACTGAACCTGGAGGTTCTGATGGCTGCCAAGAAGAAGACTGCCAAGAAGGCCACGGCGAAGAAGACCACCACCCGCAAGACCGCGGGCAAGACCGCCACCAAGAAGGCGGCGGCCAAGAAGGGTGGCGCTCGCAAGGCCGCTCGCAAGGCTCCTGCCCGCAAGCGCGCGAGCAAGACGACTGCGGCCCCGGCGACCCCGGAGTCCTGAGCAGTACGCAGTCATGAGCGGACGTGAGTTGACGTCCGGTGAACGGCTCGGCGAAACCCGCCGGGCCGTTTTCATTTTCGGCCCTGGAGGCCCTCGTGTCGCTGCGTCCCGTGGAGCTGGAGCAGGTGGTGGCGGAGGTGGGAGCTCGCCTCACCGGAGCGGTGGCGCAGAAGTCCTGGTGCCCGCTCCCCCGCCTGGCCTACGTGGAGCTGCGAGTGCCCGGCCGCTCGGTGGTGCTGTGTCTGTGCGCGGAGGGCGACCTGGCCCGCGTGTCGGTGGCCGAGGAGCGCTTCCCCACCCCGGGTGAGCCCGCCCCCTTCCAGCGGTGGCTGCGCCACGAGCTGACCGGTTTCAAGCTGCAGGGCGCCCGCTGGCGCGAGGCCGAGCGCGTGGTGGAGCTGGACTTCGAGCGCGAGGACGTGCGCCGCCGCCTCGTCATGGAGCTGGGCGCTCCGGGCGGCCTGCTGCTGCTGAGCGACAACGGCCGCGTGCTGATGCACTCCGGAGAAGGCTTCGCGCAGCGCCGCAACCTCTACCCGGGCGCGGCGTGGACGCCCCCGGAGCCGCTGCCACCCGACGCGCTGGCGAAGGGCCGGAGCGCGCCCTCGCGCCTCGTCCCCGTGGAGGGCGATGACCTCCCGTACGCCCGGGCCGCGGAGCGCCTGCTGGGCGCGCGGGACAAGACGAGCCGCGCCGAGAGCATCCGCCGCCGGCTGGCGCAGCCGTACCGTGCGCGCCTCAAGCGCTCCTCCCGCACGCTGGAGAAGGTCCGCGCCGAGGCCTCGCGTGGGCCGGACGCGGAGAAGCACCGCGGCCTGGGCGAGCTGCTGGCGCAGAACCTCTACCGCCTCAAGCGCGGCGCCACCGAGGTGACGCTCACCGCGTACACGGAAGAAGGTGCGCAGGACGTGAAGGTGACGCTGGACCCGAAGCGCACGCCGAAGGAGGAGGCGGACTGGCACTTCCACCAGTACCGGCGGCTCCTGCGCGGCGTGGAGCAGGCGCGCCACCGCGAGGCGGAGCTGGCCCGCGAGGTGGGGCTGGCGGAGGGCGCGCTCGCCCAGATTGAAAAGATGGACGAGGCCGCGCTGCTCGCGCAGGCCGAGGTGCTGCATCTCTCCACGGGTGGCGAGGGCCCGCAGGAGGGGCGCCCCTTCAAGGAGTACCTGGGCCATGACGGGGCGCGCATCTGGGTGGGGCGGGGCTCGGAGGACAACGACACGCTCACCTTCAAGGTGGCGAGGCCGTGGCACCTGTGGCTGCACGCGCGCGGCGTGCCGGGCAGCCACGTGGTGGTGCCGCTCGAGAAGGCGCAGGAGGTGGCGCAGGAAGTCCTGCTGGACGCGGCGCACCTGGCGCTGCACCACTCGTCCGCGAAGGGCGAGCCGCGCGGCGAGGTGAGCTACGTGCCGGTGAAGTTCGTGCGCAAGGTGAAGGGCGCGGCGCACGGGCAGGTCACCTTCACGCGCGAGAAGACCTTCGTCGTGCGCATGGAGCCGGAGCGGCTGGAGCGGCTGCTCAAGTCGCGCCACGCGGAGGCGCCTTCGTCCACCTCCACGTCCTGAAGTCACCCCGGGAGTGCCCTGGCAGGCGGGCTTGCCACGCGCGCGGGCCGCACGGCGGGATGTGCGTCCTGCGGAATCCCGGGACGTTGACTTCCGGCGCGGTTGACGGGCTGACGGAGGGGAGGCAGGCGGCAGCCACCGGCCTTGAGTCCCCAGGGTTGGCGGGTACGATGGGCGGCCGAGTGACCCCCGAGCACCTCCGCCAGCAGATGTCCTTCTTCCCGCGCGGCATGTCCGCGGCCAACCGTGCCGCGACGGCCGCCGAGCCGCAGCCTCGGGACGCCACGCCCGCCCCCGTGCCGCCGCAGCCTCGGCCCCCTCCGCCGCGCAACCGCGTGGCCGAGGAGGCCCCGCGGATGCTCAACCTCACGCCCACGCGTGAGGAGCTGTGGTCTCGCGCCGAGGCGCTCGCCTGGCGGCTGAGCGCGGAGCTGGGGATGCCCGTGCGGCTGTCGGTGACGGACAACCGCTCCACCATGGTGTCCTTCCGCCGGGGCGCCAACGTGCTGCAACTGCGGCTGCACCACATGTTCCTGGACGCGCCCGAGCCGGTGGTGCGCGCGGTGGCGGACTACGCCGGCCGGGGCCACCGCGGCGCGGGTGGCGTGCTCGACGAGTACATCCGCGGCCAGCAGCCGCGCATCCGCCAGATGCGCCGCGAAACCGACGCCGACCTCAACCCGCTCGGCCGCTGTTTCGACCTGAAGGCGCTTTACGACGGCGTCAACGACGCCCATTTTCAAGGCCTCATCCAGGCCCGCATCGGCTGGGGCCGCATGCCGCCGCGCCGGCGCCGCAAGTCCATCCGCCTGGGCGTCTATGACCACCAGACGCGCGAGATTCGCATCCATCCCGCGCTGGACAGGCCGGAGGTGCCGGCCTTCTTCGTGGAGTTCATCGTCTTCCACGAGATGCTCCACCAACTCTTCCCGAGCAACGCGAGGGGCGGCCGCCGCGTCCATCACCCGCGCGCCTTCCGGGAGCGCGAGCGGACCTACCCCCACTACGCCGCCGCGCTGCGTTGGGAGCGGGAGAACCTCGGCGTGCTGTTGCGCGGGTGACAGCGCGCATCCGGCGGTGCGCGATTGACGCGACCATCGCTCCGTTGCTCGCTGGCTCATTTACCGTTTTACCGAGCGAAACCACCCGTGGAGCGTGCTTGACGCGTCCATGAGGTCCACCCATTCTCGCGAGCCCTATGCGAAGAGCGAAGATTGTCTGCACCCTCGGTCCCGCCAGTCAGAGCCAGGAGATGCTCGAAGCGCTCCTGGAGAACGGCATGGACGTGGCCCGCCTCAACTTCTCCCACGGCAGCCATGAGAATCATGCGGAGAACATCGCCAAGCTGCGGGCCGCCTCGCTGAAGGTGCGCAAGGCGGTGGGCATCCTGGGTGACTTGCAGGGCCCCAAGATTCGCACCGGCCGCTTCGTCAAGGGCAGCACGGAATTGAAGGAGGGGGGCACCTTCCACATCACCACCGACGAGACGGTGCCGGGCACGGACGACATCGTGTCCACCACGTACCCCTTCCTCGCGGCGGACGTGAATCCGGGGGACCGCATCCTGCTGGATGACGGCCTGCTGGAGCTGAAGGTGCTGGAGACGGACAAGCAGAAGCTCATCAAGACGCAGGTCATCCACGGCGGCGCGCTGAAGAACAACAAGGGCATCAACCTGCCCGGCGTGGCGGTGCGCGCGGAGGCGCTGACGCCCAAGGACCGCGAGGACCTGGTCTTCGGCCTCAAGGCCGGCGTGGACTTCATCGCGCTGTCCTTCGTGCGCCAGCCGTCGGACCTGGACGCCGCGCGCCAGGCCATGGCCGAGGTGGGCCGCACGGTGCCCATCATCTCCAAGCTGGAGAAGCCGGAGGCGATTGCCCGGCTGGACGCCATCCTCGACAAGACGGACGGCGTCATGGTGGCGCGTGGCGACCTCGGTGTGGAGATTCCCCCCGAGGAGGTGCCGGCCGTCCAGAAGGACATCATCCGGCGCTCCAACCTGCGCGGCCTGCCCGTCATCGTGGCCACGCAGATGCTGAACTCGATGATTGACAACCCCCGCCCCACGCGCGCCGAGGCGAGCGACGTGGCCAACGCCGTGTTCGACGGCGCGGACGCGGTGATGCTCTCGGGCGAGACGGCGAGCGGCAAGTTCCCGATTGAGTCCGTGCAGATGATGGAGCGCATCATCCTCGCGGCGGAGTCGTCCGCGCGGGTGCAGCCCCAGCAGCGCTACATCGAGGCGCCGCTCGGGTTGCCCCAGCACTTCCCGGACGTGATTGCGCGCGTGGCGTGCGAGGCGGCCAAGACGAGCGGCGCGACGCTGATTGCGGCCTTCACCCTGTCGGGCGTGACGGCGCGGCTGCTGGCGCACTACCGGCCGCCGGTGCCCATTGTCGCCTTCAGCCCCAACCAGGAAGTGCGCCGCCGGCTGGCGCTGCTGTGGGGCGTGGTGCCGCGCGTGCTGGAGCCCATCCAGGAGACGGAGGCCATGGTGCGGCGCGTGGAGGAGGAGCTCCTGGCGCGCGGCCTGGGCCGCAAGGGCGACCGCATCGTCATCGTCTTCGGAGCGCCCGTGGGCCAGCCGGGGAAGATCAACAGCCTCCGCCTGCACACCATCGGCTGAGCAGAAGTCCCGAGCGCGAAGCAGGGAGCAGGGGCCGGCGGGAAGTCACCGCGGGCCCCTTCTTCATTCTGGCTGCGTCAGCCCTGCTTCTTTTCGTGAATCGCGCGGCGGGGAATCTCCGCCTCGACGAAGACGGTGAACAGCTCCTTGTCGAGCTGGCCGGAGTCCGCCTCGCGCTTGAGGATGTCGAGCGCGAGCGTGTGGGGCACGGCCTTCTTGTAGGGCCTGTCGCTGGCGGTGAGCGCGTCGTAGATGTCGGAGATGGACATCATCCGGGACTGGAGGGGGATGGCCTTCTCGGCGCGCGGGTAGCCGGTGCCGTCCATCTTCTCGTGGTGCGCGTAGGCGATTTCCGGCACGCGGCGCAGCGTGCGCGTCCACGGAATCTGGGTGAGGAAGCGGTAGGTGTGCTCGACGTGGCTCTCGATTTCGCGGCGCTCCTCGGGAGAGAGGGTGCCGCGGGTGATGGAGAGCGACTGGATTTCGCGGGGCAGCAGCAGGGGCTGGGCCTGCCCGTTGGCGTCATCGAAGCGCAACTGGCCCAGCTCGTGGAGGCGCTCGAAGCCGCCCTGCGCGAGCACGGTGGGGCGGTTGCAGGTGAGGATGAACTCGAACACCTCGTCGAGCTTCTTCAGCTCGGTGGTGAGCAGCTCCTGCTCCTCGCCCTCGATTTCCGCGATGAACTTGTCGCCGCGGACCTTCACCGCCTCCAGCCGGCGCCGGTAGCTCTGGAGCTGCAAATCCTTGCGGGCGAGCTGGAAGCGGGCGCGCAGACCCTCCAGCTCGTGCGGGTAGAGCTTCTCCGCCTTGACGAGCACCGGCTCGCGCACGCCCACCTTGCCGAAGTCGTGCAGGAGCGACGCGTAGCGCAGCTCCTGCAGCTCCACGGGGGAGAAGCGCACGTGGGCGTGGGGGCCGGTGGACAGGTGCTCGAGCGCCTGGGCCAGCGACACCGTGAGGTCAGCCACGCGGCCGGAGTGGCCGGCGGTGGTCGGGTCTCTGGCTTCGATGGCGACGACGGAGGCGGAGACGAAGCCCTCGAAGAGGCGGTTGATTTCCTCGTGGAGGAGGGCGTTTTCAATCGCGCCGGCGGCCTGGGCACCGAGCGCGAGGAGCAACTCCTCGTCCTCGGCGTTGAAGCTGCCGCCGTCGAGCTTGTTGAGGGCCTGGATGACGCCCGTCACCTCGCCGTTGGCGTCGCGCATGGGGACGCAGAGGATGGTCTTCGTCTGGTAGCCGCTGGAGACGTCGAACGAGCGGTTGAAGCGCGGGTCCGAGTACGCGTCCGGGATGTTGATGACGGCGCCCGTCTGGGCGACCTGGCCGGAGATGCCGCTGCCCACCGGGAGGCGGATTTCACTCTTGGAGCCCTGGGCCACCTTGCTCCACAGCTCGTTGCGCTCGCGGTCCAGGATGAAGAGCGAGCAGCGGTCCGCCTCCACCACCTTGGTGGCCTCGAAGAGGATGAGCGGCAGGAGCAGGTCGAGGTCGCGCTCGGCGCTCATCGCCTTGGCGACATCCAGGATGGATGTGAGCTTCGCCAGGCGGCGGCTCAGGTCAGGGGTCTGTGGCTGGGCGGGCTGGGAAAGCACCGGGGCGGCTCCGGGTGAAGCGGCCAGCGGCCGCGAGGGCATCAGGGTTGTAGCACGGGCGACCGTACGACTGCCCGGGGGGCCCCACCTGCTCGGTCACCTGCTCCCTGGTGGACGCTGGCGGCCACGTTCCCCACACCCGGTGCGCGCGAAGCGGGTATGAAGCGCCGCATGAGCCGCCGCCCTGTCCGCATCGCTCCCTCTGTGTTGTCCGCTGACTTTGGCCGCCTCGCCGAGCAGGTCCGCGAGGTGGAAGCCGCCGGAGCCGACCTCATTCACGTGGATGTCATGGATGGCAGGTTCGTCCCGAACATCACGCTTGGCCCGGTCGTGGTGGAGGCCATCAAGCGTGCGGCGACGAAGCCGTTGGACGTGCACATGATGATTGTGGAGCCGGAGCGCTACGTGGAGGCCTTCGCGAAGGCGGGGGCGGACGTGCTGACGGTGCACGTGGAAGTGAGTCCGCACCTGCACCGGACGCTGCAGCACATTCGCGCCGCGGGGGCGAAGCCGTCGGTGGTGCTCAACCCGAGCACGCCGCTGTCGGCGATTGAAGAGGTGCTGGGCGACGTGGAGATGGTGCTCTTGATGAGTGTGAATCCGGGCTTCGGCGGGCAGGGCTTCATCGAGTCCACGGTGGACAAGGTGCGCCGGCTGCGGGCGATGTTCGACGCGCGCGGGCTGGACACGGACATCGAGGTGGACGGCGGCATCAACGCCGACACGGCGAAGCGGGTGGTGGCCGCGGGCGCCACGGTGCTGGTGGCGGGCAGCTACGTCTTCGGCGCGAAGGACTACGCGCAGGCCATCCGCTCGTTGCGGCCCTGAGGCGGCGGCGCGGAAGGCGCGCGCCGTCCGGGAGGCGTCAGGCGCGGGTGCGGGCCACGGTGGTGGCGAGGCGGGCGACGCGGGTCATGAAGGTGGGGTCGAAGGGCTTCACCTCGTAGTCGTCTGCGCCGAGCTCGAAGCAGACGTGGCGGGTGAACTGGTCCTCGACGCCGCTGAGGATGATGACCTTGCACTCGCGGGTGGCGGGGTCCTGCTTGAGCCTGGCGAGCAGGTCGCGTCCGTCGTGGTGCTGGTTGATGTCCAGGATGATGACGGCGGGCCGGTGCTGCCGGGCCAGCTCCAGGACGCGCTCCGAGGTGGTGTCCGAGATACACGTCAGCCCGGACCGCTTCGCCTCACGGGCGAGGGCTGAAACGATGAGGGCATCGTCATCGGAGATGAGAACGACGGGGGGCATCATGGAGTCGTGCTGCTGCAATGCAGTGTAACCTTTTCAGCGGGGCAGGAGGGGGCTGCAGTCCGGAAGTACCGGAATGTCAGGGAGTTGGGAAGGGGGAGATGGGGTCATGGCGGACTGCGGGGCAGGGTGGGCCGGAGTGCAGGGAGGCGGGAAGGGGGAGGAAGAAAAGGTGATCCGAGGCCGTTGACTCAGCCGGGCGGCTCGGGTACTACCGGCCGCACTTCGCCGGTCCCGAGAGGCAACCACCGGCGGACGGACATATCGGGGAGTGGCTCAGCCTGGTAGAGCACTTGGTTCGGGACCAAGGGGTCGCAGGTTCAAATCCTGTCTCCCCGACCATTCAAAGGGCGCGGAATCCTTGGAGAAATCCTCGGTTCCGCGCCCTTCGTTTTTCCGGGGCCAGGAGGCCAGCCGCAAGCGGAGGGGACTGGCCTCTGACGGCCGTTCGGGCCCAGGCCTTCGTTGTCCGTGCATGGGGCGGGGCTTGGACTTCTGCTCCATGGCGACCAAGGAAGACCTCCTCTCGGATATGCTGCGGCTCCCTCCCGAGGATCGCGCTGAGGTTGCCCACGAGCTCAGCAGCCCTCCACCAGCCCGGCACGGCCGAGCGCCCGGCGCCGCGGTTTGTGCTGGGTGACGTCAGGCGGGTGCTGCGTACCGTCCTTCCGAGGGAACAGCAGCTCCAAGGGGAGATGGCCATGGCTTCGCGCAGGAGGGGCACCAGCCCGACCGCGACGGGCAGCAGGTCCTCCCTGTTGCTCTTCGTCGTCTCGCCCGCGTGGGAGCGGCCAACCCAGAGGGTGCCCGCCGCGAGATCTGTGACAGTCCGGGGTAATGGATCGCTGCCGGTCACCCAAGCTGTTCGTAGCGGGGTCGGCCAGGCGGATCGCGCGCAGGGAGGCAGCCGGAGGGCCGCGCACCCCCTTCGCGGGCCACGGCCCTCCTGCGTCCGAGGGGGCAGAATGACGGAGGTTCTCCCGGCGCCGCCCTTCTACTACGCGGAGTCCTACCATCAGCAGTACCTGCAGAAGAACCTGGGCGGCAACTGCGGCGTCGGCGGCACCGGCGTGAACCGCCCCATCAGCGTGAGCGTCAGCGCCTGAGACGGACCCGGAGCCCGGCGTCATCAGGACATGGAGCCCCTCCGGCCACGAACCGCCCCCGCACGTCGTTTGCCTTCACCGCAGCCATCCCTCTCACGGGGTATGGCCGCGATGAAGCTCTGCGCGCAACCTCCTCCATCCGAGACACGGAGGAGCGTACTCATGAGGCTGGATCGCGTCGCCATCCGGAACTACAAGTCCATCAAGTCGCTTGAGCTGCGGATTCCCCAGAAGGAAGCACCGCGCCACGGCTCCGCGGACTTCCTCTCCATCGTCGGGGAGAACAACGCAGGGAAGTCCTCCATCATGGAGGCCATCCGGCTCGCATGCACCGCCATCATGAAGGCCATGCCGGAGCAGTTTCCAGGCAACGATTTCACCAGCGGGCCCATTGAAGTCGAGCTGGAGTTCGATCAGCTCACGGACAGGGACAGGGCGCTGGCCGCCCTCACCGAAAGCACCTTCTTCGAAGGCGGCCAGCAGCGCTACCGGCTGAAACGCATCTGGAAGGCTCCCGGAGTCGCTTCGGAGAACTGGGCATACACCCCGGGTCGTCCCCCGGAGTGCCAGCTCACGGGCTGGCCATCCACCAGGCAGACCCTCACCCTCAAGTCGCTCCGGACGACGTTGGGAGCGGATGAACTGTGGGCGCCGCTCCTCGCGCGATTCACGAATGACGCCGCATCGACCAAGGTCACCCTGGACCAGTTCATTGAAATCGCTCGTGAGCTCAAGTCCCCCTTGCTCGTCACCCGGCAGCAAGACGACTGGACTCCCTATGCAAGTGGGAGCACGACCGCTCTCGAAGCGGCTCTCCCCAACGTCGTCTATGTCCCAGCGCTTCGCGAAACGACCGAAGAGACGGACGTGGGAGCGAAGGCATCATCGATCCGCAAGATCGTGAACTCGCTGTTCGAGCAGCACCTGTCGAACCACGACCGCGTCGTTCAGTTCAAGAGGGCCGCGGCGGAACTCCAGGACCTCTTCGCCACGGAGGGCAAGCACCGGATCGTCGCCAGCATGGAGGAGAAGCTCACGGAGAAATTCAAGGAGCTCATCAACATCAGTGCCGAGCTCACGTTCAGCGCACCCGATGTGACCTCGGACCTCGCGAGCAGCACCCAGTTCCGGGTGCTGGATGCGGGGCTGTCCACGCGGCCGGACCACCAGGGACATGGCGCGCAGCGGTCCATCGTCCTGGCCTTGCTCCAACTCTACGTGGAGCAGAACAGGCAGAGCGCGTCGCGCGAGCATCAGCACATGCTCTTCCTGATTGAAGAGCCGGAGATATACCTGCACCCCGGGATGTGCCGGAGGATGCGCGACACGCTCCTGAAGATCGCGCGCAGCGGCATCGGTCAGGTCATCTGCACGACGCATTCGCCTGTCTTCCTGGACCTCGCGGATCGCCACGACGGCATCGTCATCCTTCGCAAGAAGGAGGGGCATCCCGTCGCCACGCAGCGCACCCAGGATGTGTTCGCGCAGTCCGAGGAGGACCACCAGCAGCGCGCGAGACTCCGGATGTTGCTCAACTTCGACCCGGCCGTGAACGAAGCGTTCTTCTCCGAGAAGGTCTGTCTGGTCGAGGGGGACTGCGAAATCGCGGCGGTCGAAGCTACAGCGAGGAAGCTCCACGCGCTCGGGGAGCTGGACCTGACCCGGTACCTCCTGGCGAGGCGTGCAACCACATTCATCAACTGCCGGGGGAAATGGACCATCCCGGCGTTCCAGAAGGTCCTCAATGCCTTCGGTATCGGGTATCGCGTCATCCACGACCGGGACCTGGGCGCAAACGCGGACCGGGCGAACGCGCAGATCGACGAACTCCTGACGGAGAACAGTCGCAGCCTCGTCCACGAACCCAACTTCGAGCAGTACATCTTCGAAGAGACCTGGACGACCGACAAGCCGTGGACCGTCACCCGGAAGATTGACGAGTCCACATCGCTCAACGACCGGCTCCTGAACCTCTTCGCCTTCGCGCTGGGACAGCCTCTCGCTCGGTTGAAGCCGGAGCCTGTGGTTGCCGCCGGCACGCAGGTCCCGCAGCAACGGCCTCAGGGGCCTGCTCGCCGCAACCTCCGGAACAGGCTCAAGGAGTACACGGTCCCCCACGAGGCGATTCAATCCGCACGCAAGTTGAATCAGATCTTTCGTATCGCCGCCGGTCTGAACGCCGCTCCGAGCCCGGAGCCGCACCTCCCATTCCAGACCATCGACGGAACGAAGATCGATGCGTTCGCCATCGTCACGGGTTCATCCATGGCGGACACGCTGCAGGACCAGGACATCGTGGCGCTCAGGTTCCTGAAGGGGGTCAACCTCGAGCCGGTCGACAACTCGGAGCCTCCGTCCAATTCCTCGTTGCCGCACATCATCGAGAACGATGGCATCTATGTACTGGCGACCAATGACTACATCGACCAGGGAAGCTACACCATGAAGCGCGTGCGGATCGCCACGCAGCCCGACGGAACCTGGAACTGCGAAATCCGCGCGGACAATCCAGAGACACTCTGGGGGCACCGGGGCCGTTTCAACATCCTGAGGACGGATCGGATCCACTTCGCGGCGCAGGTCATCGGGTTGGTCCGAAGGGAGGCACAGGAGCCCGCGGCGCCAGGGCGCGCGGAGTTGACCATCATCCCAACGGCCCACGACCAGGCGTTGAAGGCCGAGGACGCATGAGCTACCAGAGGTGCTCATAGGCCCCGGCGTCCATCCGATGTTGAGGCGCCTGGGGTTGCCTACCGTCCCCGGCCGCTGTCTCCGGCACGTCAGCCAGGGCGACAACTTCCCTGACACAGGGGGCAGGGGGCGCGCGGCCCTCGAAGCCTTCACCGCGCTCGGCACGTCAGCCGAGGCGACTTCTTCCCTGACACAGGGGGCCACCACCAGTACGAGCGCCGCGCTGCGTAGAGTCTCGGTCCTTCCAACAACCCCTCGTTGACCCGCGCGTGCTGTACCAGCCTACCTGCGTTCGCAGGAAGGGCAGGGAGTGTCCACACGCAGGCAGAGAGGTGTTGAGGCGTCTGAACCGGGCGTAATTCCGACCTCTGTCAAACGGAAGGGAGGACCCAGCGGCTCGTCATGCGAATCGCTCACGTCATGACGCGTGTTTTGACGCACTCATGACGCAGCGACTGAATTTTGGGTAGGCACAGCGGCGCCTTGAGCTCCAGCACCATGAGGGTGATGACGCCATCGCTGAACGCTTCCAGCCTGTTCTTGTTCATGCTTCCACCTTCGCACCCTGCGAGCCGCCCGGCGGACGGCAGTGGCCCGATGCGAAAATCCTGGCACGAGACAACGATGTCGCGTGAGTCAGGTGGAGCGCTGCTCGACCGGAGCGGTCTCGCCCACCTCGAGGCGTGTTCGCAGCCAGTGTGCCAGCACCTCGGCCTGCTCCTGGCGGTCGAAAATGGCGATGGTTTCCTGGCGCACGCCACCGTCGGCGGTGAAGAGTTCGAGCGTGAGCTGGTGGTAGGTGTAGGGACGCCCCCGGTGTGTGCAAATATAGGGGGCGACGCGGAGCGACCGCACGTTGCGCCACCGCATGTCGAGCCGGTGCCTGCGTGTGGAGATGGGGGGCAGGGAGAGGGTTCGCGCCTCGGCGTGGAGGCGCAGGTCATGGTACCCGGCCTTCTGCCGTGCGTGGGACCACCGCCCGGCGAACACCCCGCAGGCGATGATGGCACCCCAGGCCCCCACACCCACGGGTAGCGGTGCGTTGAATCCCCCAGTGAGTCCGCCGAGCATGGCGGCGAACGCCAGGGCGGAGCCCCCCAGGGCCAGGAACACCGACGCTGCCGTCCCCATTCCACCGAGCTCTACGCACTCGCTGCCGTCCTCCCGGGGGAAGATGGACAAGAGCGGCGGCTCCGGCTTGAAGGCTCGCCCCAGCATGCCGAACAGCCAGAGCACCGTCAGGTTGAAGGGCAACAGGGCCATGAGCAGGAACAGCTTCGCGCTCCCCACCTGGTTGGCCATGCTGGAGATGGCGAAGAAGTCCATGGCCACCGTGGCGGTCGTCCACAGCGACGCGATCACGAGCAAGACGATGAACCAGGCCACGCGAGCGAGCATGGTCCCAGTCTACCGGGACTCCTTGGAGGAACTCCCCCGGGTTCGCTCAGGCCAATTCAGGGAGATGACGAAGGCTGGCTGCTGAGGCAGCCCCTGCTCATCTCGCAGTCGTCGAGGGGCCCATACCCGATGCAACACGCTTCACAGAAGGACGAATGGGAGGGGTGTTGAGGGTGATGGCTGATGCAGAGGGGTCGAGGAGGGCCGCTGACGTGTGCCGCCGAGCTGTGCGCCAGGCTGAGGAAGGGGCGGTGCATCCTGCTTTGGGCACACAGAGGGCAGTCCCAGGTGCTCCAGAATGGCGCTCACCCCACAGGGAGCTGTCAGGTACGCCAGCACCCGACGCCTGCCGCCACACCTCACGCAGGCCCACACGTCCAGCGCGAACGTCCTGCGTAGCAGCCCCGCCTGGTCCAATCGTTGGAAGCTGTAAGGCTTACGCCGCCCGGAGTGGCGTAAGCCTGTCAGGCGCAGCAGTCAGGCGCCAGGACAGCGGTCATCACCCCGGCTCAGCACAGCACGCTTTCACACAGGGCGGTTCGCGCTCACGGCTTCTTGGGTGTCGTGAGCGAAGGTGCCGTCGGAGCGGGGTCCACCAGCGTGTCCCACTCGATGTCTGCGTTGATATCCTCCAGCCGCCCGGTGGTCTGCTGCCGTCGATCCTCCTTCCCGAGGTCGCCGGGGTGGACGATGCCGTAGGGCAACTTGATGGCCTGCGCCGCGTCGCGCGCCTTGAGCGCCTTGTCGCGGCTGACGCGCAGCTCCCCCCTCTTGCGCTGCACTCCGCGCGCCGCGGCGGCCCTGTCCAGATAGTGCTCCCGCCGCATCTTCAGCTCATCGCGTTCCGGACCGTCCTTCAGCCTCGAGATTTCGCGCTGCAGCTCGGCCGCGGTGGCCTCGAGCTCGCGAGCGAGCGTCGGGTCATTCAGCCGGGGGTCGCTCTCCACCGACTCGATCTCCACGTCGACAGCGCGTAGATTCCGGGTCGCTGTCGCCACCTCTGCCTCTTTGTTTTCCTGGGCCTTCTTGTGCTTGGGGTCCAGCTTCGCGTTGTAGGCGCGCGTGTTCGCGTCGAGCAGCCTGGCGTTGGCGCTCAGGGTGCGCAGCCGCTGATAGAGGCGGACCAGCGCCTCCAGGTCGTCGCCCCGGTTCACGGCGCGGAGCACGGCGCGCTGTCCCGGGTCCAGGTGGTTCCCCAGTGAGACCAGGAAGGACTCGTTCCGGGTCTGGAGCCACGTCGTGAGCTTCTTCCGGTTCACCGGTCCCTTGAGCTTCTTGCGCTGGATGAAGTCCGCGTTGTCCTTCGCCAGCTTCGTCGCGGCCGCGCCCGTGCGTCCCGGCAGCATCTCGGCCGCGGTGGTCGCGGGTCCGGTGTCGGGTGTCACCCGCGAGACAAACGTGACGGGCGTGACGAAGGGGGCCAGGTTGTTCGCGGGGTTGGGCACGAAGCGGTCGCCCAGGTTCGCCTTGTGCCGCACGCCGCCGACATCGGGCCGCGGCTGGCTCCAGACGATGGCCACGCGGTAGCGAGCTCCGGGGGGCGTCTTGACCAGGTCCTTCCCCGTCTCCCAGTGGGAGAAGATGACGCTGTGCCCACCCCCTTCCGAGGAGTTGCCGTTGTAGAGGTACAGCCAGTCTCCCGTCTGGAACTCGCTGAACTTCTCGAAGGGAAGATGCGGTTGCCGGTAGTAGCGCGCTCCCTTGCCGGGGTTCTCCGCCTCCGCTTTCGCCGCCGCCTCCGCCTGCGGCGTTCCCTCGTGCAGCGGTCCCAGGCCGCCGGGAGTTGGCGAACCCTCCTTGCCTGCCCCTTCCTGCCCGTGGCCGCAGGATGGGGGCATCTCGACCACGCCCGGAGACTCCTCGGTGGGAAGGTCCGGCCTCGAGACCCGCTTCGGGTTCGCGACGTCAATCGACCTGCCCGTGTTGAACACCGCGGCGCCCAGCGGGTCGAAAGACCCCATCACCCCTCCGGCGAAACCGGACCCGGGCGGGGTGGCGCCGGCGTAGTGGTGGACGATCTGCACCCAGTGGAAGCAGAACTGTGCATGCACCCGCTGGTCGAACGAGCCGGGCCGGTAGATGCCGTTCGCGAGGATGTGGGCCGAGAGGAGGAGGCGCTGCTGCGCGGTGGTCGCCCCTCTGTCGGAGCCGTTGAACAAGCGGTCGGGGATGCGCCGGGTGAGGATGAAGTCCTGAAGCTTCTGGCGCTGGGTGTCCGTGAACAGCGCCTCGAGCCTTGCGGCCGTCAGCGGGGCCGGCGGCACGCCGAACACGTTCAACACGTCCGCGAACTCGGTGTTGAAGGAAGAGGCGAACGCCTCCCACACCGTGGTCCTGGGCAACGTCGGGCCGGCGAGCGCCTCCAGGCGGGCGAGCTCGGCACGCAGATGCTGAATTGTCGCGTTGTCGGCCCCGGGGGGCTGCCGCGCCAGCCAGCGGCGAATCCTGGCAATCTCAGCTCGGACGGCCAGCGGGTTCGAGCCGTTGATGCTGTTCTTCAGTGACTGCGGCTCGTCCGTGTCGTCCCCCAGGAGTGTCGCGTCCAATGGCTGTCGGCGGAGTGTGTTCGCACCACCCTGGAGGGTGTGCGCCAGCTCGTGCGCCAGCAACCGGTCTCCGGTGGCCGTCCCCGGCCCGTAGCGCCCGGGGGCGAAGACCACGTCGCTCCCGACGGAGTAGGCGTGCGCGCCCACCGCCAGGGCGCTCTGTGCGGCCCGCGCGTCGTCGTGCACGCGCACGGAGGAGAAGTCGGCGCCCCCGAAGCGGCCTTCCATCGCGTCGCGCGCGGCGGGCTCCAGCGGGCGCCCGGGCCGAGCGAGCACCTCGTGGACGACCGGAGGCGCGAGCGCGAGCGGCGCTCCCGCTTCCGCATTCCCCCGGCGCAGCCCCGAGCCGACAGGCGCCGGTTGCGGCGTCCGCATGACCTTGTCGGCCACCGCGTCTGCCTCGCGCTCGAATGGGTCCCCCGGGGAGCTGATGGCCAGCTCGCGCTGAAGCCGTGGCGGTGTGATGGGGATGCGGGCGAAGTCGAACGGGGAACCGGGAGCGACCGGCGGCGACAGCGCGCCTCCCACGCCCGCCTCCGAAGTGGCGCGCCCGACGGCTGGGTGCAGCGATTCCCGCTTCGGGGCAGGAGCATGCGCCGAAGAAGAACGTGGCCTCTGGTCGAACGCGAACATGGAGGAGCCCCCTTCGTGGACGATGACGATAGAGCCGTCGAGAGGCGGACGCAAAGCGTAGGAGAGCCGGAGGCCTGGGCGTCATCCGGCCCGGCCGACAGGATGACGATGTCGCGGCGCCTGGTAGTCTTCGCGGGAGTGGACCGTAGCCTCGTTGACAGAATACTTGAGAGGCATTCCGTGCGCTGGCGTCTGTCTCCAGAATGCCGGAAGCATCCATCCAGGGGGCGCGAGAATGAGGCGTGTCGAAAGGCGTGAACAGAAGGCCGCGGCCGTCATCCTCGCCGCGGGTGAGGCCCCGCGTGAAGTCCCTCACGCCTCGCCCATAGAGGGGTTCAGTGAGCCCCTGGCTTCGTCTCCAAAATGTCTCCAAGACTGGAGGGGACTCCGGGTGACAGGTGGGACTGCCGAGGATTCACCCGTGGACTCGAAGTGCCCGGATCTACCAAGGCCCGCGAGCCGCTTCCCGGAGTGATGCCCACCGGGTCATCCCCGAGGTCCGGCTGTCGAAAGTCGGCCCCTTGGTTCGTCGTGAGCTGGCAGGTGGGTCCGGCGTGGACCGGACCGCTTTCAGCAACTCCTGGCCAGGAAAGGTGACATGAAGCTGTTTCTGACTTCCGCGGGTATCAAGAACCCGAGCATCCGCAACGCGCTCATCGACCTGCTCGGCAGGCCGATCGCCGAGTGCAACGCGCTCTGCATCCCGACAGCCGGTCATGGCCACCCGATGATGACGCCGGCGCACTCGTGGCGCTTCGTCAGCGGCCAGGAGCCGCAATGCCCGATGGCCGAGCTCGGGTGGAAGTCGGTGGGCCTGCTGGAGCTCACGGCGCTGCCGACGATCCCGCGCGAGCGGTGGACGTCGTGGGTGCGCGCGGCGGACGTGCTGCTGGTCAACGGCGGCGACGCGCTCTACCTGGCGCACTGGATGCGGCAGTCCGAGCTGGCCGAGCTGCTGCCGTCGCTTGAGCAGCTCGTCTGGGTGGGGCTCAGCGCCGGCAGCATGGTGATGGCGCCGCGGGTCGGCGACTTCTTCGTCGAGTCCAAGCCGCCGATCACGGGCGACGACCGCGCCCTGGGCCTGGTGGACTTCTCAATCTTTCCCCACCTGGCGCACCCGGACCTGCCGCACAACACGCTGGCGAACGCGCAACGCTGGGCCGCGGACATCGCCGGGCCGGCGTATGCCATCGACGACGACACCGCGATCCAGGTGGTCGACGGCGCCGTCGAGGTCGTGTCTGAGGGCACCTGGAAGTTCTTCGCGCCCTGAGGGCGCGCGGGGTAACGATGACGGGCGGCGACGGGCGAGAGTTTCCCCGCCCTTCGTTTTTCCGTCATTCACCCTCTGCCCATGGAAGGGGCGCCGGGACGCGGCCTGTCCCCCTCGAGCGGGCCTTCTCTCGCTACCAGACCTCGCAGGTGTTCGGCCGCACCATGCGGCTGCCCGCCCTGCACTGGAAGGCGTCCGCGAACGCCGGCAGGTTGCTCAGCGTGCCATTCGCGCGGAAGCGCCCCGGGGCATGCGGGTCCGTCAGCAGGTTCCGGCGCTGCACGTCCGGCCGCCACACCTCGCACCACAGTTGAGCGTAGGCCAGGAAGAGCTCCTGGCGCGGCGTGTAGTCCTTCAGCCCTGGCGCCACCGTGCCCTCGGCGGCCTCGCGCGCCAGGAGCGCCTCGTACGCCACCCGCAGGCCCCCGAGGTCCGCGATGTTCTCCCCGAGCGTCAGCTTCCCGTTCACGTACGTCCCCGGCAGTGCCTCATAGGAGGCGTACTGGTCCACCAGGCACTGGGCCCGCTCCTCGAAGCGCTCCGCCACCGGCGCCGCCCACCAGTCGCGCAGCGAGCCCTCGCCGTCGTAATGCCGCCCCTGGTCATCGAAGCCGTGCGTCAGCTCGTGCCCCATCACCGCCCCGATGGCGCCGAAGTTCGACGCCAGCGAGGCGCTGACGGCGAAGAAGGGCCGCTGGAGGATGCCCGCCGGGAACACCATCTGATTGCGCGTGGGCGCGTAGTACGCATTCACCTCGATGGGTGACATGGCCCACAACCCGTCGTCCGCCGGCGCATCCAGGCTGGCCGCGTTGTCCCGGTACGCCTTCCGCGTCAGCGTGAGCTGGTTGCCCAGGTATGACGTGGGCCCGATGCCCAGTCCCTCGTAGCTCACCCACCGGTCCGGGGAGCCGACGTCGTCGCGCATCTGCGTCAGCTTCGCGAACGCCTCCGCCCGTGTCGCGTCATCCAGCCAGGACGCCGTCTCCACCCGCTGGCGGAACGCGGCGCGCACCCCCTCCAGCACCCGGCGCGCCTCGGCGCGGCTGTCCTCCTTGAAGTGGCGCGCCACGTAGGGCCGCGCGAGCGCATGCCCCATGTCCGACACCGCGCGGTTGTAGCAGGTCCACCACCGCGGAGCCGCCTCCTGCTGGCCGGCGAAGAACCGGGCGTGGAAGTCGAACTCCTCCGTCAAGACCTCCTGGTCCAGTGCGCTGGCCGCGACCTCCAGGAGCCGCCAGCGCAGGTAGCTCTTCACGTCCTCCAGCGGCTGCTGCGCCAGGAGTGAACCCAGCGCGTCGAAGTACGAGGGGACCTGCACGTTCAGCTCCTCGAAGCTGCCCACCCCCGCCTCCCGCCAGAAGGCGTCCCAGTCGAACTGCGGCACGCGCGCCACCAGGTCCACGCGCCGGGTGCGGTGGTAGGTGGCCAGCGGGTCCCGCTGCGACTCGCGGTCCTGCGAGGCCCGGGCCAGCGCCGTCTCCAGGCGCAGCACCGCGTCCGCGTCGAGCCGAAGGCCCGGCGCCAGCATCGCGGCGAGCCGCGACACGTGCTGCCGGTAGCGGACCCGCACGGGCTCGTATTGTGCGTCGAGGAAGTAGTGCCGGTCCGGCAGCGACAGCCCGCCCTGGTCCAGCGTGGCAAGGTGGCGGCGCGCATCCACCGGGTCCACCCCGACGTAGAAGGAGAAGAGGGGTTCCGCGCCCACCTCCCACAGCTTCGCCAACGCCCGAGGCAGCTCCTGGACGCTGGTGACCGCGTCCACGGCGCCCAGCAGGCCCTGCAGCTCCGCGCGCGATGACCGGAGCCCCGGCGCATTCATGCAGCTGCGGTAGTAGTCCGCTACCAGCGCGCCCTCCGGGTCATCCGCCTGGCGCTTCCCCGCGAGGTTGTCATCGATGATGCCTTGCAGGATGGGGAACTGGTCCTGGTAGGGCTTGAAGAAGCGCGCGTCGTATGACGCATTGTCCGGGAGCGCGTGGCGCTTCACCCATCCTCCACAGGCGAAGGCATGGAAGTCCTCGCAGGGGTTGACGGACGTGTCCATGGCCGAGAGGTCCACGTGGGTTTCCCGCAGCGGCTCCTCGACCGGGTCCTCCGTGTCACCACAGCCCATGCCCATCACGAGTACCGCGAGGGTGCCTCCCCACCAGGCTCTTTGCATTCCGGCGTTCCTATCACAGTCCGCCGGAACGCCTGGATCGTCCTCCGGGGCCATGTCTGGGAATGAAGCCCGCTTGCGCTGGGACGCACGTGCCCATCCTCGCTTGAGCGAGGTGGGCTACAAATCATGAGGGACGGGGGCCGGAGGAACGGGAGGGACGCAGGGGCCGCGATGCACGGCGGACGAAGCCGGAGCCTCCCTCACTCGGGGGCGAGGGAGGCCCGGTGCGTCAGTGACGGTGTCAGGCTTCTGGCGGAATGCAGTACTGGGGGAAGAGATTGCACGGGTAGCAGGTGCCGCTCCTGCAGACCTCGTTGACACCACATTTGCCGGCCGCGTCACAGCGCCTGAGCTCCTGCTCCTGCGACCCTGGCGCGGCCTCCTGCGCGGGCTCCTCGATGGTTCCACCGCATCCGGCCAGTACCAGCACCGCCATCAGTCCCATGCCCCGAATCCACAGCGCATTCATGAATGACTCCTGGGTTTGAGGAGCCTCCATGATTGCACTTTTTTTGTGTCTCGCCGCTCGTAAACAAAGAAACCAGATGTAGGGCCTCGCCCGGTATGCCTGCCCAGAGTCCTGTTGCTGCGTCGTAGGTGCGCCGAGGCTGTATCAATCGAGCGTCATCACAGTGAGCGACGGGCCGTCGGGCCATCTTCCATGCTTGAGGTGTCGGAAGCCGTCGGTCCCCTGTCTGCACCACGCCCAACGTTTGCGTGCGACAGCGACAGCACCCTCTGGGCGTGCAGGTCCTCCTCGAACAAGTTCGACAGGAACGCCCGCACCTGCTCTTCGTTGATGGCCACCTTGCGTACCAGCATGGCCTCTCCTCCTGCTGCACATCACCACCCCACCTCGCACGGAGCCGGCGGGCAGACGACTGGCGATCAGCTCGCTGAAATGAGGGGATTGCCCAGTCATCGCCCCGGAGGCGGGTAGGCCTGTGGCGCAGGAGACGAATACCGCCGGCCGGGGAGTCGCGTTCCACTCTCGGGGCAGAGTGGACATCGCCCCACCGGGCAGTCGCTGCGTCCTCCCAGCGACACGCCCGCGAACCAATTGTTACGTGACTTGACGCGACACCCCGTTCGCGCGCTCCAATTCCTGTCATGACGACACGGAAACTCTGCCTTTCGCTGGCTGTGATTGCAGGGGGAGTCGGATGCGCGAGCACACCGCCCGCGAAGCCGCTGGCGCAGCGGCTTCCGCTCGCGCCAGGGTCGGAGGCCCGCATGGAGGAGGCCCGCCCCGCGACGCCTCCCGCCGATGGGCCGGGGCTGCGCTTCGACGTCCTGCCGCTCCAGGCGGAGGTCATCGTGAACGGCCAGCCGGCCGGCACGGTGGAGCACCTGCGCTTCGCGGGAGGCGTGCTCGCGCTGCCCCCGGGCATCCACCAGGCCAGCATCCGCTACCCGGGCCCTGTGACCTGGCGCGCGGAGGTGTCGGTGGGTGACCGCCCGGAGTCCATCCAGGTGACGCTGACACCGAAGCCCTGAAGTGCGTGTTCGTGCCGGCCGACCAGCTAGGGCCCCTGGGCGCGGAGTTCCCGCTCCAGCTCACCTGCCAGCGAGGAAGCCCCGTCGTCTCCGGAAGGGTGCAGGTCGTCGAGCACGGCACGACGGGCCGCGTGCGCGGCTCCTTCGTGAAGTACGTCGAGCTGGACCCCGGCGGCCTGGCGCTCCCGCTGAACCCCGTCGCCCCAGGCCCCCGCGCACGCACGCACGCCCCTTGGGGCCCATCCTCCGGGTGCTCGCGGAGCTGGCCGTGCGTTCTGGGAGCCGCTGGCGCCCGCTGCCACCTTCCGCTCAGGGGACTGGGTGCGCACCGGGCATCTGGCGACCGCGCGCCAGCGGCGACAAATGATTGGCGAATGAAATAGCTGGAGCGGCGGGCTCAGCGCTCTCTGGGGGAGCGCTTCGTCGTCAGTCCCTCGGGCCCGCGCGAGGCCGCGAGGGTGTCCGACGGGCTCTCTTCGAAGAGCTTCTTGTACTCGACGCTGAACCGTCCGCCGGACACGAAGCCGAGTGAGGCCACGACGCCAGCGACAGTCGTCCCCGGCGCGCCCGCGAGCAGCGTTTGTCGCGCAATCTCGAAGCGACGGCGGCGGAGGAACGCACCCGGCGGCATTCCTCGCGCCGCGATGAACGCAGCGCGAAGTGAGCGCTCCGGCACCCCGGCGGCAGCCACGATATCGGCCAGGGAGATGGCCTCACCTGCGTGCGCCTCGATGAACTCCTCCGCGCGACGCACGGAAGCGGGCGCCACGCGGCGCGGGGGAGCTTCGAGGAGGCTCGATGCGCTGTGGCGCGTGCCCGTGAGGAGCGCTGTCAGGAGCGCGTCCCGCAGCGAGGCCACGAGGAACGACGACACGGAAGGCTGCTCCAGGGCTTCCGCGAACAGCTTCAGGAGCGGACCGGCCCCGGCGGCCGAGGTGAGGTCCAACGCGACGTCGAAGACGAGCGGCCCGCGGGGCTCACTGCTCGTGAGTGCCGTGAGATGGGACTCGAGTGTGGCGCGTTCGATTGCCACGGAGCGCCCCTGGAAGGCCGGAAGGCACTCCTGCATGACGGGGCGCTCCGGCGAGAAGACCGCGCCGCGCCGCTCGGGCTCCAACTCGTAGGGCTCGTTCGCGTGGAGCCCGTGGGCCTTGCCGCGCAACGCGCCCGCGATGATGTAGCGCCCGAGGACCTGGGGAACCGTGCACCGGCCGCCGGTGGGCCAGGTCCCGTGGATGAGACGAATCGCCCCGCAGGTGATGACTTTCAGCTCGCATGAGAAGGCAAGCCCTCGTGAAGGCTCCACCTTCGACTCCGAGTAGAGGCCACTGAATACGGCGCGCGCCTCCTCGAGATCCGCCATGTGGTGGACGCGGCGCTCGGGAACCAGCCACACGTCCGTCGTGCGCATGCGCCCCGAAGACGAAGCCGCCCGTTGGTTCGGCGGCTCCGAAGCAGGTGGTCTCAGCATACTCGTCCAGGAAGGACCGCCCCCAGTCCACCATTCATCGCCGCAGGCCAGGACTCACCCACCCGCTGGCCTTGCGGAAACCACTGCGAATTTCTGAGCGATTGGAACAGGCTCGATAAGATGTATTTCTTCAAGCCCGAGTGAGAGGGTTCACACTACAGCTCAGGCCTGACAACTCCCAGTGAAATACGACTAAGTGGAAATACTGTGTAGGTATGAGTCTCAGGCTCACGGATGGACTGGAAGCGTTTGAGTGCTGGCAGCCCGGGGTGGCTCTGCTCCTCCAGCCCCGGCTCCGTCCCCGCTTGAGGGAACCACCACCTTCCGGCGCGCGGGCGCGCGGGGGCTTCAGTACAGCCAGCGCAGCCGGGACGAGAAGGAGTTGCGGCCGCACGTCAGCAGGTGGGTGCCGCCGCCCGAGCAGCAATACTGCTCCGCACCCTCGACGGAGCAGAACGTGCCCGCGAGGGTGTCGCACGTCGGGTAGCCGGAGCACGTGGAGGGGCAGGGCTTGACCCTCTCATGTGGTTCATGCGTGTCAGCGGCCTGCCGGAGGGTGTCACTTTGGCTCGAGTTGGGCGCCCGTGCTCGGCTCGCTCTACCAGCTCTCCGCCGCGGCGGATGGAACGGCGTGGGGCATCGGGGTGACGACCGCCCGCGAAGTCGCCCCTCCCACCCCCGAGGGCAATCCCGCCGTGGGCCTGTGCCACCGCGTCCGCATCGTCCCGGGGTCCGGGGCCGGAGGACGGCGGGGCCCTCGGGCTCCAGGGAAGGAGGGGGGCGTGCATGAGGCCCGACTGCTCTTGCAGCGGAGTTGCGTGGCTTACCTTCAACAAACATCGCGAAGGGAGAGCTGCCATGGCCCAGGCGACGAAGGCAATCGAGTCCGAGCTCCAGGCCCACCTGCTGTCCGCGCTCGTCAATCCGGAGCAGACGCGTCTGGATGCGTGGAACCGGCTGCGTGAGGGAATCACCCGGGTGGCCTCGGGAATGTCCAGGGGTGAGGACACGCACGAGCTGGAGCAGCGGCTCCAGGCGCTCTTCACGTGGCTGCACCCCATGGAGCGCTTGTTCGTCTTCCCGGGTGAGGCACGGCTGGCGGCCCTCGTCGAGGCGGCGCGACGGCGGGACGTGGGCCTGCTGGAGCCGAAGGTGCGGCGGCTGGTCGGCCTGTTGAGCCAGCATGGAGATCGCGCCAGCCAGCTCGACGGCCATGAGCCGGCGATGCCCGGGCAGGACATGCCCCACTACTTCACCGTGCTGGTGGCCGATGACATCTCCCACGAGATGTTCTCCCGGCTCCGGCGCGGCATGCAGCAGGCCCAGGCCGGCGAGCGGCAATTCGTCTATGAGCCGCTGCACGTGACCTCGCTCGAGGACGCGTTGGTGGCGGCCCTCTTCAACAACGAGGTGCAGGCCTGCCTCATCCGGAAGGACCTGCCCGTGCGCTCGCGCCAGCCGGTGGAGGCCCTGCGCGTCGCGCTGGAGCCGGTGCTGGCCGCGGCGGAGAAGGGCCAGGAGGAATGCGGCGTGGTGCTGGCGCACTGGCTGCGGGACATGCGCCCGCAGCTCGACCTCTACCTCGTGACGGACGAGTCACTGGCCGCGCGCGAGCTGCACACCTCGCGCAACTTCAACCGCGTCTTCTACCTCTACGAGTCCCCCCACGAGCTGCACGTCACGTTGGTGGACGGCGTGCGTGAGCGCTACCGCACGCCCTTCTTCGACGCGCTCCGGCACTACGCGTCCCGGCCCATCGGCAACTTCCATGCGCTGCCCATCGCTCGCGGGCACTCCGTCTTCAACTCCCGGTGGCTGCGAGACATGGGGGAGTTCTACGGCACCAACCTCTTCATGGCCGAGTCGTCCTCCACCGCGGGGGGACTCGATTCGCTCCTGGAGCCCACGGGCACCATCCGCCAGGCGCAGGAGAAGGCCGCGCGCACCTTCGGGGCGGAGCACACGTTCTTCGTCACCAACGGGACGTCGACGGCGAACAAGATTGTCCACCAGACGCTGCTGGAGCCCGGGGACGTGGTGCTCATCGACCGCAACTGCCACAAGTCCCACCACTACGGGCTCGTGCTGGCGGGGGCGCAGCCGGTGTACCTGGACGCCTACCCGTGCCAGCCCTTCGCCATCTACGGCGGAGTCCCCCTGCGCACGCTCAAGCAGAAGCTGCTGGAGCTCAGGGATGCGGGGCGCCTGGAGCGGGTGAAACTGGTGGTGCTCACCAACTGCACCTTCGACGGGCTCGTCTACCACCCGCTGCGCGTCATGGAGGAGCTGCTCGCCATCAAGCCGGACCTGGCCTTCCTCTGGGACGAGGCCTGGTTCGCCTTCGCGGGCTTCGCGCCGCTGCCGCGTCAGCGCACGGCCATGGCCAGCGCGAAGCGCCTCTCGGAGCGCCTGCGCGGCAGCGCCTACCGCGAGGAGTACCGGGCCTGGAAGGCGAAGCAGGGGAGCGCGCCCCTGACGCTGGAGGCCGCGCTGGAGCAACCGCTGCTGCCGGACCCGGACAAGGTCCGCATCCGCGTCTACGCCACCCAGTCCACCCACAAGTCCCTGTCCGCCTTCCGGCAGGGCTCCATGATTCACATCCGCGATGATGACTTCGAGCGCCGCGCGGAGGAGCCCTTCCGCGAGGCGTACTTCACGCACATCACCACGTCGCCCAACCACCAGCTCGTCGCCTCGCTGGACCTGGCACGCCGGCAGATGGACCTGGAGGGGTTCGCCATGGTGAAGGAGGCGTACCAGCTCGCGCTGCGGATGCGGGAGCGGATGCGGGAGAACCCGCTGCTGCACCGCTACTTCCGCATGCTGGACGTGGATGACCTCGTGCCCCGCGAGTACCGCGCCTCGGGGTTGGAGCGCTACGTGGGCGATGGAGGGGCCACCGTGGCGTCGCTCACCCGGGCGTGGGCGGACGACGAGTTCGTGTTGGACCCCACGCGGCTGACGCTCTACACGGCCCTCACGGGCAACAATGGCTTCCAGTTCCGCGGCCGCGTGTTGATGGGCCAGCTCGGCATCCAGGTGAACCACACGTCCATCAACACCGTGTTGATGAACGCGACCATCGGCGTGACATGGGGCTCGCTGTCGTACCTGCTGGACGGGCTGAAGCACGAGGCGCGCGCCCTGGAGTCGTGGCTGGCGCATGCGTCCGGGGCGGAGCGCCGTCTCTTCGAATCCCGCGTGCACGCCATCACCGACGCGCTGCCGCCCCTGCCCGACTTCAGCGGCTTCCACGAGGCCTTCCAGCCTTCGGGAGGCGTGGGGGAGGGTGACCTGCGCGCGGCCTTCTATCGCGCCTACCGCGAGGAGGACTGCGAATACGTCCCCCTGCCGGAGGCGGCGGCCACGCTGGAGTCGGGACGCACGCTGGTCTCCACCCGCTTCGTGGTGCCGTACCCTCCGGGCTTCCCCATCCTGGTGCCGGGCCAGCGCGTGAGCGCGGGCATCATCGAGTTCATGCGCAAGCTGGACGTGAAGGAGGTGCACGGCTACCGGCCGGAACTGGGGCTGCGCGTCTTCACCGAGAAGGCCCTGGAGCGCGGCACCGCGGAGGAAGGTGCGCGTGCCGAGGCCTACCCGCGTGGCCTGCCCCCGCAGCCGGAGCCGCGCTTTCACTGAGCACGGAGCGGGAGAGGAAGGAGCCGGTGCCGGGCCTTCACCGGGCCCGGAGCGGAAAGGGAAGGATGGCCATGGTGCTCGACTCACGACGTCCTGACGCGCGACCCGGGAAGGCGGCCCCTCCTGCCCGCGGATGGGCGCGGGCGGTGCTCCTGTCAGGGCTCCTTGCCCCCGCGTTCGTCCTCGCGGCGGAGGAGGTGGCGGGCAAGCCACGGCATGGCTTCCTGGGGCGCATCTTCGCGCTGCTCGGGAGTGATGACTTCACCGCGCTGTTCCTGGTGGTGGCGCTGGGCTACCTGTTGGGCCGCGTTCGCATCCGGCGCATCAGCCTGGGCACCACCGCGGCCACGTTGGTGGTGGGCCTGGCGCTGAGCCTCGTCTCGGTGTCGGTGTTCGGCGTGCGGCTGAAGGTGGACCCCTTCGTGCAGACGCTCTTCTTCAACTTCTTCATGTACGCCGTGGGCCTGCGCGTGGGGCCGCAGTTCTTCGCGGGGCTGGAGCGTGACGGGAAGCGCTTCGTCCTCACGACGCTGGTGGTGTGCGTGGTGGCGCCCGCGCTGGCCATCCTGTGCGGCCTGCTGTTCCGGCTGCCGGGAGGCGCGGTGGCGGGCACGCTGGCGGGAGGAATGACGGCCTCGGCCGCGCTGGGGGCGGCCCAGTCCGCGGTGACGTCCGGCGCGGTGCCCGGTAGCGAGAGCGCGGCGGTGGGTGGCAACCTCGCGGCCGCGTTCGCAATCACCTACATCCTCAGCATGATTGGCTTCGTCCTGCTGGTGAAGTACCTGCCGCGGATGTTCCACCGGAACCTGGAGAAGTCGGCCGAGGACATGGAGAAGGAGCTCGGTGGCGACTCGAACATGGCCCCGCCCGGGACGGACAAGGCGTTCGAGGTGGGCTACATCCCCCTGGTGGTGCGCGCCTACCGCATCGACAACCCGAAGCTGGACGGCGTGACGGTGGCCCAGGTGCGAGAGGTGGCCCCGCGGGTGTCCGTCGAACGCGTGCGGCGTGGGGGCCGGCTGCTCACGCCCGGCGAGGACTTCACCCTGCGGCGCGGGGACGACCTGGCGGTGGCGGGCGATGTTGGCGAGTTCATCCGCCGCCACGGCAACGTGGGGCCGGAGGTGGACGACGCGGCGCTGCGCGACGTTCCGCTGCAGACGGTGGAGTGCGTCGTCACGAACAAGGAACTGGCGGGGCAGTCGCTCCGCGCACTGGCGCCGCGCTTCGGCGGAGGACTGTACCTGGATGCCCTGTTCCGCATGGGCGAGCAGCTCCCCATGCGGGCCAACACGGTGTTGAAGGTCCATGACGTGCTGCGTGTGACGGGGCCGCAGCGGCGGCTGGACGCGCTGGCGGCGCACCTGGGGGTGATGGTGCGGCCCAGTCTGGCCACGGACATCGTCACGCTCGCGGTGGGGCTCGTGCTCGGCGCGCTCGCGGGCATGGTGGCCGTGCCGGTGAAGGGCATCCACGTGGGGTTGGGCACGGCCGCGGCGCTGCTGCTGGCGGGTGTCGTCATCGGCACGCTGCGTGCCCGCAACCCGTCCCTGGGCGGTCCCGTGCCAGAGGCCGCGCGCTCCCTGCTGGAGGACCTCGGCCTGGCCATCTTCATCGCCGCGCTTTCGCTCAACTCCGGACCGGCCGTGGCGGGTGCCATCCAGGGAGGGACGCTGGTGCCGCTCATCCTCTCCGGGCTGGTCGTCGGGTTGCTGCCGCCCGTCATCGGCTACGCGGTGGGCCTGTACGTCTTCAAGCTGAACCCCGCCGTGCTGCTGGGCGCGGTGTGTGGCGCGCGCTGCAACACGGCGGGGCTGAAGGTGGCCCAGGACGAAGCCCACAGCGCGGTGCCCGCCATCGGCTTCGCGGTGCCCACGGCCCTGGGCACCGTGCTCATCACCATCGCGGCCTACCTCCTGGTCGTCGTGCGGTGAGCCGCGTGTTGAGCGCGTCGAGCGCCGAACGCACCTACCAGTACTCGCTCATCCAGTGGCTCGAAGCCCGATTCGGCGAGCCCATCTCGGACTCTGGCACCCTGGATACATCTGCATCCGTATTTCAAATTCACTGAAATGGCGTAGAATCAAGACTTGGCAGTTGACGAACCTCTACGAGTGGCTGCTCGCCCAGCAGCGCCCATGGAGGACGACGCGAGCACCCACCGGCCGTGAGCGCGGCCGGACTTCCACACGAGGCGGTCATGGTCTGGAGCGCGAGCGCGGTATGGAGGACAGCGGGAGTCTGTCTGGCGATGGGGCTGGGCGCCCCTTCGCTGGCCCAGGAGGACCTCGCGGAGCGACGCGGGAACGAGCCCGTCGTCTGGGGCCCGTGCCCGGAGTCCTATGAGGGCGCGGAGTGCGCGACGGTGGCGATGCCGCTGGACCACCAGCACCCCCGCGGAGAGACGCTCCCCCTCTTCGTCGCTCGCAAGCTGTCCGGCGTTCCCAACGCGCCCCAGCTGTGGATTCTCGACGGAGGCCCGGGCGGCTCCGGGGAGGGGCTGTACCTCGGACAGGCGGAGCGGCTCGCGGCGGTCCTGCCTGGAGTGGACCTCTACTTCCCCGCCCACCGCGGCACCGGGAACTCGGCCGGGCTCACCTGCGCGGGCGAGGAGCTGGAGAGTCCGAATGGCAGCGAGCTGTCGCCGGAGGAGTGGCCGGACTGCCTCGCCGAGGTGCGGGCGCGCTGGGGCCACAAGCTCGCCCACTTCAACGTGAGCCAGGCGGCAATGGACCTCGGCACGCTCATCGAGCGCGTCCGGGGGCGCAACCAGCGCGTCTTCCTCTACGGCCTGTCCTACGGAACCTACCAGGCGTGGCGCTACCTGGAGCTCTTTCCCCGTCAGGCGGACGGCGTCATCCAGGACTCGGTGGTGTCTCCGGGAGAGCTTTTCGTGTCACGGACGGACCTCGAGTTCGACCCCGCCGCCCGGGGCTATGCGGCGCTGTGCGCCCAGGACGCGGGCTGCCGTGCACGGCTGGGAGCGGACCCGTGGGCGCGCATCCAGGCCATCTCGGACAGGGTGGCACAGGGCCATTGCGCAGAGTCGGGCTTCACGCGCCCGCTGCTGCGCAAGTCGCTCGCGGGGATGTTCATGACCTGGCGCCTGCGTGTCCTGTCGCTGGCCATCCCCTACCGGCTGGAGCGCTGCGCGCCCGCCGACGTCCAGGCGCTGCGCTACTTCCTCAGCCTCTACCTCGAGCCCTTCGAGCTCTATGGCTTCTCCCAGGTGCTGGAGGCCAACATCGACTTCTCCGAGCTCTGGGAGTCTCCCGCCCCGAGCCCCGCCACCCTGCGCCAGCGCGCCGGGTCCGCCACCTTCAGCCTGGACTGGGGCGTGGACCGGGCCGACATCTCGGTGCAGTGGCCGAAGTACTCCAGCCACTCCGCGACGCGGTGGCCCCGGGTGAAGGTGCCACTGCTGATGATGAACGGCACCCTGGACCCGATGACGAGCCACGCGTCGGCGCTCGTCGCGGCGCGGCGCTACCGGGCGCCGAACCAGACCTTCGTCAGCTTCCCCCACGTGGGGCACAGCGTCGGCTTCAACTCGCCTACCACGCTGCCAGGCGCCCCCAACTGCGGGCACCTGGTCACGGCGAGCTTCATCCAGAACCCTCATGCGCCGCCGGACACCTCCTGCCTCGCGGCGATGTCGCCGGTGCCCTTCGATGACCGCGGCGCGGCGCGCATCTACTTCGGTGCCGCCTTCACCAGCGTCTGGGACAACCCCGCTGCGCCCTGAGGACAACGGACCCGGCGTTGCTCAGGCGGGCCCGGCGACGCAGTAGATGTCGAAGCTGATGGTCGACCCCGCCCGTGCACCGCTCGGCCAGCCGATGATCCAGGACCATTCGTTGTAGCCCACGGGCGTGATGTCCAGACGGGGCCCATCCCCGAGCACGACCATTCCAATCTTGGCGGCGAGGTTGGGGAGGAACCCACCGCTCGTGGCGACCGGGTAGGCCGCCGGGCACGCGTAGTGGAAGAACTGGTCGACCTGGCCGGTGGGAATGGTGAGCGTGTACCTTCCCTGCCAGCCTTTGCCGCCAGGGACTGCGTGGCTCACGCCAGGCAGGGTCACCCCCAGGGCCACGGCCCCGGTGAGCACGAACGTGAGAAGAGAACGGCTCCCGCGGCTCGCGGCCACTTCACGGGTGCTGAATGGCGACAGGCTCATGACGACCCCCAGTGCTTGATTGTTTTGCTGCTTTGGCTGGCTAGTCAGCTATTGAGCAAGGTGCGCTTCCTTGCATTGTCTGTCAAGCGGATGGGATTGATTTTGGATTGGAGGGAAACGCGTACGTGATTGTGCTTACGGATGTCTCACTAGCGCGTTTCCCTGAGGTAGCGCAGTCCTGCTCACTGCATCATTTGATGTAGGGCCGGATGGTGAAGACCTGGCTGGGAGAGTCCGTGCAGTTTCCCGCCAGGTCGCACGCCCTCACGAACCAGGTGTGCTCGGCGTAGTCCAGGAACTCCTCCAGGTAGAGCACCTCGCGCGAATCGGGGACCGCGTGCTCCTGGTCATCGATGACCACCGTGTATTGGACGTAGTGCTGGTCGTCGTACGAGGGCACCCACTCGAAGATGTAGAGAGGATTTTCCCACACGACTTCCTCGGGAGACGGCGCCATGAGAAAGGGCGCGGTCGGCGCCTGGAGGTCGACGGAGAAGGACGCCCAGACGCTGCTCGTGCACTGCGCGCTGGCATCGCAGGCGGTGACCCGCCAGGTGTGGGCGCCCTCGGCGAGGTTCGCCGTGGGCGTGTATCGCGTCACCGCTCCCCCGAGCGTCACCGGCGTGCCCCCGCTCCATTCGAGGACATACGACGTGATGCCCACGTCGTCCGTGGCGGGGGCCCAGGAGAACTCGGGTCGAGGGGTGGCGACATAGGTGCTTCCCGTGGGGGCCAGGGGCACCGGGGCGGTGGGCTGCGTTCCAACGACCTCGAACGAGCGGACCGGCGTCGACCCGCAGTGGTCGAAGCGGTCACACGCGGTGACAATCACGAAGTGGACGCCCGGTGACAGGCTGGTGGTCAGGACATGGGAGGTGACGCTCCCTCCAAGGGTGATGGCGGCTCCGCCATCGATGCGCAATTGCTGGTACGTGACGCCCGTGGCGTCCTGCGCGGCCTGCCAGGAGAACATCGGCCGGGTCGCGGTGAGCGCGCCTTCCGCGGGAGCCTGAATCGAGAACGCGAGGGGCGGCAAGGTGTCCACACTGAACGTGCGGACGCCGCTGGTCGAGCAGTTGCCCGCGGTGTCGCAGGCCCGGACCGTCCAGGAGTGGAAGCCGTCCGTCAGGCCCGTCGACGGTGTGTAGGACGTCGAGTAGGTGGTCGCGCTTTGAGCGCCGGAGTCGATGCTCCATCGATACGAGACGGAGCTCGCGTCCGTGGACGCGGACCAGGTGAACGTCGGGCGCTCCGTGGCGATGAGGGAGTCCTGAGCCGGGCTCGTGAGCGTGGGGTACGAGGGGGCCACGGAGTCCACGTAGAAGCTGCGTGTGGAGGAGCTGGTGCAGTTCTGGTGCGTGTCACACGCCACCACCCGCCAGGAGTGACGGCCCTCGCTCAGGGCGGTGGGCCAGTTGTACCCCGCGGCGGCGCCGATGGGGCCGGTGCTGATGCCGTCCATGATGACCTGGTAGCTGGAGATGCCGCTGGCGTCGGTGGCATGCGCCCAGCGCAGCGCGGGACGCGGGTCGGTCATGTACTGCGCGTCCGCTGGCAGGGTGAGCACGGGCGCGGTGGGCGGCACCCGGTCGAGCACGAAGAAGTTCTCATAAATGGAGTTGCGCCAGTTGCCGTAGGCATCCACCGCGCGCACGTACCAGCGGTGGGTGCCGTCGCTCACGTTCGTGAGGCCCAGCGCGGTGCCGCCCGTTCGGGCGTAGAAGGCGCCGTCCAGGAACACGTCATAGTTCACATAGAAGTCCGGAGCCGCCTGCCACGTGAGGTAGGGCGTCTGGTTGAGGCGCGCGGAGTTCGCGGGGCTGACGACATCGAAGACGGGGGGCGGCGTCTGCTCGCCGAGGGTGAGCGCGCAGTCGGCGGCGAGCTTCGCATTGATGACGCCGGGGTAGCGCATCAGTCCGTTGAGCTGCGGAGCAATCGTATACCCGAAGCACGATTGATAGACGTACGGCGTGGCCTGCGGCCTCAGGCTCTTGATGAGGCTTGCAACGCCACTGACGATGGGCGTGGCCGCGGAGGTCCCGTTGAAGGGGGCGAACCGATTGCCAGGAAAGAGGGAGACCAGGTCGCTGCCGTTGCCGGCAAAGGCATCACTGCCAAACGCCGCGGAGTCCACGGAAACCGCGCCGAAGTTGGAGGCATGGACGGTGCCATTGGCCTCCGTGAAGAAGTGCGAGCGGTTGAAGTTGTCATCCGCCGCGGCCACCGTCCACAGGTTGTAGAGAGTCATTCCCGCGGGAGAGACCTGGCAGGAGGCATTTCCGCAGTCGAGGTTGAGATTCTCATTCCCCGCCGCCGCGATGAACTGGATGTCGCGCTCTCCCGCGCGGCGGATGGCCGCGTAGAGTGGATCGTTGTCATTGTTCTGGAAGACGCTCTGGCTGCCTCCGGAATAGTTGATGATGTGCGCGCCGTTGCGGGTGGCGTAGTCGATGGCGTTGATGACCTGGTAGTAGCCGAAGCTCCGCTCGGGGTCCGAGGCCAGGGAGACATTCAAGGCGAGGACCCGCGCGGCCCAGTTCACTCCCGACATTCCGTAGCCATTGCCGGCACGTGCGCCGATGAGCCCCGCGACCGCCGTGCCATGCGTGCGCGCGGCCTCGGGCGGCAGGCAGCGCGTGTCGGACCAGGCGTTCGCCAGGGTGCAGGCGCCGACGAAGTCCGGCATGTCCGCGTGACCCAGGTCGACTTGCGTATCCACCACCGCGACCGTGGAGAAATAGAACTGGCCCCGGCCGTGCGCGGCGAGCGTCACGTCCCAGGCTTCGTCGGCGTCGATGTCGAAGTCATAGGGGCTGCCGGTGATGCTGGTGCGCTGCCCGACGTTGTAGAGGTACCACTGGTTCTGGGTCCAGGACGCGCCCGTCGACAGCAGCGGGTCGTTCCAGATGACCCCGGCTTCGTGGGGCTCGTCCGGGACATAGACGATGTCCGCGTTGACGCCCTGGAGCAGTCCCCGGACCGAGGCCGGGGAGAGCGTCTGGGGCAACTCGAAGAAGTGCCAGCCGTAGAAGAGCTCATGCCATGCGAGAGCACCCAGGGTGCTCCGCACGCGCTCCCGCTGGCCGGCGAGGTCGTCTTCCGGAAGCCGGACGAGGGCCATGCGCGACGGACGCTCACGCAGGGACACGCGCAGGTCCTTCTGCCGCTTCACGGGTTCCTGCACCTCACCCTGGAACGGTGCGACCTTCGGATACGCCACCTCCAGGCCCGGCCCCGAGGACGGCGCGGCCGAGGGCAGCACGGGTCCCAACTCATGGGCGGGGACGGGCGGCAGGGCTCGAATCCAGTCCGTGCTGGTGGCGCCTGGAGCTTCCAACAACTGGTCCGCTCTCAGGGACTGCGCCTGGGCGGGAGCGGCGAACAGCGTGACGAACGCCCCGGTCCACAGGGCCGGGACGAGTCTTCTTCGGACAGCGTGCATGAGTTCCCCTCGAGAAGTCGGCGGAGGTGGGGCTCCGCCATTGCTTTACGGAATCACCCGGAAAGCAGGTATCACAAGGGTACGTATGGCCGCATGTGCGAGCCTGGCGAGAAGCTGCGCGTCTGCCGTCGGCCGCGTCGCGCCGTGATTTCGAACGCGGCCCGGGCTCCTGCCTCGCGCAGGGGGCCACCGTGGCTGGTGAGCCCTGGCGAGGCGGAGGTCTGGCGCCATCTCAGTGGATTCGCAGCGCGAACTTGCCCACGTGGTGCTTGAGCACTTCCTGCTGCGCCCGGGCGGCCTCCTCCATCGCGTAGAGGTGGCTGACTTCCAGGTGGAAGGGCTCCGCTTCGATGAGCTCGTTGAGCCGTCCTAAGATCTTCTGGCTGGGGGTGCCATCGTAGGCGATGACCTCGATGCCCTTGGGGCCCTTCGGGACCGGCTCCACGCCATTCGGGTAGGCGATGCGGCCGCCCTGGCGGACGTGCTTCAGTGCAGCCTGGCAGGCGTCACCGCCCGCCAGCACCAGCGCCGCATCGAGCCCATCCGGCGCGAAGTCGCGGCAGGCCTTCTCCACGTCTCCGTGGTGGCCCTCGACGACCGTGTCCGCGCCAAGGCGACGCGCCAGCTCCACCCCGTCCTTGCCCGAGGCGACCGCCAGCACCTTCGCCCCCATCCGCCTGGCGAGCTGCAGCGCGATGTGCCCCACGCCGCCGCTGGCGCCGTAGATGAGCAGGCGCTGCCCCGACTCGAGCTTGAGGTGGTCCTCGAGCCCGCGAAGCGCGGTGATGCCGTCCGCCGCGAGCGCCGCCGCCTGCTCCACCTTCATTCCCTTGGGAATCCGCGCTGCGTGCTTCGCCTTCACTGCGGTGAACTCCGCGTAGAAGCCGCCCTTGGGACTTCCGAGCACGAAGGCGTAGACACGCTCCCCCACCTTGTAATCCTTCACGTCCTTGCCGACTGCGACCACCTCTCCCGCGCCGTCGGAGCCGGGGACGTAGGGAAACCGCGGGCCCCCTTCAATCATGTCGGCCATCACCCCTTCTCGCTCCCAGGCATCCCAGACGCCCACCCCGGCCGCGCCGACGCGGATGAGGAGCTCATCGTCACCACACTGGGGAACAGGCAGCGTCTTGATGCCGATGACCTCCGGACCACCGAAGTGGTCGAGCGCCGCGGCTTTCATCGTTTCGGGAATGGATGTGGCCATGCTGAGACTCCTCCTCGGGTGAACCGGGTCGTCCCGAGAGGATGAGCACTCCCCGCGGTCACCGTCAGGGTTCGCTCTTCCAGCGTCTCAGCGGGCAAGGGAGGGGAGGGTGCCTCTCGCAGGGGAGGGGAGGAGTGCGGGCAGGCTGGCTGCCGAGCGCCCGCCTGGGCTGCGACTCCTGAGACCTGTCGGACGAGCCAGTTCTCGTTTTCATGTCTACATACAAACGGATGAGCGAGCGCTTCAATAGATTCGCGCATGCCGTTGCCGAGCATGTGGGCACCCCGCGCGCCTTCGTGGCCGCCCTCGTGGTCGTACTTGGCTGGGCACTGACGGGGCCGCTGTTTCACTTCAGTGATGCCTGGCAACTGGTCATCAACACCTCCACCACCATCATCACCTTCTTGATGGTGTTCATCATCCAGGCGACCCAGAACCGGGATGCGAAGGCGCTTCACCTGAAGGTGGATGAGCTGATTCGTGTGCAGGCCCATGCCCGAGCTGTCTTTGAGGACCTCGAAGACGCGAGCGATGAAGAGCTCGCGGAGCTCGCAAGCCAGTTCAGCCGTGTGCGCCTGGGGGCCAAGAAGCGCCGTCACGTCGCAGCGAGCAAGGACGAGCTGAAGGGGACTCCTTCGCCGAGGGAGACGACTCACACTGACGAGTCGTGAGGGGCGCAGGTGGCGGAGTCCTCCTCGATTCAACCGTCGTACGGGTGCATCGAAGTGGCCTCATGCTCCGCGCGTAAGTGGCCCTTCCCGCCTGACCGTGCCGCGCGCAATCTGGCCCCACTCCATTTTCCGTGGACGGCCCGAGCAACGCCACCCTTCGCAGCACGGAGCACGCCGATGCTACAAGACCCTCATCGCCGCCGGATCCTGCAGCTGTCGCTGCTCGCCGCCGCTTCCGGCCTGATGCCGTTCGACACCGCAAGCGCCGCCGGTCAGAATGTCGGCGACGGCAAGGCCGAGGGCACGAGCGGCCCCGGTGACTTCGACTTCTTCCTGGGCACCTGGACGGTCAGGCATCGACGCCTGAAGCAGCGACTTGCCAACAACAACGAGTGGCAGGAGTTCGACGGCACCTGCCGCGTCTGGCCGTTGCTCGGCGGCGTCGCCAACATCAACGAGCGTGTGGTGAACCGGCCGGACGGCGTCTATCGCGGGCTGGGGCTGCGCGCCTTCGATGCGAGGACGAAGACCTGGGCCGACTGGAACCTGGACGCGCGCCATCCGCACAAGCTCGACGTGCCCATCATCGGCACCTTCGCGAACGGCGTGGGTACCTTCCTGTCCGACGATACGTTCGAGGGCAGGCCCATCAAGGTGCGCGGCATCTTCTCGAAAATCACTCCTACGTCCGCGCAATGGGAGCAGGCGTTTTCGCCTGACGGCGGCAGGACCTGGGAGACGAACTGGGTGATGCGCTACACGCGTACGGCGTGAGCCGTGACGCCCGCCTGACCCTGCTCTCAGTGCTGGATGGCCGGTGACGGGGTTGTATCCGGAGGAGACCTCCCAGGTGGTCGTCTGCGTCCGGCCCGAGACGCGAGAGCGCCTCACCCGCGGCGGCGAACAGGGCCTGTCGCGAGCAATCCAAGACATCTGATTCCCGCATTCAGACAATGCAGGAACACCATGGGGGCATTGACCCGCTCTGAAGCAGCGGTCTCAACTGTGACAGTCACACACAGGGGAGTCCGTGAAACACAATATTGTCACACGTCTTGTCCAGGCCGTCGTCCTGACGTTCGCTCTTGCTCATTGTGGAGACGCGACTCCGCTGGAGTCCGCGCCCGCCACCCAGAGCACCACCTCCGCCCGCGCACTCGAAGCGCCGTCCACCACCCGGAGCTTCGTCCCCGGGCAGGTCATCGTGAAGTTCCGCGCCGGCGGCAAGGCCGGCAAGCCCGCCGGCCCGCTGTCCGTCGGCGGCTTCACCGCGCAGCCCATCCGTCCCATCCGGGAGGGCGTCGAGCTGTGGTCCCTCCAGCCGGCGTCCGTGCTCGAGACGAGCTCCATCGCGGAGGAGGAAGCGCTCACGCGGGCCGCCATCGACGAGCTCCGCAAGCGGCCGGACGTGGAATACGCCCACGAGAACCTCCTCATGGAGCTCTTCGCCACGCCGAACGACGAGCACTACTGGCGGCAGTGGCACTACCCGGCCATCAACATGCCGAGGACCTGGGACTTCGTCACCGGCAACGTGAAGATTGCCGTGCTCGACTCGGGCAAGCTCCCCCATCCGGACCTCGATGGCCGGTGGCTCCCGGGCTACGACTTCGGCGACGGTGACTCCGACCCCACCGACACGGGCACCTGGCACCACGGCACGCACGTGGCTGGCATCCTCGCCGCCCGGACGGGCAATGGCATCGGTGGCGCGGGCATCTGCTGGGGCTGCTCGCTCATCCCCGTGAAGGTCTTCAGCTCCGCGGGCGAGCTCGACCTGCTCAGGGTGGACGAAGCCATCCACTTCGCCATCCAGCAGGGCGCGCGCGTCATCAACATGAGCTTCGGGTCGAAGTACACCAATTCGCCTTGCAGCGGCTACCAGCTCCTCCAGAGCGCCGTCGATGCCGCCCTGGCGGCGAACATCGTCGTGGTGGCGGCCGCGGGCAATGAGAGCTGGCCCACCGCCCAGGTGACGCCCGCCTCCTGCACGGGCGTCATCGCCGTCGGCGCCAGCGACCAGAACGGGCAGAAGGCTCTGTACAGCAACACGGGCAGCCGCGTGGACATCACCGCGCCTGGAGGAGGAGGCTTCGACAACAGCATGTACGGCATCGGCCTGGGCTGCCCGGTGAACTCGGGCTGGGGATACGCAGACACGCTGGGCGCCGTGTCTTCATGGGCCATGGAAAAGCCCGCGTCGCAGTTGCTGCCCGGCGACTATTGCTACCGCTACCTCAGCGGCACGTCCATGGCGGCGCCGCACGTCGCGGGGGTCGCCGCGCTCATCCTCTCGCAGCGGCCGGCGTGGACGGCGGCCCAGGTCACCCAGCGCATCCTTCAGTCCGCGCGCCCCATCACCAGCTGCCCGAACGACTGTGGCGTGGGACTCATCGACGCGTCCCGGGCCATCGTCACCCCACTGGGAGCCAACGGCTTCAACTGCCTCTCGGGCTCGGGAACCTTCTGGTGCGAGGGCTCCGTGGACGGAGGCGTGGCCCCCTTCACCCATACGTGGACCGCGGTGAGCAATACGACGGTCACCATGCAGAACGGCCCCAACGTGTGGGGAACGTGCACCCCCAACGGCGTCGTGCGGCACACCGTCCGCGACAGCGAGAACACGACGGCCTTCGGCGACATGACCCTCCCCTGTCCTCCGCCTTTCAGGGATGCCGCCTTCGTCCAGCAGTCCGCGGTGCCCGCTTCCGTGCTGGTGGGCACGCCCTTCACCGTCTCCGTGACGATGCGGAACACGGGAAGCCAGGCCTGGACGTCGGCCACCGGCTTCAAGCTGCTCTCCCAGAACCACCAGGGCAACACCACCTGGGGCGTGTCGCGGGTCGAGCTGGCCAGCGGCGAGAGCATCCAGCCCGGCCAGGAGAAGACCTTCACCTTCAACGTCACCGCGCCAGCCACTCCGGGCACCTACGACTTCCAGTGGCGGATGTTCCAGGAAGGCGTGGAGTCCTTCGGCCAGCCCAGCCAGAACGTGAGTGTTTCCGTCCAGCTTCCGCCCCGCGCCGCCGCGTTCGTCCGGCAGTCGGTGCCTGGCCCCATGGGGGCAGGCTGGGGCTACAGCGTCTCCGTGACGATGCGGAACACCGGGAGCGCGACCTGGACCGCGGCCAGCGGCTTCAAGCTCGGTTCCCTGAATCCACCGGACAACACGACCTGGGGGCTCAACCGGGTGGAGCTCGCTCCGAACGAGGCCATCGCCACGGGTCAGGAGAAGACCTTCACCTTCGCCATCACGGCCCCCACCACGGCGGGCCCCTACAACTTCAGCTGGGGCATGCTCCAGGACGGCGCGGGCTTCTTCGGGACGCCCAGCCCGAACGTGAGCGTCTCCGTCGTGCTTCCCCCCAGGGAAGCCGTCTTCGTCCGGCAGACCGTGCCCGCCTCCGTGAGGGCGGGTGAGGCCTTCACCGTCTCCGTGACGATGAGGAACACGGGAAGCATGTCCTGGAGCCGGAGCGCCGGCTTCAAGCTGAGCTCCCAGAATCCGACGGACAACACGACCTGGGGGCTCAACCGGGTGGAGCTCGACCCGAACGAGGTCATCGCCACGGGGCAGGAGAAGACCTTCGTCTTCACCGCCACGGCCCCTGGCACCGAGGGCTCCTGGCCCTTCCAGTGGCGGATGCTCCAGGAGGGCCTGACGCCGTTCGGCCAGCTCACCCCGAACGTCATCATCACCGTCCTCCCGCCCACGGTGAATGCCAGCTTCGTCATGCAGGACGTCCCCGCCAGGGTGACGGCCGGAAGGAGCTTCCAGGTCTCCGTGACGATGAAGAACATTGGCGAGAAGTCCTGGAGCCGGAGCTCCGGCTACAGGCTGGCCGGGCAGGTCACGGACTGGGGCGACATCTCGGCGGACCTCGACGGCCGCGACCTGATTCACCCGGGAAGCGAGAAGACCTTCTACATCAC
This sequence comes from Pyxidicoccus sp. MSG2, assembly GCF_026626705.1. Lineage (NCBI taxonomy): Bacteria > Pseudomonadati > Myxococcota > Myxococcia > Myxococcales > Myxococcaceae > Pyxidicoccus > Pyxidicoccus sp. MSG2. The sequence continues at coordinate 7,644,880 of NZ_JAPNKC010000001.1, forward strand.
CGTCTTCGCGCCGAGCGCCCCCGGCACGTATCCCGTGCAGTGGCGGATGTGGGTGCCGGGCCCGGGAGGGTTTGGACAGCTCACGCCCAGGACGAACATCGTGGTCGACCCGGCCTGCCCTCCGTGCCCACCGGGTCAGCAGTGCCCTGACGTGCTGTGCGAGGAGCCCATGTAGCTCTCCGCACCCGGGACCCAGGGGTACCGTGGCCGTGGGCCACGGTACTCTTGCGGCCGGGTTCGTGCGGATGGGTCCGGAAGCGCTACTTGATGTTGCCGATGACGTCCATGGCGCCGGAATCCTTCAGGATCTTGGTGATGTAGGCCACCGTCTCCTGCTGCTTCTGGAGCATCAGCTGGGCCTCGGCGCGGTCACGGTCCGGGCCGGACAGGCCACTGAGGGCCTTCTCCTCCAGCGTGCTCAGGCGCTGACTGGCACCCATCCCGGCCAGGACGGCGCGATCCGCCGCGCTGTTGATGCTCATGAGGGTTCTCCTGCGGGTGGGCGATGACGTCCTTTCGGATTATCGCAGATCCGCCCCAGAAGTTTCCTCTGCTCAGCGCTCCTGCTGCGCCCAGGCATCGACCCTGGGGCAGGGGACGGGGCGCCCAGGAGCTCTCGGCCACCGCTCTGGTTGACACGCGGGGACGCTTCTGCTCGCGCAACTCATTCCATACCTTGCCGTCACTCTTCACCGCGAGCTTCAGCAAAATGACTGTCATTCCCATGGACGCTGGTCTCTCGCGTCCTGCGAGGCTTTCAATTCCTCTCCCTGGATTTCACTCGGCGTCCTGAGCCCTGGGGCCTTCCCGACTCGCATTTTCCTCGTCAGATGGCTGGAATATGACGCGTCAGGCGATGGGTTTTTTCGCCTGGGGTAGCATGACTCACATACGGCTGATTGTTCTTCTCGTTGCATCCTCTGTCCTGGCCGCGTGCCAGGAAATGACTCCCACGCAAGGCGATGCAGCTCCCGAGTCCACTCGGGAGGGCTGGATCCAGGTGGGGCGCTCGTTCGACTTCGAGCGTCCACTGTCGCCGAGCCGCGCGGTCCCCACGGCGGCGAAGGCCGCATCGTTCGAAGCGGACGGCGCCCTGGCGCGCGTCCAGGCGCACTTCCCCGAGTTCTTCGAGGCCGAAGCCGGGCTCACGACGGCGGCGCCCGTCAACGCGGACGCGGCGCTGCACGTGACGCCCCCCGCCACGGACGCGGACGCGCTGGAGCTCACCACCCGGGGCTACGTCTTCCAGGTGCGGGGGGGCGGCAAGGGGACCGCGAAGCGCGCCAGCGCGGAGGGCGCCTGGTACGGGCCGGGCCATCTGTGGGCGCCCGTGGGCGGCCGCGCCGGGTCGCGCGAGGGGCGCTGGGTGGCCCACCGCGTGGAGGAGTACTTCGTCCTCCCCGAGGGCGAGCGGCGGCACCTCACGCGCTACGAGGTCACCGTGCCGGACGGCATCGTGTCGGTCCGCGACGCGGGGGACTCCCTCGAGTTCCTCGACACCGAGGAGCGCCCGGTGCTGCGGATGCACCCTGTCGTGGCGCGCGACGGCCAGGGGCACACTCGCCAGGGGCCCGCGCTGCTGCGCGGCGTGGTGGCCGTGGCGGGCGGCGGCGGGCAGCTCGCGCGGTATGCGCTCACGGGCCGCACCCTCTCCGTACGGATGGAGCTGGACCTGGACGGCCTGACGGGGCCGGTGGTGGTCGACCCGGGCTGGTCGTCCACCGGCTCCATGTCGGTCACCCGGTCCCAAGGCACGGTGACGCTGCTTCCCAACGGCCGCGTCCTCGCCGCGGGTGGCTACGCCGCGAGCGGCGCCCTGGCCTCCGCGGAGGTCTATGACCCGGCCTCGGGGACCTGGGCCTCGGCGGGGGCGATGCACATCGCGCGCTCCAACCACACGGCGACGCTGCTGCCCTCGGGGAAGGTGCTCCTGGCCGGGAACAGCGCCGGCTCCGGCGCGTACGACGCGGAGGACCTCTACGACTCCGCCACGGGGGCCTGGTCCGTCACCGCCGCCATGGGAAGCCGCCGGGGACTCCACACCGCGACGCTGCTGCCCTCGGGCAAGGTGCTGGCCGTTGGAGGCAATGCCTCTGGGGCCGAGCCCACCGCGGAGCTGTACGACCCCACCACGGGCACCTGGAGTCCTACGGGCAGCTCGCCGACGTGGCATAGCCATCATGTGGCGGTGCTGCTGGCGGATGGCAGGGTCCTGGTGGCGGGCGGCTATAACCTCTTTGTCAACGTGACCACCGCGGCCGAGCTGTACGACCCGGCCACGGGCACCTGGGCCACCACGGGGAGCACCCGCTCGCCCCGCTGGGCTGCCTCGGCAACGCTGCTGCCCAACGGCAGGGTCTTGCTGGCGGGTGGCTCCGGCCCTCGGGGGACTGATGGCATCAGCCTCGCGTACTCCAGCGCGGAGCTGTACGACCCGGCCACGGGGACCTGGACCGCGACGGGGTCGATGACGTCGCCCCGAGGCCAGTCGGCCACCCTGCTGCTCTCCAATGGCAGGGTGTTGATGGCCTCCGGCTATGGCACCAACAACCTTCCGACCGACACCTCGGAGCTGTACGACTTCAACACCGGCACGTGGACCGCCTCCAGCCGGCTGCTCAGGACCCGGCAGACCACCCTGGGGACGCTGTTGTCGGACGGCCGGGCGCTGGTCTTCGGCAACTCTCCCAGCGGGAGTGAGGCGGTGGAGGTGTACGAGCCTTCCACCGCCGTCCGGGACTCCGCGGGAGCGCTGGGCACCGCCCGCACCGGCGCCACGGCGACGCTGCTGCCCGGCGGCGAAGTGCTGAGCATGGGCGGGCGCACCGCCACGGGGACGCACGCCTTCGCGGAGCACTTCATCCCATCCAACGGCAACGTGGTCAGCACGAGCCCGGTGTCCACGCTGCGGAGCGGACACACGGCGACGCTGCTGCTGGAGGGCCGGGTGCTGATGGCCGGAGGCGCTCTCTCCAATGGGACGGTGCTGGCCACGGCGGAGCGCTTCGGGTCCGCCGTCACCTTTGCCCCCACGGGGACGATGAACGTGGCGCGCACGCGGCACGCGGCGACGCGCCTGCCCGACGGGCGGGTGCTGGTGTCGGGCGGCGTGGACGGCACGGGCGGCTCGCTCTTCTCGTCGGAGCTGTATGACCCGGCGAGCGGGACCTGGCGTGCCACGGGCAACCTGCGCACGGCCCGGGACGGCCACCTGTCGGTGCTGCTGCCCGACGGCAAGGTGCTCGTCGTCGGGGGCAACAGCGGCACGTCCGTCCTCGCCTCGGCGGAGCTGTACGACCCGGCCACGGAGCAGTGGACCTTCACGGGGAGCCTCGTGACGGCACGCGTGGGCCATGCGGGGACGCTGCTGCCTGACGGCCGGGTGCTGGTGCTCGCCGGGCGCAACGGGGCCGGGACATTCCTCGCCTCGGCGGAGCGGTACGACCCGGCGACGGGCACCTGGAGCGCGGCGGGAAGCCTGCCCGTCGCGAGGGACCAGACCACCGCGACGCTGCTGCTGTCGGGCAACGTGCTGGTGAGCGGAGGCCGCCAGGATGCGGGTGGCACCGCGCGCACGTCACTGGACGTGTACGCCCCCGCGACGAACACCTGGACGACGAGCTCCGCGGTGCTGGCGACGGCCCGGTACGGCCACACGGCCACGCTGCTGCCCTCGGGCAAGGTGCTCATCCTCGGGGGGACGGGCAGCGGCGGCACGCCCACGTCCGCGGCCGAGTACTTCAACCCGGATGGCGCCCTCGACGCCTGGCGCCCCTCGGTGAGCCTGCCTGGCTTCATCGACAGGGGGGCGGCCTTCACCCTCAGCGGCGTCCGCTTCCGAGGCATCTCCGAGGGGAGCACCGGCCGCTGGTCCTCCGCGCCGGTCAACTTCCCGGTGGCGTGGCTGATGCCCGTGGGAGGAGGGGCCATCACCCGGCTCGCGAACACCTGGTTCTCGGGCACCTCGCTGAGCACCGTCGCGCCCACGCTGCCCGAGGGGCACTACCTCCTGTCCGTCTCCGTGGGCGGAGTCACGGGTGGTCGCGTGGTGCGGCTCGGCAAGGGCACGGTGCTGGCCCAGGGCGCATCGGTGACGACGGCCGAGGACTCGCCGGTGCCGATGCTGCTGTCGGCCACCAGCACCGAGGGGCGGCCCGTCGTCTACTCCATCGCGACACCCCCCGTGCGCGGCACGCTCTCCGGCACCGCGCCCCAGCTGACGTACACCCCGGCGGCCAACTTCTTCGGCACCGACTCGTTCGTCTACGAGGCCTCGGACGGGCTGACCTCCGCCCTGGCCACCGTCTCCCTCACCGTGACGCCGGTGGGTGACGCACCCATGGCCGGTGCCGTGTTCGTGTCGACGACGGCGGGGACGCCGGTGGCGGTGACGCTGTCGGCCACGGACCCGGACGGGGATGCAATCACCTACAGCGTGAAGTTCGCTCCGGCCCACGGCACGCTCTCCGGCACCGCGCCCAGGCTGACCTATACCCCGCAGGCGGGCTACGTCGGGCAGGACGCGTTCACGTACACGGCGAGCGACGGCGTGCTCCAGTCTGGCGCGGCCACGGTGACGCTGACCATCAACAGCGGCCCCATCAACGCCACCGCCGTCTACGACAGCACGCTCAAGGTACCCCGGTGCCCGGCCGCGGCGACCTCGTGTGATTCGCTCACGCTCCTCGACGGCCGCGCGCTGCTCGGCCCCGAGCCCAACCAGCCCAACACCCTGGGCGGCTCCTGCGCGGACGGTACCTCCGGTCGTTATCACTATGACGAGTCGTTGGACCGGTTGAAGGTGTCTTCGCTGGATGGCCAGCCCTTCACTGTAGGGAAGGCCGTGAAGATTGAAGCCACGGTATGGGTCTACAGCGCTGGCGGGGGGGACCAGCTCGACCTGTACTCCAGCGCCAGCGTCACCAGTCCCTCCTGGGTCTTCATCGGCACCCTGACGCCCGTCGCGACGGGGGCCCAGGTGCTCTCGACGACCTACACGCTGCCCTCGCAGACGGGCTCCCAGGCCATCCGGGGCCGCTTCCGCTACAGCGGCAGCGCCTCCTCGGCGTGCGTGGCTGGCAACTTCAGCGACCACGACGACCTGGTCTTCACCGTCAGCGCCGCTCCGGACGTCACGCCGCCCACCGCGTCCCTGACGGCGCCCCTGCCGGGCGCGGTGCTCCGCGACTTCGCCTCCATCACCGCCACGGCCACCGACAACGTCGGAGTGACGAAGGTGGAGCTCTACGATGGTGCGGAGTTGCTGGGCACCGACGACTCCGCGCCGTATGCCTTCAGCTGGAACACGCGCACCACGACGAACGGGCCGCACACGCTGTCCATCCGCGCCTACGACGCGGCGGGGAGCATCAGCACCGCGGAAGTCACCGTCACCCTCGACAACGACCTGACCGCGCCGCAGGTGTCGCTCCAGGCGCCCGCGGCGGGCAGCCTCGTGCGGGGCCTCGTCTCGCTCGCGGCCAGCGCCTCCGACAACGTGGGCGTGACGCGCGTGGACTTCTACGACGGGAGCACGCTGCTGGGCAGTGACACCACCGCGCCGTATGCGTGGGACTGGGACACGCGGGCGGCTCCTGGCGGCGTGCACACGCTGCGGGCCGAGGCGTACGACGCCGCCTTCAACCACGGCGTTTCGACCGAGGTCTCCGTGACGGTGGACAACGCGCCTCCCACCGCCACCCTCAGTGCTCCGGCGGACGGCGCCACGGTGAGGAACACCGTCACGCTCACCGCCACCGCCGTGGACGACGTGAAGGTGGCTCGCGTGGAGTTCTTCGCGGACGGCATCCTGCTGGGCAGCGACTCCACGGAGCCGTTCTCGTGGACGTGGAACTCGGGCGCGGTGGCCAACGGCACGCATGTCCTCGGCGCCAGGGCCCATGACTCGGCGGGCAACGAGGGCACGCTGGTGGCCGTCTCCGTCGTCACCGACAACGACGAGACGCCGCCCCAGGTGACGATTGCCGCGCCGCTCGCGGGCGCAACCGCGCGCGGCAACGTCGCCATCACCGCCTCCGCCTCGGACAACGTCGGCGTGACGAAGCTCGAGTTCTACTGCGGTACGCGGAAGGTGGGGACGGCCACCCACGTCACTTCGTCCACCCAGTGGTGGCCCACGGGCGTGGAGACGAATGGAACCCATACGCTGCGGGTGCTCGCCTATGACGCCCGCAACAACGTGGGCGAGGCGTCCGTCGTGGTGACCGTGGACAACGAGGCCGTGCCCCCGACCCTCGCTTTCGCGTCGCCGGCGGAGGGCGCCACGGTGAGCGGGACGGTCCGCCTCAGCGTCCGCGCCTCGGACAACACCGCGGTCGCCTCCGTGTTCTACGAGGTCGACGGCCAGGGCATCGGGAGCGCCAGCGTGCCGCCCTTCCTCCTGGGCTGGTCGTCGATGCTCGTGCCCGACGGGCACCACACCGTGACGGCCAGGGCCTTCGACACGTCGGGGAACTCGAGCGAGCCGGTGACGCTCACCCTCGTCGTCGACAATGACCCCAACGTGCCCCAGGAGCCCGAGGGCGACGTGCTGACCTGGTAGGGCTCGGCAACGCGATGGGCTGGTACGACGGCATGGGGCTCCGCAACGCGGCGAGTTATCCGCGACCCCACGCTTCCTGAGCAACACCGGGCGCGGCGCTGAATCCTGGCCGCGGCGGGGTGCCTCCCCTATGCTCGCTGAGTAGGGGGGGCATCGATGATGGGTGAAGACCATGGGTTCGCGTTCGCGCCGGGCCCGTTGCTCCCCTCCTGTGCGCGCCTGACGTCGAGACCCCACGCCCTCCCCATCCAGAGGAGTTCCCCATGCATCGTGTCCTGAGCCTGCTGCTCGTCCTGGCCTCGCTCTGTCTTGCCCTCCCCGCGCACGCGCGCGACTGGTTCGTCCGAGCTGGCTCCACCGGGGGGGACGGCTCACGCGAGAAGCCCTTCGCCGACCCCTGGATGGCGCTCGAGCGCGTCGAGGCGAACGACAAGGTGCACGTCGCCGCCGGGAAGTATTTCGGCAAGCTCGAGAAGGGGAACTGGGAGCTCCAGTTCCCTGGCGTCGAATTGCTCGGCGGCTACGACGCCGGCTTCCGGGAGCGCAACCCCTGGAAGAACCTGACCGAGCTCACCTGGCGGAAGGGCTCCGCGAACCGGCCGGACATCTCGCTCGCGCGCGTCAGCACCAGCACGCAGCGCGACACCGCCGGCGCCACCATCGACGGCTTCTTCATCGACATGCAGGAGTATTACGAATACGCGAGCGAGGGCGGGAACTTCGACCCGGGGGCGCTGATGCGCAACGGCGCGGTCGACCTCGCGAAGGGCGGAGTCCTCCGCAACTGCCTCATCGTCAACTCCATCAACGCGGTGCGGACGTCGCCGGGCGCGGTGGTCGAGAACAACGTCATCGTGAACTCCATCTACGCGGCCGTGATTTCCAAGGGCGGCGGTGACCACGACCTGCCCGTCACGATTCGCAACAACACGATGGCCTTCATCTGGGCGACGAAGGCCATCACCGAGGGCGGAACGGAGGGCTCCGGCATCGACGTGACGAACAAGGCCCTCGTCGAGAACAACCTCATCGTCCACTCCGACAACCACGGCGTCCAGGCGACGGTGCCCGCGAAGGTGACGCTCCAGGGCAACGCCTTCTGGCGCAACCTCTATTCGAATGTCTCCTTCTACTTCGAGGGCAAGAAGTCCTCGCTCGACGACTCGGACATCGAAGAGGCCGAGGATGCCGGCTTCGCGAAGGCGGGCGGCAACGTCGCGGTCGACCCGAAGCTCCCGTTCGACTCGGCGTGGTACGAGAAGTTCACCCGCCGCTCCCTGCTCGGGAAGAAGTTCGACGCGAAGGCATGGGAGGAGACGCGGACGGGCGCGGGCCTCCCAGCGACGGGCGAACGGATTGAACTCTTCGCGCCGGCCTACCCGCCGCAGGCCGTCTCCGCGCTCGTCACACCGAAGAACCCCTCGCTGAAGCAGGGCGCGCGCGTGAGGGCGCTGCCGGTGAGCTTCTCGGCGGTCACCGCGGCGACGCCGTCGAAGGCCTACACCAAGGTGACCCTCAGCGCCCTCGCCGCGAACCCGAAGGGCTACGACGGCAAGGACATCGAGATGGTCGTCGGCTTCCAGGGCGTTTCCAACCCGGACAACGGGCCCCCGGGGACCTCGCGCGACACGCACAAGGCCGTCCACCTCGTCGATGCGAAGAATGAGACCCGCTCCGTTGGCTTCTTCAAGAAGGGCACCTCGGTGGAGCGCGGCATCGACGCCATTCCCAACTACGGCTCGGGCCCGCCGCGCGACCTCTTCGTCGTGCGCGGCACCGCGCACGGCAAGGAGAATGGCTACCCGAAGCACGCCATCACCATCGACGCGCTCGAGCCGTTCGAGCAGGCAGAGGTCGCGTCCGAGCGTCCGAAGGGGCGCGACTGGTTCGTGCGCGCGGGCGAGAGCGGGGGCGACGGCTCGCGCGAGAAGCCGTTCAGAGACCCGTTCCAGGCCATCGAGCGGGCGGGGAAGGGCGACCGCATCCTCGTGGCCGAGGGCGAGTACGGCGGCAAGCTGAAGAGCGGGAAGTGGATTGTGGACGGGAAGCAGTACCTCGCGCTGCTCGGCGGCTGGGACCGCGACTTCAGCAAGCGCGACCCCTGGAACACGCCGAGCCTCCTCGCCTGGCCGTCGGACTCCAAGACGTCGCCGCAGGGCTACCTCTTCGAGGGGAACGGCGACCACACCGGGCTCATCATCGACGGCTTCGTCTTCGACCGGCGCACGCTGAACCGCTACGACGCGGACGGCTTCATCGACCTGAACACCTCACCGGACAACGAGCACCTCTGGATATCGTCCCCGGAGACGGTGGTCCGCAACTGCACGTTCATCAACGGCGCGGGCGCGGCGGTCCGGATGAGCAACCTGGTCACCTTCGAGAACAACATCGTGGCCAACATGTTCAGCGAGGCCATCCGTGTCACCGGCGGCTTCGGCACTCGGCCGGCCCAGGTGCGCAACAACACCATCCTCTTCGTCTGGAACCGGAACCGTCCGCATGACGGCTCCAGCTCCACGGGCAGCGGCGTCTCCCTGAGCGGAAACGCCCCCGCGGTGCTGGAGGGCAATGTGTTCCAGTACGTGGACAACTTCGCGGTCAGGTCGACCTCCAACCTGAGCGAGGTCGTACTCACGAACAACGCGTTCTTCCGCAACTGGGCGACGTTCCGCTCCACGCTGGGCACGCCGCCGCCGACGGTGGACGAGAAGTCGATGCACCTGCTGGCCGACCTGCCCTTCAAGAAGGCCGAGGGGAACGTCGTCATGGACGGAGGGTTCGACGTCGAGCCCGCCGTCTACGCGAGCTGGTTCGCGCGCACCTCGCAGGAGACGAGCCGCTTCACCGCCGAGGAGTGGAGCCAGATTGCGCCGAAGGCGGGCGGCGAGCCGGCGAAGCCGGGCATGGGCAGGGCGCTCGATTGGAAGGCGGCCGCGAAGCTGTTCCCGAAGAACGCCCAGGTGAAGGGCGCGCGTCCGCGGAAACTGGAGAAGGGGGAATGAAGATGAAGAACAGACTGACCTTGGGGCTGCTCGCGCTCCTCTTCGCCGCGCCCGCGAGCGCGGACGAGATTGACGACCGGGTGCGCGCGATTGACGACAACCTCTCTCGCATCAAGGACAAGCTCGACGGCATCGTCTCGGACTCGAGCTCCAGCGACATCGACTCCGCGCTCGACTACCTGAACACCGTCAAGAGCGAGGTGGACCGGCTCAAGTCGCTGGACCCGCAGAGCGACCCGGGCAAGGCGATGGCCTACTACTACCCGGACTACATCTCGAAGTTCCGGGAGTCGGCGCAGTACCTGAAGCGGATGAAGGACGCCCAGGTGAAGGCCGACGAGTCGCGCCTGCACGAGCGCTGCTACGAGGCCGACCGGAACCTGAAGTCCTTCATGCAGAACTTCATCGAGAAGAAGGACCCCAACGGCGTCTCGAAGATTTCGGACGAGGCCGAGAAGGTCGGACGCCAGTACTCCGACGAGTACAAGCGCCTGCAGGAGGTCCACAGCGACATGGACCGCGCACGCGGGTACGCGAGGTACTTCTCGGAGTCCCATGGCCGCTGGTCGGACGTGAAGGGCGAGCTCCACGACGGGGTGAGCGACATCTGGGACCGCTGGACGCGGCGGATGGAGGAGACGAAGTCGAAGTGTCAGGAGCTCGCGAAGGGCCGCGACTCCGACGCCGTGAAGGACGCGCTCGCGAAGCTCGGCGACAACAACCGGGTGCGCAAGGAGCTGACGGAGAAGCTCAACCAGCTCCTGGACCAGACGGGCTCCTACCTCTCGGGCGCCGGCGCACGCACGGGCACCTCGGAGATTGACTATGCGCTCGGCTACAGCAACGACATTGCGTCGCAGCTCGAGCAGCTCCGGAACGCGCGCGGCGAGGATGACGTCGCGAAGCGGATGACCGACGTCTGGCCGGACAAGAACAAGGAGTTCCGCCGCTCGCTCGAGCTCGTGAAGCAGGTGAAGCCGCAGCAGTTCTCGTTCGACGCGCTCTCCACGACGTGCAAGGCGAACGAAGACCAGCTCATGGGCACGGCGAAGAACTACCTCGGCAACCTCGACGAGGCCGACACGGGCGTCAAGGTCCTCACCGAGCAGGCCGAGAAGCTCGCCACCGAGACGCGCCAGCAGCTCGACGCCGCAGAGAAGCGGCTCGGCGAGCAGGACCGGCTCCTCGAGGAGGCGAAGCGCTTCTCGTTCGACGAGGGCCGCTGGCGGACGGTCCGCGACCGCCTCCACGAGACGGCCACCGCCATGCAGCGGCACATGAAGGGCAAGCTCGACGAGGGGAAGGCCGCGTGCGGCAAGCTCACCCAGGGCGTCAACCACCCCGACGTCGCGAGCGCGCTCAAGACGATGAAGGACCGCGACCTGCTCGTGAAGGCGACCCTCGAGCGCGTCGCCCAGGACTACGAGGCGTGGAAGAAGGAGCGCCGGGGGCTGAAGCCCGGCGGAAGGTTCCGTCAGGAGAGCGCCGACAAGCTCCTCCAGGCGTTCTGCGACCAGGACGAGTTCCAGATTGCCGACCGCGTGCAGCGCGTCGCCGACGAGGTGGCGAGCGTGATGGGGAACCTCCAGCGTCAGTACATCGACCGCATCAATCAGTTGCTCGCCGAGCTGAAGAAGGTCGAGTCGACGAAGAACCCGACGCTCAAGGCCGAGCTGAACCGCCAGTCGCGCAACATGACCGCAGCCAGGAAGCGTCTCGAGGAGGCGGGGAACCTCGGCATCCTTCGTGGCAGGAACAACCCGAAGATCAACATGTACCTGGAGAACGGGAACAAGAAGCACCTCGCGCTCCAGACCGGCTGCACGGCGATGGAGTACGAGATTCCGGGAGGCCGCATCGACTGCGTGAATGTCTCGGACGGCTCCTGCGAGGTCATCGAAATCAAGCCGAACAGCCCCACCGGGCGCTCCGCGGGCGAGGAGCAGATCTCCAAGCGGAAGACCGTCCTCGAGGAGCTGCACCGGAACAACCAGCTCAAGGCGCTGCTGCAACGCTGCGTGAAGGACGGCAGCCTGAACATCCGGTACCAGGTGAAGTACTACGAGTACTGCCCGGTGGGCATCGACAACATCGACGTCCTCACCGAGGACGCGGACGAGTAGTCCGCGGCCGCTCCATCCTGTCGGACCGTCCGGGGCCTGTCAGCCGAGGCCCCGGGCGGGCTTGTGGAGAAGGTGGTTCAGGCCGTGTTCGGGAAGTGCGGGTTCTGGATGATGCCGAACAGGTTGCCGAAGGGGTCCTTCACGATGGCCACGCGGATGCCACTGCCCACGTCCCGGACGGGGCTGAAGGGCGCCGCGCCCAGCTCCAGAAGGCGGTCCCAGGTCCGGGCCGCATCCTCCACACCCCAGTAGGTCGTCACGCCCGCCGCGCCCGCGGGAACTTCCGAGGTGTCGGGGTCCAGCCCCAGCTCGAAGCCGCCGACGTTGAAGCCGACGTAGTAGGGCTCGTCGAAGTACGGACGCGTCTCCAGCACGGCGCTGTACCAGTCCCTGGCCTTCTGGAGGTCCGTGACGGGGTAGATGGCGGTGCGCAGGCCAAGAAGGGGCTTGGGGCTCATTGCGTGCAACCTCCGGGACAGTCCGCGCGGGCGGTGCCGGCACTGTGCCACAGGCTTCCCGTCACGGTGCGGAACGGATTCACGTGAGTGTGCTCTCAATGGCGCTACGTCGTCGCGACCAGCAACTCCTCCGAGTTGTTGGGCGGGCGAAGACCGTCGGCTCGACCCGCGAAGTAGCGCTCGGCGAGAGCCGCCGCCGACACGTGCTTCACGTCTCGGAAGCCGGCTTCGCGAGCCAGCGCGAGCATCTCCTCCGGCGTGAAGAAGCTGATGAACGGCGTGCCGTTCGCTCGCGCGCCCCGCGCCGCTGCCTCGATTCCGGGTCGCACGTCCGGGTCCGCGAGCTCGAGCGGCAGCATGAACGACATGACGAGTGAGGAGCCCGGTGCGAGTGCCGCGATCTGGCGCAGCGTGGCGGCAATGGCGTCCTTCGTGAGGTACATGCTGACGCCCGTGGAGGCAACGAGCGTCGGCTGCTTCGCGTCGAAGCCCGCCGCTTCCAGCCGCTCCAACCACGCATCACCGTGCTCGAAGTCGACCGGCACGAGCCGAAGGAACGACGGGACACCGAAACCCAGGTCGACGAGACGCTGGTGCTTCCACTTCTGGGGAACCGGCTGGTCGACCTCGAACACACGGAGGCGGGAGGCGAGCTCCGGCCGACGCTGAGCGAAGGTGTCGAGGCCCGCTCCGAGGATGACGTACTGCACGACCCCGCGAGCGGCTTGCTCCTCGAGGAGATCTTCAACGAAGCGCGCGCGCGCCAGGATGGAGGCGCGGAAGGGCCGCGTGAAAGGGCTCATGTCCGGTCGCTTCTGCCAATCGGCGTCCGGCGCCACGAGGGCGAGGCCGATCGTGTCTTCGAACACGTGCGGCGCGGGGTCGGTCAGCACGTGGAGCGCGCGCCACAGCGCGACGCGGACAGCGGTGTTCTCGGGGACGAGGGGCGACGCGTCAGCCATGATGATGCTCCTTCGAGAGCGGCCCCATGTTACGGCGGGAACGGCTTGCCCGTCAGCTCTTGCCGTAGCGTCGAATCGCCTCGTCGAAGTCAATGCGGCGCGCACGGAGCAGGCCGTCTTTCAGACGCTCCGCGCCGTCGATGTCGACATGGTCCATCTTCCAGTCGAAGCCGCGGTCTGGCACGAGGCCGACGACGATGAGGTCGAACGTGTACGCAGGCCCCCGCGTCGCCACCAGCCAGTGCACGTTGTCCCGCTGGTCCGAGATGCTGGAGAGGTCCCCCGGCTTCGAGACCCGGTCGATGCCAGGCCGGAGCACCAGGTGTTCGGACTGGTCCTCCACCCGCTCGAAGTGCCGCAAGTGGAACTCGCCCGCGAGCACCAGGTGCATCGAAGCCATGTTCTGGTGTCCGTGCGGCACGATGGCCCGTCCCTGCTGCATCCCGAAAATCTTCGTACCGAACCGCCGAGGCATTCCCTCTACCGGTGGGAAGGGCGCGCTCACCGCGTCCGCTCGATCATCCGGCAGCGAGATTCCCGGCCTCAGCGTGTCGAAGTCGATGGCCCGAAGCAGGTCGGGGAGCGGGACACGCGCGAAGAGCTCCTCCACCTGTCGCTGCCACTCCCGTGGCTCCAACTTCCGGCCCCGGACGTCCGCACACAGCTGGTACGTCCGGGCGGCCCAGGTCTGGACCTCCTTCCGCACCGGCCCGGCCAGGGCCTCCTGCGCCAGGAGGGTACGCACCAGGGCATGGCTGCCCAGCGCCCAGAGCAGGACCTCACGACGTGTGGAACCGTGGAACATGGCTCTCCTCGCAGGCGTGGCGTACCGGGGGCACAAGTGTGCCGGGCGGCGCACCTGTCGCAAGTCCCGCGCCAGCCTCTGGATGAAGTTCCGCGGCGCCTGGAGCCCCTCACGTGTCGCTCTCTGGCGACACTCCGAGGGCTGTCAGCCGCAAGAGTGAGGCGGCGGGGCCACGGCTCTCTCCTTCTCCAGAATGTCTTCAGGCCTGGTCTTCCTCATGACGCCCCCGCCGCGTGCCGCCGGCCTATTCGCAGCCCCTGGCGTCGCGGTCGGGCACCCAGTTGCAGTCGAAGGTGTGCACCTCACCGGCGGCGCGGCCGCGCCCGGGGCCCGAGCCGAGCATCGTGTTCCAGAAGCGCGAGAGCACCGCGTTGAGGGAGTTGGCCTCGCCGCTCGGGGGCGTGGTGCTGTAGAGCAGCGCCGCGTGCACGTTCGGCTCAATCGAGCCGTTGGCGCGCTGCACGACGGGGTCGCTCGGCGCATAGAGCCACTTCATGCGCGACGACGTGTTCCTGCCGGTGATGCTCATCGCCCGGTTCATGGTCTCTACCCACCTGTCGCGGACGGCGAGCTCGGCCGGGGTGTTGGTCGCCGACAGGTACGGCAGGCCGGAGTTGGACATGTAGAGCTGGTCCTGCCGGTTCTGCCAGACGAGGGTGGGCAGGTCGAAGCCTCCCTCGGACTCCGGCGCGGTGATGATGTCGTAGAGCACGGGGCCGCTGATGCACTCGTGCGGCGGGTGCACGGGGTCTCCGGGAGTCCGCGCCGCCACGCAGGACGGCGTGAGCGAGGACCGCCACGTTGTCGTCAGCTGGCCGAAGGCTTCCAGACCCGAGCCGATGCCCAGCACGGGGTAGTCGGGCTCGTCCCAGTCGAGCGGGATGTAGCCGGCGCCGGGGAAGACGAGCAGCCGCCCCTGCTTCGCCGCCTTGGGGAGGCGCCGCACGACACGGTGGGTGTTGTTGAAGGCGCCGAAGCCGCCCGCCGAGCCTCCACGCCAGAGCACGCGCAGCGGCTTGCTGTCGTCGAGGCCGTAGCGTTCCACCAGCACCGCGAGCATCGCCTCCACGTTGAGAGCGCCCATGTACCGCCAGTCCCGCTTCGTGCCCTTGTAGGTGATGTCGGGCGCGTCGAGGGCGGTGCCCGTCCACAGGTCGCTCGAGCAGTAGTGTCCGAGCACGTCGATGGCGCCGCTGAAGTCGTCGGGCTTCGCGGGGGCGCTCTCGCGCAGGGCGCGGTCGGCGGGCAGATTCACCGACGAGACGAGGTCGATGTCCCGGTTGCCGCAGCCTCCGTAGGGGCTGGTGCTGTCGAACGCGCAGAAGCCGCCGCCCTCCAGACGGAGGACCCACTGCGTGAGGGGGCTGCCGTCGGGCGGCGCGGGGGGAAAGGTGACCTCGAAGACGAACTCGTCGCCCAGGTTGCAGCGCGCTTCCGTCCAGCGGGTGTCGCGGAGCGCGGGGCGCACGGTCTCCGTCAGCCGCCGGGTGGGATTGCCGGCGCGAGTGCATGAGGAGACGTCGTAGCCATTGCCCGAGGCCCGGCAGGTGGCGGAGCCGCCGGCCCACACGGCCGCGAGGCCGGCGCAAGCGACGGAGGTGCCCGGGGTGCACACCGCCGCCTTCGCTTCGGGGAGGGCGACTCCGGCGTTCGATGTGCCCGTGGCGCCGCGTGGCGTGGGCGTGTCGGCCGTGGCGTCGGTGGAGTTCTTCAGGGGCGGTTCTCCCGCGCCGCAGGCGATGCAGGCGAGGAGGGCAGGGAGCAGGAACGGGAAGGAGCGCATGCCCCGTCAACCCTCGCCTCGCCGTGAAGTTGCGGTGCGTTCGGCCCGATGGGCTGCTCAACCGATGCGCTTTCGCGGACGGCCGTGCAGCCCTGACTCAGTCCGCAGGGCTCGATGTGGAAGGGCGAGCGGGTGGGAAGGCGGCCAGGTAGCACGCATCCTTGTACACGTAGCCGATCTCGTCACAGTCCTTCGGGGGCAGAGCCACCTTCACCCAGCAGCCGCCATTGATGACAACCAGTCCCTTGCGAGGGCAGCGGCCATTGGCATCTGGCCGCATTTGTCGCGGGAAGGGCTTGGGTGGAAGGTCCAGGGCGATGGTCGACCACACGGACGGCGCCGCTTTGGGGGGCAATGGTGCTGTCAGGGCGGAGTCCCCAACGGCCACGGTGCCGGCGTCCTTCGTATCCAGTTGTGCTGAGACGGGCGCTTCCGCAGGCGCGTCCCCGGGTCGCGCGCTCAGCATCCATGCGATTCCCAGCAGCAGTGGCGCGCCCACCCCGGCCGCGATGCTCCAGTGTCTCGTATGCCCACCCCGCCCCCGGACCGGAACGCGCCGCGAGGATGCACTCACGTCCACGGGCAGGGCTTGCTCCAGGTCGAAGAGGGGCACATCCGCCTCCGGCCCTGCCTCGCGCGCGGCTTTGTCCAGCGCCCCGGCCAGCTCGCGTGCGCTGCCACGCACCTCCGGATGCACGGACATCATTCGAGAAATGAGGGCACTGAGCTGCACGCAGCAGCGGCTGTTGAGGACTTGCGGAGCGCGGGGGCCCGGACCCTCCAGGCTCCAGACGCGAGCCCCCTCGGCATCCAGCCCCAGCGAGGGAGGGTACTCGCCGGTGACCAGCCGCCAGGCGGTGACGCCCAGTGCGAAGACGTCATCCGCCGGCCCGGGCGCGTAGGGCACGGTGGGGGCGGGGGAGGGGTGCATCACGGTGCGCCACGCCTCAGGCGAGCGGTAGGCCGGCGTTCCGGGAGGGAAGGGGGGCCAGGTCAACGTGGTGGCGCCCGCGTAGTGGCCGGAGCCGAAGTCGGTGAGGAAGACCTGGCCATCGGCCTTCCTCACGAGGATGTTGTCGCCCTTCACGTCTCTGTGCACGCCGCCCACTGCCAGCGTGGCCTCCAGCGCGCGTGCGAGGCTGGCGAGGCGCGAGAGCACCTGGCGGGAGGAGGGCCGGTGCTCCCTCGCCCAGTCATAGAGAGACGTGCCTTCCACCCACTCCATGGCGAGGTATGGGTAGGCAGTGCCCGCCGGGTCCCGCCATTCCCCGTGCCCCACGAGGCGAGGGACGTTCGGATGGCGGATGCGGGAGAGCAGCTCCACCTCTCGCGCGAAGCGTCCATCCCGAGGCTGCAGGGCCATCTTGAGGGCCACGGGCCCCCTGGCGCCCTTCGTCCCGATGGCACGATAGACGGCGCCGTAGGCACCGCGTCCACGTTGTTCCAGCATGCGCCACGGCCCCACGGGTGTTCCCAGGGGAAGCCGTGCCGGATTCAGATAGCCAGGCGCCATGAGTGTCTCGCGAGGAGGGACGCGGTCAATCCGCTCGCCGCAAGCGTACCCCGGCATTGGTATGTGTCAGGGAGACTCTCTCGGGTACACGAAGTAGCAACGTGGCAAGGTTCGGTGAGGGCGCCAAATAAAGCGCACTGATGGATGTGCCATGGGGGGCGCGAGAGATGGAAGGAGCGTGCTTAGCTGACCTCATGGCCACGTCCCGCCATCCCGAGCCTCCCGTCTTGAGCCGGCCCGAGCTGCTGCCCCTGAAGCAGCTGGACTGGAGCGTCTTCGAAGCCTTCTGCTGCGAGCTGCTCAACCTCTGCCAGCCAGCGTTCACCTTCTCGAACTATGGGAAGCGTGGTGACGCGCAGCAAGGCATCGACCTGCTCGGGGCGGGTGAGGACGGCACCTGCTGGGTCGCCCAGTGCAAGCAGGTCGATGACTTCACGGCAAAGCATGCCAAGAAGGCCTTGGAGGCCATGACCTTCAAGGCGGACCGGTACCTGCTCCTCATTAGCGATGAGGCCCGGGCCAACGTCCGGAAGGTATTCCTCGCGGCGCCCTCCTGGGAACTCTGGGACGTGAGGGACATCTCCCGCCGGGTCCGCGACCTTCCCCCTCACAAGAGCAAGCGGCTCGTCGAGCAGTATTTCGGCCCCAGATGGTGCGAGGACTTCCTACGGCTGCCGGGCCCGACAGTCCTGCTTACCCCGGAGGAGTACTTCGCCCGGCAGCTCGACTCGGAGCGGCTGTTCCACCATGCATGGAAGCGGGTGGGCCGGGAGAACCTCCTGGACAGGCTTGACAGCCTCCTGGGCCCGACTCATGACGCCGGGCTGCTGTGGGGTCGGGGCGGCATCGGCAAGACGAAGTTGCTCTACGAGTGGAGCCTGCGGGCCGCTGAGCGCCATGCCGAGGTGCCGCTGTTCTTCATCGACCCACAGCGCCCGCTGGAGAGTGAAGCCCTCCGGGAGCTGCTCCCCAGTTCCTGTGTGCTCGTGCTGGATGACGCCCACCCGGGAGGGCCGCTCGACTCGCTGCTGGCCATGCTCCGGAAACACCCTGGCGCTCGGGTCCTTCTCAGTTGCCGGCCCGAGTCGCGCCACGCGCTGCGCTCGTGGCTGTCCAGGGCCGACTTCGATGGATGGAAGACGCTGGAGCTGGAGGTGCCTCCGCTCTCCAGCGCCGAGTGTCTCGCACTCGCCCGGCAGGGCGTTGGGGAGCAGCGGAGTCATCTGGCCGAGAAGCTTGCCGCCATCAGCGTGGACAGCCCCCTGGCCACGGTCCTGGGCGCAAGGCTGGTGTCGAAGCACGAAGCCGACCCTCGGCTGCTGTCGAATCACGAGGAGTTCAAGCACCGTTTCGTCGAGTGCTTCAAGGAGATCATCCACGGCACGGTGAGCCCGGGAGTCGACCCCGGCCTGTGCTCACGGCTCCTCCAGCTGCTGTCGGCGCTCGCGTCTTTCGACATTGAGGATGTCTTCGTTCCCGTGAAGGCCCGCGACTTCCTGGGGACCGATGAGGCCTCACTCCACCAGGCCCTTGCCGCCCTGACCGAGGCGGGTGCGCTGCTGCGCACCGGGACACGTCTGCGAATCACCCCCGACCTGCTGGCCGAGCACATCCTAGAACAGGCCTGTGTCCACAAAGGTGCATCGACGGGTTATGCCGAGGAGGTCTTCGAGCGGTTCCAGGGAATCTCGGCGGGGCCGCTCATGCGCAACCTTTCGGCGCTGGGCTGGCGGCTGCGGCAGGGTGGGAAGGAGCCTCCCGGCTTCCTGGACAGCATCTGGGCGAAGTTACGGACCGTCCTGCGGACGGGCACCAACTGTGACCAGTTGTTCGTCCTGCGCATCGTCATTTCTGCGGCCGACCTCGACCCGCAGCGGGCTCTTGACTGCGTGGAGACGGTGCTTCACCGGCTTCATGCCGACGGGGCGGAACCCTTGCGGAAGGAGGTCTCCGAGGTGCTGAGGCTGGCCTTCAGCACGCTTTGGGGCATCCAGGAGTCCTCCGAGTCCCTGGCGCAGCACTGCCTCGACCGCCTCTGGGAAGAGGGCCAGGACGACCCGAGGCCCTTGGATGGGAACGCACAGCTCGACCATGGCTTGGGCATGCTCTGCTGTATGGCCCGGTTCCAGCCCGAGACACCGGTGGTCCGGTACATGCGCATTCTGGAGGCCATTGAGCGCTGGTTGGAGGCGCCAGATGCCCTGGACCACGTCCACTCGCCCCTGCCCATCCTCGGGGCGCTGCTCGGCAAGAGCGCCAACATCTACAGCAAGAGCGAAGAGGGCTTCGAGTTCCGTTCCTTCATCGTGGACGCGGAGCAGATGCGCCCCATCCGCAGGCGAACGCTGGACTTGATTCAGCGCTGTGCCCGCTCTGGCCGGTGCCAGATCGTCCGAGACGCTTCTTGGTACCTGGGACGGGCGCTGCGCAATCCGAAGCCATTCGCCGAGACGGAGCTGGTGGCGCTAGACCCCTGGGTTCCCGAGCAGCTCGAAATCCTCCAGCGGATGGAGCAGCTCGCGACGGAGCTCCCGGAACCCTTCTTCCGCTACCTCCTCATCCAGGCGCTGTATCCAGCCACGTATGAAAGAATGGACCCGCAGGTCTTCGAGCGGGCACTCGCGTTCATCTCCTCTGTCCCGGCCGACTTCGAGCTCCGGCTGGTTCACGCACTGTGCCTCGACTTGCTGGGCGATCCGCTCATCGGGAGGTGCCCCCCGGAGGAGCTCTCCGCTCGCTGGCCTGCTCGAGTGGACATCCTGCCCGCCGTGGCACGGGAGCTTCGGGACAGATTCCCGGACCCCTCGACCGGAGCGAGGTTCCTTCATGAGCGCAGCGAATTCTTGAACCAGCTCAGCCAGCGCGAGAGCGACGCCAACGCGCTATTGGACGCACTCGCGGAACAGGTGCCCTCCTATGCCCGGGAGTTCTGCGAGAACGCCATCGAGCAGCGGAGCCCCTACCTGTACCTTGCGCTCCCGGGCGCGCTCCATGTCCTCTGGAAGCAGGAGCCCATCTGGTTCCGGGCGCTCGCGCGGAGGCTGATGACCTCGGGACAGCGAAGCCAGCGTGAGCTGGTGGCTCGGGCCTATGCGTCCGCTGGCATGGCGCACCAGCATAGGGCCGGCGAGGTGCTGCGCCTCGATGACGAGGAACTCGGCCTGCTGGCGCTACTGCTGGAGGACAAGGACCCGGAGGTTCGTAACTACTCGGTCTTCTGGCTTGAGGTGCTTGAGCCCTCGCGGGACGCATGGCTCCACGACGTCCTGGCTCGATTCGATATCAATGGAAACCCCTCGCTTCCAGGCAACCTGTGCGTGGGCCTCAAGGCCCTGCACGCACGAGGAGGGCTCTCCGGGGAGCGGCTCGCGCCATTCCTGCGCAAACTCTTTCCCCTGCGGCTGTGCTCCGAGTTCGTCATCAAGAAGTTCCTGGTCACGGCCGCCCATCACGCTCCGCAGCAGGTCCTGGAGTTCATCCTCTCGCGCATCGAGCGGGTGGGGCCGGATGCGCCGGAGGGCTTCGAGCCGTTCTCCCTGGAGCGCGAGCCCGGGCTCTTTCCCCTGCTGGGAGGAGGGCCGCATGGCGCGAGCTTCCTGCGCGAGGTGCTCGCCCGGCTCGCCCGGGCTCCGGACGCCCAGCGCAGGTGGTTGGCGATGCTGTTCAATGCGATGTCCGCCGACTGTACCTCATCGGTGGGGCTCGCCCTGCTTGAAGAGCAGGCCCGCACGAGTGATGAGGACTCGCTGGAAGCTGTCGGCTGGGTGCTGAGTCACGCCTCCGCTGACTGGGTCCTGGACCAGTCCGAGCTCATGCGCCGAATCCTGGAGCGGGCCCATGCACTGGGGGCGGCCTGCCAGCAGCACGTGGAGCAGTGGCTGCTGGCGAGGGCGGTGAGCGGCAAGAAAGCAGGAGAGGTTCAGTCCACCGTGCCTCATGACGAGAAGCGCCTGGAGCGCGCACACGAGTGTAGGCGCCGGCTGCGCCTGCGCTCACCTGCGCACCCCTTCTATGCCCAGCTTATCGAGCAACTCGAAGTCGTGCGCAGGCACTTCCTCCGCAAGCCCTGACCTCCGCGGGGGAACTGGGGGCTTGTGGGCAACTGCTGGCTGGCGCTCACTCCCGCGAGCAGCGGTGGCTCCTGCGCCGGGGCCCGCTCCGCAGGCCGATTGAGTTGCTCCAGATGCTCCAGAATGGCGCGCACCCCACCGAAAGCCGTTAAGTCAAGTACGCCAGCACCCGCCGCCTGCCTCCACACCTCACGCAGTCGAACACGTCCAGCGCGAATGCCTTTCACAGCAACCCAGATCAATTCAGCTGAGGCTTGCGCCCCTTTTTCGGCCCCCCACCTCCTCGTTCAAGGATGGGCTCTCATCCTCCATCCCCGGATCCGCCCCTCTTGAGGTGAGGGCGCCCGTCCGGGTAATGGGAACCGCCCAACTCACCTCCCGGCTGGCCGCCCCCAGGGCTGGTGGATGGCTCCTGTCTCAAGGGGTGGGCGCCGCGGCGTCCTGCGGCGCCCGGACATGGACGGGCGGTATCGACGGCTCAGCTTCGGAACCGCTCCTGGATGTAGGCCTGCATTCTCGCCCCCGACAGGTCTTGGGAGGAGGGACCCGCGCGAGCGTAGAAGCGCTCCACGTTGCCGTCCTTGACGAAGATGGGAGACCGTCCCGGCAGGCAGTCCACGGCAAGCACTCGGCCCCCCTGGTAGTCATCGAACCGGGGATGGATGTACATCATGTGGCTGGTCCCCATACGGTCTTTGATGAGCTCCACCAAGCGCAGGCTCATCTTGTCCTCGCTCTCGAACTTGTCGGGTCCGAGCCCCACTAGCGTGCCGTCATCAGCCACACCGATGAGCAAAGTGCCCCCGCCCGTGTTGATGAAGGCCGCCAGGGTCTTCAGCACGCTGAGCACCATCTTCGGGTCTTCCTGTCCCGTGTGCAGGTTCACGCGCAGGGTGGACTTGAACTCGACGCTGGAGGACTCCCCGCCCTTGATGAACTCCTCGGTGCTCAGCACCGGTCCCGGCTTGGCGTCGTCCTTCCCCGCCAGCAGGGAGTAGGCGTCGCGAATCACCTTCGCCATCAGTTCCCGGCGCTGCTGGAGGAACTCTCGGTATTCCATGCGCTCCCACCCATCTGGCAGCGCATGCCAGTAGTGCATCCGCTCCATCTCCTTGGAGGAGAAAGGCTTGCACAGGACCTGCACGTATTCCGCAGGAGCCTTCCTCGCAAGCTGCGAATGTTCTCCCCAATCCACTACTGTAAAATTGGCGATCTGGGACGTCTCCCGGGAGTCGCCGATGCCCTGGCTCTCCAGGAGGCGCTTAGAGAAGAGGGGTTGGCGCTCCAGGGACGTGGTGCCGGACTGGGTCACCACTGCGTCCATCCACTCGCTGACCTTCTGTCTTGAGAAGAGCACCTCTGCGGCATGGAGGTTCAAGGAGGCGAAGTAGGCGAACATCGACGGACTACGCGCCGCCGAGGTGGCCAGGTCCGTCGGCAAGGTGATGGTCCAGTAGTCACTCGTCAGGGTGGCATTGCAGGTGGCTGCCAGCATGGCGACAAACGCGTCCGCGTCCTTCACTTGGCGCAGTCGGGCCAAGTCGAACTCCATTGCTGACTCTGGGGAGCCGGAGTACCGCCCCGTCAGCGCGCTCATGAAGAACCACTGCGCAATCGAGCGCCGCAGCCGCTCCTCTTCGACGCCGTATTCCGTCTTCCCGAGCAGGTAAAGGGTGTACGCGAAGAGCAGGGCATTCTCGGAGCTGATCATCCCCTTGTTGAGGAAGCCTGCCTGCTGGATGGCGCGCAGGAAGCCATGCCAGTGCTCCAGGTTCAGGACCCGGGCTTGGGCCTGCCGCAGCACCTGGAACTGGGTGTCACGGCGCTCCGAGCTGAGCTCTCCCGTCTCCAGGTCCTTGCCGCGCAGGATGGAGTACACGTGCTTCAACCGGGCTCGCCGGAAGCCGAGCCCCACGCTGGCGCGCAGAAGTTGGTCGGGGTCCGGCTGGATGTACGGGTTGAATGGCGAGGGCTTGCCCGCAGTCTGTGTGCGGGCCTCGCGGCAGAACGTCTCAAGTTGGCCACGTCCCTCATCCCAGAAGACGGACATCAACGTCAGGATGAAGTCCGCTTGGTTGAGCTTCTTGCCCTCGCTGTTGATGCGGACGAACACCTCGGAAACCTGCTCCTCGTCGAGGCTTGAGGACAGCTCCAGCGTGGTGAAAGGAAAGCTCAGCAGGTTCTGCAGCTTGGAGAAGGTGCTGCCGATATGCCTCCGCTCCTGCGCCGTCACCTCCCGTACCGTCGCGAGATCCTTCAGGTA
This sequence comes from Pyxidicoccus sp. MSG2, assembly GCF_026626705.1. Classification (NCBI taxonomy): domain Bacteria; kingdom Pseudomonadati; phylum Myxococcota; class Myxococcia; order Myxococcales; family Myxococcaceae; genus Pyxidicoccus; species Pyxidicoccus sp. MSG2. The sequence continues at coordinate 7,668,424 of NZ_JAPNKC010000001.1, forward strand.
AGTCTCGACCAGTTCGAAGATGTCGGTCGACTTGTCCCAGAGGATCGAGATGTTGGGGATGAAGGCCTTGTCCTGGCGGATGGCCGCATCCGCCACCTCGAACTTCTCCACCAGCGGGTTGAAGGCAATCTCGATCTTCTCCGGCTTGTAGTTCTCCCGCACCACGGGGACGCCCTTTACCACGGCGTAGAGCGAGGTCAGTCGCTGCTGCCCATCCACGATGAGCAACCGGGGAATCTTCTGCTTCTCGTCAGTGCCAATGGCTTTGCTTCCCGCAGCCTCGTTCTCCCAGAACAATAGGTGGCCTACGGGATAGCCCCGGTACATGGAGTCAAACAGGTTGCGAACCTTGGCGTTCTTCCAAACGAAGGGGCGCTGGATGTCTGGCAGCCCGATTCTACCCAGTGCAATCGAATCCATGAGACTGCCCAGGGTGTTGTCAACTTTGGTGAAGACGGTCCTGCTCACTTTACCCCCTCTGCGACCCACCTGCTATGGGTCCTAGTGTCCCTCAGTTTCGCCAAGCTGCCCAGAGAAGTATAGGAAGGATGGCAGGCCTATTGAGGGGGCTGGTGCAGATGGGCCTAGGAGGGCCGCCGCTGGTACTCCCACCCCAGCAATTCAGGGGTTGAAGCGCATCGGCCGGCACCACTCAGGCGACAACTACCTTGATGCTCACCGCTCAACTCCGCGCAGCAGCATTTGTTGAGGACACGCGGAGCGCAGGGCTCCGAATCCTCCAGGTTGGAGAGGCGAGTCCCCTCGTCAGCCAGCCATGGCTCGGGAGGGTATTCCCTGGTGACCAGCCGGTAGGCGGTGACGCCCAGTGCGAAGACGTCATCGGCCGGCCCGGGCGCGTAGGGCGCGGCGGGGGCACAGGGGCGGGGCGCATCACGGTGCGCCATGCCCCCGGCGAGCGGTAGGCCGGCGTTCCGGGAGGGAAGGGGGGCCAGGTCAACGTGGTGGCGCCCGCGTAGTGGCCGGAGCCGAAGTCGGTGAGGAAGACCTGGCCATCGGCCTTCCTCACGAGGATGTTGTCGCCCTTCACGTCTCTGTGCACGCCGCCCACTGCCAGCGTGGCCTCCAGCGCACGTGCGAGGCTGGCGAGGCGCGAGAGCACCTGGCGGGAGGAGGGCCGGTGCTCCCTCGCCCAGTCATAGAGAGACGTGCCTTCCACCCACTCCATGGCGAGGTATGGGTAGGCAGTGCCCGCCGGGTCCCGCCATTCCCCGTGCCCCACGAGGCGAGGGACGTTCGGATGGCGGATGCGGGAGAGCAGCTCCACCTCTCGCGCGAAGCGTCCATCCCGGGGATGCAGGGCCAGCTTGAGGGCCACCACGGGACTCCTGGCGCGCTCCGTCCCGATGGCACGATAGACGGCGCCGTAGGCACCGCGTCCACGCTGTTCCAGCACGCGCCACGGCCCCACGCATGTTCCCAGTGGAAGCCGTGCCGGATTCAGATAGCCAGTCGCCATGAAGCAGCGCCTCAACGTCGAGACCCGAGGCAGGCCGTGACCGCCGCGGCCAGGTTCGACGCTCGCGGTTCGCCGATCCGGAATGACCAGAGGTTCGTGACGTAGCCGAAGCCGACACCGGCATCGGGGTCGGCGAAGGCGACCGATCCGCCGGAGCCGGGGTGGCCGAACGACCCGGGCCCGACAAAGGGCATCGGCGGGCAGGCTCGCCAGAACCCGAGCGACATGTAGAAGGAGCGGTTGGCCGGAACGTCCAGTCCTGGCGGCAGCCCGTTCATCTTCGTCTTGTCGGTGTGGACGACGGTCATCTTCTCGACCGTCGCCGGATTCAGCAGCCGCACGCCGTCGACCTCGCTCACCGTGGCCGCATACATCCGCGCCAGCGAGCGAGCGTCCGAGAACATGTTCCCGAAGGGGAACTCAGCAGCGCGGAAGGCACGCGTGTTCATGTAGCCGCTGGTGTGATCGAAGGCGCCGCCGAGCTGGCCGGCGCGGGCCTGCACGGAGTCCGGGCCCCACACGGCGTTCATCCAGGCGATGACCGTGTCCCTATCGAGGCCGGTGGTCTCGATCATCCCGGCGGTCATCTCCTCCAACGTGAACGGAGCGGCGTACCCGATCCGCGCCACCCGTCCCTCTTGCGCCTCGGGCAGCCCGATCCATGCGCTCAGCCCGAGCGGGGCAGCGACCTCGTCGGCGAAGAAGGTGCCGAGCGACCTACCGGTGATTCGCCGCACGACCTCCCCGACCAGGAACCCGAAGGTCATGCTGTGGTAGACGTGCTCGGTGCCCGGCTGCCACTCCGGCTTCTGCGCCTCGAGTGACCGGATGACCGGATGCCAGGCGCAGGCGTCCTCGAAGGTCAGCGGACCGTCGACGATCGGCAGACCGGCCTGGTGTGAGAGCAGCCAGCGCACCGGGATATGCTCCTTGCCGGCAGCGCCGAACTCCGGCCAGTACTTGACCACCGGGGCGTCCAGATCGAGCTCGCCGCGCTGTGCCAGCAGATGGGCGCAGATCGCGGTAGCACCTTTGGTCGTGGATGCGACCAACGCGATGGTGTCCTCGTTCCACGGACGGTTCGCCTCGCGATCGGCGAGGCCGCCCCGCAGGTCGACGACGGGACGGCCGTCCACGTAGACGCAGCACGCCGCGCCGACCTCGCCGGGGGTCCCTTCGAAGTTCGCCCGGAAGACATCGGCCACCTTCCCCCAGCCATCCTCGACGTGTCCCTGCACTCCGGTTCCGTTGGTCGAATCCAACATGCCGCACTTCCTTTTCTAGAGGGTCTGCAACGCATCGCTTGCGCAGCGCCGCAACGCTTGGAACCGTGCTTCGCGGGCTGACGTCCCAGGTCCGCTGCTGCTCGTGTTTCGAGCGCGCGGTGAATCGTTCAGACGCCCGTCGCTTCTTCTTGTTCGGCGCGCTCGATGGCGGTGGTCAGCCGTTCCCGCTCCCGGATGATCCACTGACCCTTCGGGTAGTTCCGGACGAACGTCTCGATGAACTCCACGGGGTCTTCCCCGACGATCTGGCGGATCGGGGTCCGGTTCGCCGCGCTCTGTTCGAACAGGTCGACGAGGTCCGCGTAGATCGCAGTCCCGTCGCCCCCCGTTCCGAAGTACATCAGGTACCGCTCCAGCGCTTCGACCGCCGTGCGATAGCTCGCGGGAAGTTGTTTCGTGCGCGCCTTGTACTGCCGCCACTGCCCCTTCTCGCCGATCACCTTCGAGATGAACTTTGAGATGAACATTTCAGCTGCCTCCTTCACGGAGCTGTTGGAGCCGTTCAACGAGGAAGCTCCAAGTCATCCAGAACTCTTCGAGGTATTCCCGCCCCTGAGTGTTGAGCGAGTACACCTTGCGCGGCGGCCCCTTCTCGGACGGGACCTTCTCCACGCCGACCAGGCCGCGCTGCTCGATCCTGACGAGCAGTGCATAGATGGTGCCCTCGGCGATGTCGGAGAAGCCCATCTCTCGCAACCGCGCAGTGATCTCGTAGCCGTACGCCGACTGCACGGACAGGATCGCCAGGACGATGCCCTCCAGCGTGCCCTTGAGCATCTCCGTCATCTGCTTGCCCACGGCCACCTCTCAAGCTACTCAGTGTTACTTAGTACCAGTACCTAGTAACACCGAGTAGTGGAGATGGCAAGTCCGCGTGAGGCTGCGCGCCCGTGCGCCGCACCGGATTGCCGAGACACGAGGTGGGTTGTAATCAGGCCGCCTGCTTCGACTGCATCCGCTCTCGCCGGGGCTGGCTCGGCGAGACTCAGGAACTCGCGACCTCTTTCGGCGCGGCTGACGCAGACGGCGCCCGAGCGCTGACCCTCCAGCAGGCGGCGGTGAAGCGGACTTCAGCTCCGTGCACATAGGGCTCGAAGGCGGCACGGACCGTTTCGATGACCTGCGTGCGAGTCCGTTCGTCCGCTGCCTGAAGCAGCAGGCCGACGGGACCGAGCCGGGTCAGATAACGGACCAGCTCCTTCTCGGGCAGGGTGCAGGCGACATCAATCGGTTGGATATCGACCTCGGCCCAGCCGCTCTCCTCCAGGATGGAGGAGACCCGGCCCGGGTCCGCGAAGGCGAACTGCCCCGGTGCCCCCGGACGGCGGGCCGGGAGGTTCGGCAGGAGCGGTGCCGCGGCGCGCTCGGCTGTGGTCATGAACGGATTTTCCGCGGGGCTCCGCCAGGCGATGAACCGGAGCTCGGCGCCGTGCCTTGCGGCACGTCGCAGGTTCGCAAAAGCCCGGACGGGGTCGTCGAAGAACATGACGCCGAAGCGCGAGATGAGCAGGTCGAAGCTTGCAGGCTCGAACGCGTGGACCTGCGCGTTGGCGCGGATGAAGCTTGCCGGCGTGCCTTCCCGTTCGGCGCGGGCCCGGGCGGCGGCGAGCATCGGCTCCGAAATGTCGATGCCGACGCAGCGGCCCTTCGCCCCGAGCCGCCGCGAGACGGCGAGGGTGGTGCTGCCCGTGCCGCAGCCGACGTCGAGCACCCGCCCTCCGGATTCGGCGGAAACCGCTTCGACGAGCAGGTCTTCGAACGGCTGGAACAGCGGGTCGAGCAACTCCTGTTCCTCGACCCAGGCGCGTCCGGCGAGGCCGTTCCAAAGCCGTGTCTGCTCGTCATCGGGCGGGTTCGTGACATCCATGCGCGTCTCCTTCTGCTGACTTGCCTTCGAGAAGTGGAGACAGCACTGTGCCAGTTCAAGTCGACTTGAGGTCAAGCGGATGGAAGACCTGGACATCACCGAGGTGGCGAAGCGGTCCGGCGTTCCTGCCTCGACGCTGCGGTTCTATGAGGAGAAGGGGCTGATTGCCTCCATCGGCAGGCGGGGCCTGCGCCGTCTGTTCGAGCCGGGCGTGCTGGAACGGCTGGCGTTGATTGCGCTGGCGCGCGCCGCCGGCTTCTCGCTCGAGGAGATTGCGCTCATGTTCGCCCCGGACGGGCGGCCGCGCATCGACCGGAAGATGCTCGCGGCCAAGGCGGATGAGCTCGACAAGACGCTCCGCGAGCTCACCGCCATGCGCGACGGCCTCCGGCACGCGGCTGCCTGTTCCGCGCCGAGCCACATGGAATGCCCCACCTTCCGCCGCCTCCTGCGGGACGCGGCGTCTGGAGCGATGGGCGCGCGAAGCAAGAAGGCTCCGCGCCCGCCGCGGATCCGGAATGGGCGATGATTCAGTCGGAGAGGGCGGCCGGCCTACGAGAAGTACCCGCTCTCCCGCATGTCGGTCAGCAGCCCGGCTTCCCGCGGGCTCCATCCCAACCCCGCCTGGGTGATGGCGCTGGACGTCAGGATGTCGAGCTGGACGAAGCGCGCCATCCAGTCGAAGTGCGCGGAGGCTTCGTCCGCGCTGATGCCGCGCACGGGGAGGCCGAGCCCCTGGCCGATGGTCTCCGCGATGGCGCGCATGGGGATGCCCTCCTCGGCCACGCCATGGAACGTCGAGCCGGGCGCCGCCTTCTCCAGGGCCAGCCGGAACAGGCGCGCCGCGTCGAGCCGGTGAACCGCCGGCCAGTGGTTGGCACCGTCGCCAACGAAGGCGGCGATGCCCGTCCGCCGGGCGATGTCGATGAGCGCGGGCACGAAGCCGTGGTCGCCCTGGCCGTGGACGGAGGGTGGAAGCCGCACGACACTGGCCCGCACGCCGCGGCCGGCGGTCTTCAGCACCGCCACCTCGGACGCGGCGCGGGGGCCGGCCGGGTCTCGGGGCGCATCCTTCTCCGTGCTGGTGCGGCCGGGCGGGTGCCCCGCGGTGCCGGACGTCACGACGATGGGCTTGTTGGAGCCCTCCAGTGCGCCCGCCATGGCCTCCACTGCTTTCCGGTCAATCTCCGCGTTGGCCAGGTACTGGGAGAAGTCGTGGATGAAGGCGGTGTGGATGACGCCGTCGCACGCCCGGGCGGCGGCGGTGAGGCTGTCGAGGTCGGACAGCTCGCCACGGTGCACTTCGACCCCCGCGCGCGCCAGCAGCTCGGCGGCCTTGTCGCTGCGCGCCAGCCCGAGCACCTGATGCCCGGCGGTGTGGAGCTCGCGAACAATCGCCGAGCCGATGAAGCCTGTTGCTCCCGTTACAAATACCCGCATGAAGACCTCCTCATCGTCTTGCGAGCGGGTTATCCCCCTGCTTTCCGGAGCGGAAAAGTCGGGAGCGTATACGGGTATGACAGCTAACAGCCTGCCGAAGCCGGCTGTGTCCCTGGGCAGCTTCCTGCGCGAGCGCCGGTCGCGCCTGCAGCCGGAGCCGGGCAGCGAGCGCCGTCGCCGAACGCCGGGGCTGAGGCGGGAGGAGGTCGCGACGCGGGCAGGCGTCAGCGTCACCTGGTACACGTGGCTCGAACAGGGACGCGGCGGCCCGCCGTCCGAAGAGGTGCTGGAGCGGCTCGCTCGCGCCTTGGAGCTCGACCCTGCCAGCCGCGAGCTCCTCTTCCTCATCGCCCAGCAGCGGCCGCCGCCGCTCGTCCCGGCTCCGTTGCCCGCCGTCCCTGCGGCCTTGCAGCGCGTGCTCGACGGCCTGCCGACCAGCCCCGCCATCGTGAAGACGCCGACGTGGGACATCGTCGCCTGGAACAAGGCGGCAACCGCGGTGCTGACCGACTATGCCGCCCTGCCAGTCCAGGAGCGCAACGTGCTGCGAAGGCTGTTCGGGAATCCGGCCTCGCGGGCGTCGCTGCCCGACTGGGAGGACAATGCGCGCTTCGCCGTCGCGGTCTTCCGCATCGACGTCGCGCGCGCGGGCGGGAGTGCTGAAGCCGATGCGCTGACGGCCGAGCTCCAGGCAACCAGCGCCGACTTCCGCCGACTCTGGGCCGACACCGACGTGCAGAGCCACGGAGTCGGCGTGAAGCGTATCAGGCATCCCCGGGCCGGATTGCTCCACCTCGAGTACTCGGCCTTCGCTGTCGATGGGGCGGAAGGGCTGACCATGATTGTCTTCACACCCGCATCGGCGGCTGACGTGCGAAGCGTGGAAGCAGTGCTTGCGCACGACACCCACGGTGGACGCTCGAGCACCTGACCGCGCCAGGCCGCTCCACCCGGGCTGCGTGGAGCGGCGACTGAGTACGCCCGGTGGCTGCCTATTCGAACGTGGCCTTCACGTCGTAGCTCCCGCTGGTCCAGTAGGTCGCGAGGTACCAGGTTCCTGCCGTCGGGTTGGTCCAACTGCACCCCTGCGAGATGCCCGTCACCGTCGAAGCGCAGGTGTACTGCGAGCTCGAGGCGGGCTTGAGACCCTTGACGTACAGGGAGAGCTGCCCCGGGTCGCTCGACGTCCCGGTGGGCCCCCGGGTGGTGATGGTCAGCTTCGTGGCGCCAGCAGGCACCTTGATCTTGAACTGGCCGTTGCCGGTCAGCTCCGTCACGGCCACGCCATTCATCAAGGCCGCGAAGGTCGTGTCATCGTTCCAGCCATCGATGCCATCGCTGATGGTGACCATGTTTCCCCAGGACGCGGTCGCCGGCGTCTTGGACTTGACCGAAATGCGTCGCTGCCCCGGGGAGCTGGAGAGGAAGTTGTCCCTGCACTGCGTGAAGCGACCCGACGTGTTGCACGTGAAGACGTTGTTGTAGGTCATGTCCGCGAAGCGCACGTCGGTGGGTGGATTCGCCCCCGACTGGACATCGACCCGCACGAAGTCGGCGGACGAGGGGATGCTGACGGAGAAGAGCAGGGCTTCGTTGGGGCCGATGTAGAGGTTCGGAACCGGGGTGCCAATCGTCATCGGAATGACTTCGTTGGTGAGGCTGTACCGGGCCGTCAGCACCACGTCCTTGAAGTCCGTCTTTCCGTCCACGCGAATGAGCCACGTTCCCGGCGCCGGGTTCTCGAAGACACAGACCTCCAGGCTGGTGAGGTCCTGGCTCCGGCAGTCCGCCGCCGTCAGCGTCGGGCGCACGCCCCGGCTGACCGCGAGGTCCGCGTTGCCGCGGCCGCCTGACATGCCCACCACCAGCCGGTTCTTCCCCTCCGGCACCTCCACCTTGAAGTACTGGACGGAGCCCGGGTTGCCAGCGAGCGCCACCACGTTCTCCCCGCTGGCCAGCGCCCTCACGCCTTCACCAGGGGTGCTCGCGAAGGTCGTGAGCAGGCGAGCCTGACTGAAGGTCTCGGTGCCGCGAACGGCCACGTACCAGGTGCCCGGCTGCGGCTGGGCGAACTCGCAGTTCTCCTCGTTGTTGGGCCGGGTGGATGCGCAGTCGTACGTCGTGCCCGGGGCCTCGCCGTACTTCACGTACAGGTCCGCGTTCCCATATCCGCCGCTGAGCATCACCCGGAAGTCGCTGAGTCCGGCCGGAACCTCGACCTTCCACACGCGCTCCTGGCCCGGTGCGCCCGAGAACGGCTGTTCCTCGTATCCCGGAGCCATGAGCGGGATGCCGGAGGAGGTCGTCGCCCGGACGGTTCCATCGAGCGCGGACTCGCTGGCCACCAGGACGTACCACGCCCCCTCCTGCGGATTGTCGATGACGCAGGTCTGCCCCGGAGGGACGTTGTTGTACGTCCAGGAAGCCGCCTGGCACGTGTACTGGAACGTCGCGGGGACGTCTCCGTACCGGACATACAGGCGCGTCTGGGTGCCGCGCTGGAAGGCGTGGTCCACGCGCAGCTGCGACTGTCCCGCCGGGACGTCGATGCGCCAGTACCGGAACTCACGCTGCGCACCGGCCGTGAAGGTCTCGGGAGCGCCGTCCGTCAGCGAGGCGACCGGACCGCCCCCGTACCACCCGGCCAGTGTCCCGTAGACGATGCCGGTCGTGTAATACACCGTGACGTAATAGCGCCCGGCCTGGGGCCGGAAGAGCCTGCACGGAGACCGGCAGCCGTCGCTGAAATCGGTCGACCAGGAGCCCTGCTTCACGATGACCCAGTTGTTGTAGTCGGTCGTCAGCGTGATGTTGGCTTCCGTCTGACCCTCGGGAATATCGAAGGTGTAGTAGGGCGCGTTGCTGCCGTAGAGCACCGGTTGTCCTGGCACCAGCGTCAGCACGCTGGGATACCCCGCGGAGAAGCTCAGGCCCGAGAACGTCGTGAAGCCGCGAACCAGGATGTACCAGGTGCCCGCGGCCGGATTCGGGAACTTGCAGCCCGTTCCGCAGGCCGTGCCCTGACCTCGCGTCGGCGGGGTGCCATGCTGGACGAACATCTCGGCAAGGCCCGTTCCCTGGGTCGTCCGGACGTTCAGGACCGGCATGCCCTCGGGAACAGTGAGGGAGTAGTAGCGGTCCTCGGCCGGGCTGCCGGACAGCCCGGTCACCTGCTGGGAGTTCTGCAGGGGCGTCGCCGTTCCGGTGCCCGTGGTGGCGACCACGCGAGCCGTCAGGCTCAGGTTCGAGAAGGCATTGTCCGCCCGGAGCACCAGGTACCACGTCCCCGCTTGCGGATTGTCGAACGTGCACGAAGCGGGGCCGCTCGAAACACTGGCGAGACAGTCCACCGCGCTGCTACTGCCGCTGGGGAAGGGGTCCCCGCGCTGGACGTAGAGAGAGCGAATCACGGACGGGACCTCCACCGTGAGCCGGGCCTGCCCCGTGGGAACAGTGAGGGTGTAGTAGGCCAGGTCATCCCGCGCCAGGCTGATGCCCGTCACCGTCTGTCCATTCGTGAGTGCCACGGTGGGCTTCACGCTCCCGGTCACCCAGGGGAGGATCTGGTTCCCCGACGTGTTGTTCGACATCAGGATGTAGTACCGGCCCGCCCCGGGCTTGAAGATGTCGCAGGTGCCGCTGCAATCGTAGAGGGTGTCGGTGGGGCGGGAACCCAACCTCGCCTTCACCGTGCTGCTACCCGAGGAATCGATTTCGAGCCGGCCCTTTCCCGCCGGGACGTCGACGAAGAACATCGTCGGCTTGTTGGAGTAGTGGAAGTAGTTGGTGTTCGCAAAGAGCGGCATGGGCTGGTTGAAATAGACGACCAGCTTCGCGTTGGCGTACTCCGCCGTCCCTTCGAGCTTCACGCTCCAGGTGTCGGCGAGCGGTGCCTGCACGTTGCACTTCTCCTCGTTGCCGGAGGACCGTGGGTTGCAGTCGTAGACGGTGTTGGTGGGAACCTCGCCGCGCTTGACGGACATGTTCGCGTTGCCGGTTCCTCCCGTCAGCGCGAAGGACACTTCCTGGAGACCGGCGGGAAGGTTGACGTAGAAGTACGTCACCGAGCCCGCGGCCCCGGACACAGTGACGGGAACGCCATCCTGGAGCGCTGTTCCCGGTAGCGTGACGGCGCCTGCCGCCTGGGTTTCGAGCGCCGGTGGTTCGCCTGTCCCATTCGCGGGACTGCAACCCACGGCCATCATCCACAACAGCCCAACGACAAGGGCACTGCGCCTGCGTGTATGCATGTCTTCTTTCCTGAGAGCTTCCAGCCCGGTGGGGATTGCAGGCATTTTCACGGGGCGTCTGACATGCCGGCCGTCAAGGAAGGCTGGATTGAATACGAAGAGATGCATATGCAACGCGGATACAGATTCCGCGTCGCCCGCGTCGCGTGCAGCGTCAGCAGCGTCAGGAGCGCGGCAGGGCGTGGAAGCCACGGCCTGTCAGCGTCCAGCCCTGCCCCACGCTGGCCTGGGTCGAGTAGAAGAACCGCACTCCGTCTCCGTTCGTCTGGAACCGGTAGTACTCGTACACGGTGACGGTGGCGCCATGGGTCGGGTCCGTCACCGCCTGCGGGTACGCGTGGAAGGCGACCCCGGTCAGCGTCCAGCCCTGCCCCACGCTGGGGTTGGACGAAAGCATGAACCGCACCCCGTCGCCGTTCGTCTGAATGGCGTAGTACTGGTAGAGGGGCACCGTCCCTGGCTGCGCGGACTGGTAGGCGTGGAAGGCGGGCCCGTCGTAGAGCCAGCCGTCATTGACGAAGGGGCTCGTCGAGAAGTGGTGCCGGACCCCGTCTCCATTCAATTGGGCGAAGTGGTACTGGTACACGGGCCGCGCCGCGCGCTGGGCTGCTGTCTTCACGACGCTCAGGCGGCCCACCACGTTCTCGGTGATGCGGCAGACGGCATTGGGCGGCGCGCCGGCCTCCACGAAGGCTCGGAGCCCCTGGGCCCAGTCCGTGGTGCCGACGTTGAACACCGTCCCGTTGTTCTGGAAGAGGCCCAGGAAGCCCCAGCCGGGAATGAGGCCCGACCCCACCCAGGTACGTGCGTCCGCCGTGGCGAGGATGTCGAAGCTGTGCGCCGTGCCGTCCAGTCCGGTGACGCGCACGGGCACATCGTTGACCGCCTCGAACAAGGCCGCATCCATCTCGTAGCCGGTGACGTCAGCGCCGAAGGTGTTGCCGTTGCCGAGCCCCGTACCCTCGAACACCCAGGACAGGGAGTTGCGCACGACGAAGTCGACGGCGGCAGGCGTCGGAGCGCCGGCAGGCGGAGTCCGGGTCGCTCCGCCCGGAGCGCGATAGCTCAGCCCCGTGAGCCTGTTCTCGGGGCGGTTGGGGCCCGCGGGCTCGAACCAGTTCAGCGTCGCGCGCGAGGGGTTGGTGCTCAGCGCGGGGTCGGCGCCGTCTTTGTAGCAGAGCAGTTGCCGGGGCGCGGTGCGCGAGTCGAAGCGAATCTGCCACCAGCAGGTGTTGCCGCTGAAGAACGCCGCGTTTCCGCCGTTGTTCACGAACGCCTCGACGGTGTCCCGCATCTCCCAGGACCAGTACTCGTCATGGCCCACGCTCAGGAAGAGCTGGTAGGCATCCAGCAGGGCCGGGTCCCGGTGCAGGTCGACGCTCGTGCAGTACTCGGCGGAGATGCCCCGCTTCTCCAGCCAGCGGACGAACCAGACCTCGTAGGCGTCGAAGAACCGCGCGAAGGGCTCGATGGGCCGCTCCAGGGACACGGCGGGGGAGCGGACCTGTCCCGAGGAGTTGAAGTCATAGAGGCTCTTGCCGCCCAGCCGCTCGGGCCAGTTGTTGTAGGCCTGGGACGTCGTCGTCGCGACCTGGAAGAGAATCCTCGACGTGGCGCCAGGGACGGCGGGCCTCACGATGAAGAGGAGGTCCGTCCAGGCCGTGCCCACCGTGAAGCGCGCGGTGTAGACGCCGCTCGGCCAGTGGGACGGCACCGTGAGGCCGTAGCGCACGGGCCAGCCACACCCCACGGAGAAGGCGTTGGTGGGAATGGCCTCGCTCGCGACCTGGCCCTGGCCCGAGTGGAGGATGGCGGGCACGTCGGGCCCCACGCGGAAGATGGCCACGGCGAAGGTAGCCGCGCCGCCTGTGTGGTTGAGGTGGAACCCGAGCGTGCCGCCCTGGAGGACGGACGTGCTGGAGGGATAGCCCTCCAGCAGCGGCGCCGCCTGGGCCTGCGCGTCGGACGAAGTCCCCGCGAGGAGTGTGCCTGTCGTGAGGACGCCTGCCTTCAACACTTCCCGCCTGTTCATGGAGATTCCCCGCCGCCCGGAGGGATACCCCCACCGCGAAACCCTGGCGGTGGAGGCTCGCTATCGCTGTCGGTCGTGCCAGCAGTCCGTCGGTCCGGGGTGTCCTATCAAACGGCCATACCGAGGTCAGCCAGGTCGTGCCCTGGCCGGCCGTCTGGGCGCGCACCTCCCGGTGGCACCATTGAAACCTGCTTCCGCCGCACCCCAGCTTGCCGAGGGCCAGACGATGCCCCCCGAAAAGAGCTGGGACGACATGAAATCTCGAAAAACAGTGGTGCTCCTCAGTGCGCTGGGCGCGCTGGGGTTCGGCTTCGGTTGCGCGGGTGCCAAGGAAGCGGGCAAGGACGTCGGTGCCGCCGTGCCTGGCGTCTACCAGCACCGGGATGGCCTCGTCACGAAGGTGGAGGGCAACAACGTCGCCGTGGCCGACGCCAACAATCCCAAAGAACCTGTCGCCTGGTTCAACGTCGGCGCCAATACCAAGATTGAGCGCGAGGGTCAGCGGATGGATCTGAGCCAGCTCTCCGAGGGAACCGCGGTGCGGGTCTCCTTCGAGCCGGCCACTGGCGCCGAGAAGACCTCCAAGATTGAAGTCCTTACCGGCGACAAGGCTCAGGAACTGGAGCAGAAGCTTCAAGGCCAGCACCAGACCACGCCCCCGCCTCCTCCGAGTCCGTAGCCCGGGCACCCGCGGTGGGTGGAGGGCGAGGTCCCGGTCGGTGCCTGCTGGCGCCAGCCTCCCTGGCGCCAGGTGGGAGGCGCGTGCTCGCTCTCCCCGGCACGGCACCGGCGCTCTAGCGGCTGTCTCCTCGTTCGCGTGGCGAGTGCTGACGGTGAGGTCGCTCCCTCCCCACCCGGACAGAGGGCAGGCGGTCTCCCAGCTCGAAGCCGGTGTGGCCCACCGCTCAGGCTTCGCGTCGCGCAGCGCGCTCGCGGGCGCCTACGCGGCGCTCGCCGACCTCGACACCGCCTTGCCGTTGCTGGCCTTCGCCGAGCACGCCGCGGAGTTCTACCTCGGCCCCGGCGCCGACGCGGAGCGAGCGTGGGTGCTGGCACAGCAGAATCTCGCTGGCCGCCAGACAGACCGCGCCTTGACGCTCGCCCTCGAGGCCGCACGGGCGACGGGCCGTCAGCGCGAGGTGTGCGCTCTCGCTGCCAGAGTCCGGGCCGGGCCGGTTGCCGAGGAGGGCTGCCCGGGACACCCGTAGGCCCGCCTCGACGCGCTGGAGTGTCCAGTACCAGGAGCCTCGGGAGCCTCGGGAAGCGCGGGGAGGGCTGCCTGATAGAGTGCCGAGGCAACGCACACCCGACCCGGGAGAGGTGTCGATGCTGCTCCAGTTCCTTTTGGAGTTGCCGCTGCTCCTGCTGGGTGGGGTCCTGTTCCCGGCAATGCTGCTGACAGTCGAGGCCGGCTTCCGGCTCGGCCGCCGGGTGGCGCGCGCGAGCGCTGAGCGAGAGAGCATCGAGCTGGGGAGTGTGGAGTCAGCGGTGCTCGCCCTGCTGGGGCTCCTGATAGCCTTCACCTTCAGCATGGCGGTGGCGCGCTACGACGAGCGCAGGAGCCTGGTGGTGGAGGAGGCGAACGCACTGGGGACGGCCTGGCTGCGCTGCGACCTGTTGCCCGAGCCCCGGCGCACCGTGGCCCGCGAGCAACTCCGCGCGTACATCGAGGCGCGCGTTCAACAGCTCGACGAGGAGAAGGCTCTCACCACCACTCCGCAGATGAAGCAGTGGCTCGACGCGCTCTGGAGACAGGTGGCGGATGCGTCCATGCAGGAGTCCCGCGCGGAGACCACCGCCCTCGCGGTGCAGGCGGTCAACGCGGTCATCGATTTGGGGGCCGCACGCAGCGCCGCGGACGTCAACCACATCCCCATCCCCGTGTTCAAGCTGCTCGTCATCTTCACGCTGGTTGCGCTGCTGATGATGGGCTACGCGCGGGGGCTTCGGGGCATCCGGGTCTTCAGCTTGATGGCGATGCTGTGCGTCCTGCTGTCCCTCGTCCTGCTGCTCATCGTCGACCTCGACCGCCCGCACCGGGGCACCATCCGCATCCGTGGCATGCCCCTGCGCGAGCTGCTCACCGACATCCAGCAAGCGGGGAGCTGAGCTGCCGCCTGAAGCGGCACGGCAGCTCCGCGGACCGGGTCAGGTCCGCGCGTCTACCAGCACTTCCCCAGTCCGCAGGGGCAGTCGGCGGGGCAGTTCATGTTGCCCTCCCCGGTGCTGCAGACGCCGTCGCCGCAGTACGGCTGACCGCCGCAGTCGGCGGGGCAGGTGCCGCCCGTCTCACCCCCGTTGCAGACACCGTCGCCGCAGACATGCAGGACGCCGCAGTCGTTGGGGCAGGTGGCGCTGGACTCATTGGTATTGCAGACGCCATCGCCGCAGAAGGGCTGTCCGCAGTCGTTCGGACAGGTGGCGCTCGACTCGACTCCGGGACAGCAGTAGTTGTCGCCGCAGAAGCCACAGCGCAGCGCCTGGTCCGCCTGCTCCAGCGGCGTGTCCTCCGCCACGGGCTCCTCGCCCGTCATCACTCCGCCACACGCGCCCACCCACAGGCCCACCACCAGGGTCATCAGGAATCGCATCATCGTGTCGTGCTCCTTCGAGAAGGATGTCACCCACAGCGTGTCACGATTTCACTTCCGGGCATAGATGGGTATCGGAGGCATGGGGGGCTGTTGAGGGGGCTGGTCCATGGGAGGGATTGAGCCGGAAGGGCCGGAGGTCGTCTTCAGTCGGGATACAACAGCAATGGGTGTGCGCGCGGGTGACTGCTTCCCGCCGCTGCACGCGCCGCGGTGCGCTATGACCCGGAGCGGAATCGAACTTCACCGAAGGTATTTGTCCGCCCCCGTTTATTCGCGTGTTCGGGGATTTTCCCCGAGCACATGAACTCCTCAAAGGGGGATTGGAAATGAAGCGAATCCTGAAGACGTGGACTCCCGTCGTGTCGCTGGCGGCGCTCGTCGCGGCGCCCGCCGCGCTGGCCGGGTACAAGACGGAGTCGGCGTACTGCTACAAGAACACGGACAACTCCGGTGGTTGCTATGGAAGCCTGCTCGGCTTCCGCAACCACTCCGGCAGCAACACGTACGCGTACTTCACGCAGTACTACTCCGGCAGCAAGTACTTCAACGCGGCGTATACGTCTGGCACGACGACGACGTACTTCTCGTGCACGCCGAACGCGGCCACGGCCGTGCAGTGGCCCAAGGCCATGAATCACCAGGGGTACTTCACCGTCTACTGGGACGCGTCGGGCGCCTGTTATTCGCTGTACCTGAACAACGGCAGCCAGTACTCCAACTTCTGAGCCGCCATGTCTGTCAATGCCCTGCGTGGATGGCTCCCGGGCCTGGTCGTGGCCCTGGGATGCGGAGTGGGTAGCTGGCTCGCGGTGAGCCAGGGACAGCAGGCCCAGGAGCTGCGGATGCAGCAACTGGCCGACGAGGTCGCGTCACTGCGCCGAGCCGTCCGGGCGCTGCCGGCGCCGGCTCCCGTCATGCCTGCGGGAGGCAGCGCGGCGGGAATTCCACCGTCCCTGGAGGCGGGCGCGGCACGGCCCACGTCCGAGGACCTGGATGCCATCGCCGCGCGGATGGCCACCCTCCTGAAGCAGTCCGGGGCGCTCGCCGCGGGTCCGCACCCCGCGGAGCCTCCAGCGCCACCTCCGCCCCTGACTCCAGAGCAGCACGCGGCCGCGACACGGGCCGACGTGCTGGTGGAGCGGATGGTGTCCAGCGGGCGCATGACAGCCGAGGACGTCCGCGAAATCCGCCGCGAGCTCTCCCAGCTCGGCGGCCGGGCCGAAGCGGATGCGCTTCGCCGGAAGATTGTCGTCGCCATCAACCAGAACCGGCTCACCCCCTCGGACGATGCCGAAGGGCTGCCTTAGGGCCCGCCCGACATCCCCGAGCAGGAAGGTGTCTGCCTGACGGAAGCACCCCGGGAGGACGCGTCATGCGCTCCTGGAAGCAACCCACCTGAAACCCCATACGGGGCGCAGCCATGCGCTGGCCCCATCAAGGAGAAGACGATGAAGTCCCTGCACCTGAAGTCGCTGACCCCGGTGGTGGCGCTTGCCACCCTCGGCCTTGCCTCCGTCGCGAGCGCGGGCCTCGAGTCGCAGAGTGCCACCTGCTACCAGAACACCGATGGCTCGGGTTACTGCTACGGCAACATGATTGGCTTCCGTGAGGATGCGACGACGACCTCGTACGCGTCCTTCCGTGAGGATGAGGACGGCACGCGCAGCTTCTACGCCCGGTACACCGTGGCGGGCTCTACCGCCGCCAGCACGTACACCTGCATCCCGGACGCCACGGTGTCCTCCATCTGGAACCTGGCCCTGAGCAGCCGCGGCTACTTCTACGTGACGTGGAACACCGCCGGCACGTGCACCTACCTCCGCATGTCGAACGGTTCGAACTACTCGAACTTCTAGAGTAGGGCGGGGAATTGAAGCCCGGGGCGGGGGAGAGGATGACCTCGCTCCGGGCTTCATCCACGGCTCGGTACAAGCGCTGAAGTATTGTCAGACAGAGCGTGCCGCTCACCGGACGCAGCAGTTGGCACGGCGCGGGCGCAGTCGTCGAGTGGAGCGCGCCGCGAATCCAGCGCGCTGGGGAAGCCGGTGGGTCGCGGATTTAATTCGGTTTAATTCCGCCTTTTCCAGTGACTTCACGATAATCCGGATACGCGTTGCAAATGCAACCGGCGCACCAGCTTCAGGACCCGCTTCGCATCGGTGCGTGTCTCGCGCATCGGGCGAGCGGACAAGCAGGGCCTGACGCCTGGAGCTGTTGCGGGGCTCATCGAGAAAAGGTGACAGACATGTTCAAGAAGCTCGTAGTGACGTGCCTTGTGTTGGCTGGCCCCGTGCTCTTCGCGGCTTGTGCGCCCGACTCGGAGCAGGTGTTGGACGAGGTGACGGCCGGGGAGGGCTCGGAGCAGATCGGGACGGACGAGGCCGAGCTCGCAACCTGTGGCTCGGGGCTGATCTGTTCGACCAGTCCCGTATCGGGCGCGACGTACTGTCAGAGCGGCTCGCAGCAGGTGTACTGCTGCGGGGGCGGGCAGACGATCTGCAGCGGTTCGTGCGTCGCGAAGTGCGAGTGGCGGGACATGAAGTCCAGCAGTGGGGGCGCCTGCACTCGCTGGAAGGAGGAGTTCTGCCGCAACTCCTCGTGCGGCTTCGCGTCGACGGGAAACAAGTGCTGCTACACGACCACGCCGGGCGCGTGCTGAAGCTGATGCCAGGCGCGGCTCGGGTGTAGAGGGAATGGGGCCCTTCCATGAGGGGGGCCGATGCAGCCGGTGCAGCAGGGAGCGAGAAGGGCTGCTGACGAGGGGCAGCCGGGCCAGGTGAGGGCCCGTGCTGCCCTTGGGACCACGAGGGCAGGGGCGGGGGCTTGGGCTTCCTGGCGGCTGCTGCTAAGCCTCCTGGCTGATAGCTCCAACCCGCCGGTGCGGGCACTCCGCACTCCGCGTACGTACGGCGCCGGCCGGAGGACTCTTGTCGCCCCCCCTCGTCCACCAGCTCGTCGAGCGACGAGCGACCGAACTTCCCTCACATGTCGCGGTAGGCCACGCGGGCGACTCCCTCACCTATGCCGCGCTGAACGCGCAGGCGAACCGGCTGGCGCATGCGCTGCTCGCGCTGGGCGCCGGGCCGGATTCCATCGTCGGTGTCTGCCTCCCGCGAAGCGCGGAGCTCGTGGTGGCCGTCCTGGGTGTGCTCAAGGCGGGAGCGGCCTGGCTTCCGCTGGAGCCGTCCACCCCGCCCGAGCGCCTGCGCTACATGGTGGCTTCCGCGGGGGTGAAGGCTGTCATCGGCACGGGGCCGGCGGTGGCGCGGCTTGCGTTGGAAGGCACCCAGGTCCTCTCTCCCTCGGGACCGGAGCTCGCGTCATTCTCAGCCGTGAATCCGGGCATCCGCGTCCTGCCGGACCATCTCGCCTACGTCATCCACACCTCGGGCTCCACGGGGCTGCCCAAGGGGGTGATGATCAGCCACCGCGCCCTGTCCGCCTTCACGGCGTACCACTGCGGCACGTTCGCGCTGTCGCCGGCGGATTGCGTCGGGGTGATTGCCTCGCTGGGCTTCGACGCGTCGGTCATGTCCATCCTGCCCTCGCTGGCCGCGGGCGTGCGCCTGGAGCTCCCGGTGGACGAGGAGACCCGCCTGTCGCCCCGGAAGCTGCAGGAGTGGCTGCTGGCCCGGGGCATCACCTTCGTCTTTCTGCCCACCCCTCTCGCCGAGCGTGTGCTCCCGCTTCCCTGGCCAGAGGCCTGTGCCCTGCGCCTGTTGCTGACCGGGGGAGACCGGCTGCACCTGCGCCCCAGGCCCGGGCTGCCCTTCCAGCTCGTGAATGGCTATGGCCCCGCCGAGTGCACCATCTACTGCACCTCGGACGTCGTCCCGCCCGGCGGGGAGTCGCGCGAGGAGGGCCTGCCGTCCATCGGCCGTCCCATCGATGGAGCGGAGCTCTACCTCCTGGATTCGGAGCTGCGGCCGGTGGGGGCGGGTGAGACGGGGGAGCTCTTCATCGGAGGTCCGGGCCTGGCTCGCGGGTACGTGGGCGCGCCGGACCTCACCGCCGAGCGCTTCATCCCCAACCCCTTCTCCCGCACCGGCGGTGAGCGCCTGTATCGCTCGGGGGACCTCGGCCGCGCGTTGCCGGATGGCTCGCTCGAGTTCCTCAGCCGCTCGGACCGACAGGTGAAGGTCCGCGGCATCCGCGTCGAGCCCGCGGAGATTACCGCCGCCCTGCTGACCCATCCGCACGTGGGGGCCGCGCACGTCATGGCGCGGAGCACGGAGGCTCTGGAGGAGGGCCGGGACGTCTCCTTCGTGGCGTGGTTCGCGCCGAGGGATGCGCGCGCCGTCCCCGGAACGGAGCAGCTCCGCGAGCACCTCCGGGCCTGGCTTCCCGAGGCCATGATGCCGCGGACGTTCGTCGTGGTGGACGCGCTTCCGCTCGGCCCCAACGGCAAGGTGGACCTCCAGGCGCTCCCCGCTCCGGCAGTCCACGCGCCCCGGAGCCGTGCGTACGTCGCGCCCCGCACGGAGCTGGAGCGCGGGCTCGCGCGGGTGTGGCAGGAGGTGCTGCGCCTGGAGCAGGTCGGCATCCAGGACGACTTCTTCGAGCTGGGAGGCCACTCCCTGCTCGCCACGCAAATCACCACCCGCATCGAGGACGCGCTGCGCATCTCCCTGTCACTGCGGGAGCTCTTCGCCCACCCGTGCATCGCCCGGCTCGCTGAGGTGCTGGAATCTCGGTGTACCGCTCCCGCGAAGGACGTGCTGCCCGCCGTGGTCCGCGCGGCCGACCCCCAGCGGGCGCCGCTCTCCGTGCAGCAGGAGCAGGTCTGGTTCCTCCAGAAGCTGTCCCCCGGCAGCATCTCCTACCAGGCGCAGACGACCCTCCGCGTGCTGGGCGGGCTGAACCTGGCGGTGCTCGAGCGCGCCCTGACGGAGATTGCCCGGCGCCACGAGCTGCTGCGGACGACGTACGAGGAGGTCGACGGCCGGCCGTGGCAGCGCGTCCTGCCGGTGACGCCGGTGAGGGTTCCCCTGCTCGACCTGAGCGGGCTGCCCGGGGACGAGCGGGAGCGTCGGCGGGAGGAGGCCATCCGCGAGGAGCTGCGGCGGCCCCTCTCGCTCTTCGAGCCGCCGCTGGTCCGCTGGAGCGCCATCCGCCTGGCTCCGGATGAGCATGAGCTCGTCCTCGTCGAGCACCACGTCGTCCACGATGGTGCGTCCTTCTCCGTGCTGATGCGGGAGCTGGACGCGCTCTACAACGCCTGGCTGCGCGGAGAGGAATCGCCGCTGCCGGAGCTGCCGGTGCAGTACCGCGACTTCGCCGCCTGGCAGCGCTCGGTGCTCGACTCCCCGGCCATGAAGGCCCAGCTCGCCTTCTGGCGCGAGCGGCTGGCCGGCGCGCCCGAGGTGCTGCCGCTGCGCACCGACCACCCGCGGCCGCGCGTGCAGAGCTTCAACGGCGACCTCCTCCGGCTGGAGCTTCCTCCCGCCCTCCCTGGCGCCTTGCGCACCTTCTGCCAGCAGGAGGGCGTCACCCTCTTCAACGCCCTCTTCGCCGCCTTCGCCACGCTGCTGCACCGTTACACCGGGGAGCAGGACCTGTGCATCGGCTCGGCCTTCGCCGCCAGGGCAGGCATCCGGAACGTCGAGAACCTCATCGGCATGTTCGTCAATGCCGTCGTCCTGCGATGTGACGTCTCAGGCGCGCCGTCGTTCCGGGACCTGGTCCGCCAGGTGCGCGAGCTCACCGCGGCGGCGGCGGAACACCAGACGTATCCCTTCCTCAAGCTGGTCGAGGCCCTGGGCGTGAAGCGCGACCCCAGTCGCAACCCGCTCGTCCAGGCCATGTTCAGCTTTCACGATTCGGCCGTGCCCAGTCCCCAGCTCGGCGGTGCCGCATCCACCATCTTTGAGCGTGGCAATGGCTCCTCGAAGGTGGACCTGGACGTCGTCGCCATTCCCCATGCGGGGCGGTACCTGGGTGACCCGGCGCGCGGGGATGCCCGCATCTCGCTCATCTGGGAGTACAACCGGGACCTCTTCGACCGCGCGACGATGGAGCGGATGTCCGCCCACTTCCTGCGGCTGCTCGAGGCCGCGGTGGCCAGCCCCGGCACTCCGGTGTCGCGCCTGCCGATGCTCTCCGGTGCGGAGCGCCATGCCCTCCTGGTGGAGCGAAGCGGCCCTCCCTCCGAACCCCCGGTGCATCACCAGGTCCTGGCGCAGGCCCTGCGGACGCCCGGTGCGGTGGCCGTGCGCGACGAGGCGGGGACGCTCACCTATTCGGAGCTCGTCCGGCGCGCGACGCTGCTGGCCGAGCACCTCCGCCCGCGGGGCGCGGACGTGGACGCGGTCGTCGGCATCTGCGTGCCGCGCGGCGCCGACCTGGTGACGGCCGAGCTGGGCGTCATGCTGGCCGGCGCCGCCTGGCTGCCCCTGGACCCGGAGCACCCCGCGGAGCGGCTCGCGCTCATCCTCGCCGATGCCGGCGTTCGCCAGGTCGTTACCAGCAGGGCACTCCGGGCGCGGCTCCCCGCCACGCTGGAGCGGGTGTGCGTCGAGGACTTCCGCGCCCCCGGCACGCCGCGCGGCGACCTCCCCACCGACGTGCGGCCCGGGCAGTTGGCCTACGTCATGTACACCTCCGGCTCCACGGGCCGGCCCAAGGGGGTGATGGTGGAGCACGGCTCGCTGGCCCACCTCGTCGGGTGGCACCGGCGCGCCTTCGGCCTGGACGCGAACAGCCGCACCACGCTCCTCTACTCTCCTGCCTTCGACCCGTCCGCCGCGGAGGTCTGGCCGGCGCTGACGGCCGGCGCCACGCTGCACGTCCCCGGACAGGACGTGCGCCTGTCCCCGGAGCGGCTCCAGGCTTGGCTCCTCTCCGAACGCATCACCTTCACGGACCTGCCCACGGCGCTCGCCGAGCGTCTGCTGGCCCTGCCATGGCCCGCTTCGTGCGAGCTGCGCACGGTGCTCGCGGGCGGAGACCGGCTCCACGCGCGTCCGGCCCCCGGGCTGCCCTGGCGGCTGTTCAACCAGTACGGCCCCACCGAGACCACCGTGACGGCCACCTCCTGCGAGGTCCCTTCCGCTGGCTCGGACGCGGCACTGCCCGCCATCGGTCAGCCCATCGACGGGGCCACGGCGTACGTCCTGGATGCCGAGCTGCAGCCGGTGCCCCCGGGCGTCGCGGGAGAGCTGTACGTCGGCGGCGCCGGGGTGGCGCGGGGCTATCTGAACCGCCCGGACCTCACCGCCGCGTGTTTCATCCCCGACCCGTACTCCTCGCGCCCTGGCGCGCGTCTGTACCGCACCGGAGACCGCGTCTGCTCCCGGCCGGACGGTGCGCTCGAGTTCCTGGGCCGCATGGACGCGCAGGTGAAGGTTCGCGGCTTCCGGGTGGAGCCGGCGGAGGTCTCCGCGCTGCTGCGCACGTGTCCGGGGCTCGCCGAGGCCCACGTCCGCGCATGGAGCGCCCCGGGCGGAGAGCCACGGCTGGTCGGCTATCTCGTCCCCCGGGCCGGCCAGGCCGTGCCTTCCCCGGCGCGGCTGCGCGAGCACCTCGCCCGCGAGCTGCCGGCCTACATGATTCCCTCCGCCTACGTGGAGCTGGGGGCGCTGCCGCTCACCCAGAGCGGCAAGGTGGATGAGCGGGCCCTGCCCGAGCCCGCCCCCGTGACGCAGGCGCCCCAGGCCCCGCTCGCGAGCGAGCTGGAGCGCCAGCTCGCCGGCCTCTGGTGCGAGACGCTGCGCCTGGAGCGGGTGGGCGCGGAGGACAACTTCTTCGACCTCGGCGGACACTCCCTGCTGCTGGCGCAGGTGCAACACCTCCTGAAGAGCCGCCTGGGACACG
The DNA here is from genome assembly GCF_026626705.1 of Pyxidicoccus sp. MSG2. NCBI lineage: Bacteria > Pseudomonadati > Myxococcota > Myxococcia > Myxococcales > Myxococcaceae > Pyxidicoccus > Pyxidicoccus sp. MSG2. The sequence continues at coordinate 7,691,182 of NZ_JAPNKC010000001.1, forward strand.
ACGTGCCCATGGTGAAGCTGTTCGAGTTCCCCACCGTCCGGGCGCTCGCCGGGCATCTCCAGGGTCAGGACGATGGTGGGGAGGCGGCCGCCGCGCTGGAGCACCGCGAGCAGCAGCAGCGGAGTGGGCGCGGGCGCCTGCTGGGCCGCAGGGAGCGGCTGGCGTCGGACAGCTCGCGGGAGGAAGCGGAATGAGTGCCTCCCTGGAGCAGGAGGAGGACCTCTCCGCGCACGTCGCGGTGGTGGGCCTGGCGTGCCGGTTTCCCGGCGCCGCCAACGCGGAGGAGTTCTGGTCCAATCTGGCCGACGGCGTCGAGTCCATCACCTTCTTCGGCCCGGACGGGCGCCCCCGCGAGCAGCCGCCCGGGGAGAGCGCCGTGGGCGAGGAGGTGCCCGCCTTCGGCCTCGTGGCGGACGCCGACGGGTTCGACGCGGCGGCTTTCGGCTGCTCGCCCCTGGAAGCCCTCATGCTGGACCCGCAGCACCGGGTGTTCCTGGAGTGCGCGCGGGAGGCGCTGGAGGACGCGGGGTATGACCCTGCTCGCTACCGCGGCGCCATCGGGCTCTACGCTGGAGGGAGCGAGACGTCCTATCTGTCCGCGCTCCGGGCCCGGAGGGAGCTGCTGGCGGGCGCCAGCGACTGGCAGCTGCGGCTGGCCACGGGCGTGGACTTCCTCACCAGCCGGGTGGCCTACAAGCTCGGGCTGCGCGGCCCCGCCGTCACCGTGCAGACGGCCTGCTCCACGTCCCTGGTCGCCATCCACCTGGCCGCCCAGGCGCTGCTCGCGGGGGACTGCGACATCGCCCTGGCTGGAGGCGCGTCGGTGCACGTGCCGCCGCGGTTCGGCCACTACAGCGAGGGCGGGCCGCTGTCCCCGGACGGCCGCTGCCGTGCGTTCGACGCGCGCGCGCAGGGCACCGTGGGCAGCAATGGCGCCGGGCTCGTGGTGCTCAAGCGGCTCGCGGACGCCCTGGCGGATGGGGACACCGTTCGCGCCGTCCTCCGGGGCTCGGCCATCAACAACGACGCCGCAGGGAAGATTGGCTTCACCGCGCCGAGTGTGGAGGGACAGGCCCGCGTCATCGAGACCGCGCAGCGCGCCGCCGGGGTGGCGCCCGGGAGCATCACCTCCATCGAAGCCCACGGTACCGGCACGCGGCTGGGAGACCCCATCGAGCTCGCCGCGCTGACGAAGGCCTTCGGCACCCGCCAGCGGCACTTCTGCTGGCTGGGCTCGGTGAAGACGAACATTGGCCACACGGACGCGGCGGCGGGCGTGGCTGGCTTCATCAAGACGGTCCTCGCGTTGGAGCATCGGAAGCTGCCCCCCAGCCTGAACTTCGAGCAGCCCAACCCGGAGATAGATTTCGAGCACGGCCCCTTCCGTGTGAATACGCAGCTGCGGGACTGGGACACCGGCGGCCTTCCACGGCGGGCTGGCGTCAGCTCGCTGGGCATCGGAGGTACCAATGCCCACGCCGTGCTGGAGGAGGCGCCCGCGCCGCTGGCCTCCGAGCGCTCGCGCACCCCGCAACTGCTGGTGCTGTCGGCCCACGGCCCCGCCGCGTTGGCCCGGGCCGTGGACCGGCTCGGCAATCACCTGCGCCAGCACCCGGAAGTCTCCCTCGGCGACGTGGCCTGGACGCTCCAGGTGGGCCGCCCCGCGCACGCGCACCGGTGGTTCGCGGTGGGCCAGGACACCCCCGAGGTCCTCCTCGCGCTGGCGGAGCAGCAGGGCTCTCCGGGCGACGCGCGGCTGGAGCCAGGGGAGCGTCCGGTGGTGTTCATGTTCTCCGGCCACGGTGGCCAGCACGTGGGCATGGGCCGGGAGCTGTACGCCACGCAGCCGGCCTTCCGCGAGGCCGTGGACGAGTGCCGCGCGCACCTGACACCCCTCCTGGGGTTCGACCTCCGAACGGTGCTCCATCCCGAGACCGCGGACGCGGCCGCGCTCGAGCGGGCCTCCGCGCGGATGGGGGAGTTCGTCACCGGTCAGCTCTCCGTCTTCGTCATCGAGTACGCGGTGGCGCGGCTGTGGAAGCGCTGGGGCGTGAAGCCCGCCGCGGTGGTGGGACACAGCCTGGGGGCCTATGCCGCCGCCACGGTGGCCGGCGTGTTCTCCCTCGCGGATGCCCTGCACCTGGTCCTGGAGCGCTCGCGCATCCTCGCCAGCCTGCCCGCGGGCGCCATGCTGGCCGTGCCGCTGCCCGAGTCCGAGCTGGCACCCCTGCTCCAGGCCGGGCTCTCCCTGGCGGCGGTGAACGGGCCCGCGCAGTGCACGGTGTCCGGCCCGGTGGCGGACATCGAGGCCCTCCAGTCACGGCTGGCGGCGCGCGGCGTGGAGTCGCGCCTCTTGCGCATCCCGGGCGCCGGGCACTCGCACCTCGTCGAGCCGTCACTGGCCGCGTTCACCGCCTGCGTCCAGCGCGTCGAGCGGCGTCCCCCCCAGCTTCCATGGGTCTCCGACCTCACCGGCGCCGCCGTCTCCGAGGAGCAGGCCGTGGACCCGGCGTACTGGGCCGCGCACCTGCGCCACACCGTCCGCTTCGGTGATGCGCTGGGCACGCTGCTCGCGGGCCCGGCCAGCATCCTCCTGGAGGTGGGCCCCGGACGGACCCTGGCGACGCTGGCGCGCCAGCACCCCGGCGCGGGCACGCACCTCACGGTGGCCACGCTCCCTCACCCCGCGGACGACACGTCTGACGGGGTCAGCGCGCTCACCGCGGCCGGGCGCCTGTGGGCCGCGGGAGTTCCGCTCGCCTGGCAGGGACTGCACGCGGGCGCGCGGCGCCGGCGGGTGCCCCTGCCGACGTACCCCTTCGAGCGCCAGCGCTACCTCGTCGAGGCGCCGGACACGTCCGCTCTCGTGGTGGCGCAGGCAGGCGAGGGGAGTGTGCCCGGCGCGCCCCGGAGCGACGTGGCCTCCGTGTCCCCATCCGACGGGCCAGCGCTTCCCGAGGACCCGACGGTGCGCCACATCGCCACCGCCTTCGCGGAAGTCCTGGGGCTGCCTCGCGTCGGCCTCCACGACAACTTCTTCGAGAAGGGGGGCGACTCGCTGATGGCGGCGCAGCTCATCGCGCGGCTGCGCCCGCATGTCTCCACGCCCCTGCGGGTGAAGGCCATCTTCCGCGCCCCCACCGTGGCCCGGCTGGCCCGCTTCATCGAGGAGTCCTCGTCCGCCGCCAGCCCGACCTCACCTCCGTCCTCGAAATGACCATGACGTTGCCTTCTCCCTGGCTTGCCTGCCGCATGAAGCGTCCGGAAGCCTCCGTGCGCCTCTTCTGCTTCCCTCACAGCGGCGGCTCCGTGGGCGAGTACGTGCGCTGGGCCGACCTGCTCCCGGACGTCGAGGTGTGGGGTGTGCAGCTCCCCGGCCATGGCGCGCGCGCGGAGGAGGCGCCCTTCACCCGGATGCGCGAGCTGGTGGACACGCTGGTGGGCGCGGTGGACTTCGGGACGTCCTTCGCGTTCTTCGGGCACAGCCTGGGAGCGCTCGTGGCCTTCGAGACGGCCCGGCGCTTGCGCGGCCTGGGCCGTACGCCGCCGGGCTGGTTGTTCCTCTCCGCGGCGCCCGCCCCGCAGCTCCCCGCGCGAGGTATCCCCGCGAGCCACCTGGACGAGGACGGGCTGCTCACCGCGCTCGAGCCCACCTACGGCGAGCTGGCCCTGGAGCTCCGGGAAGACGCCGAGCTGCGCGAGCTCATCCTGCCGGGCCTGCGCGCGGACCTGTCGCTCGTGGAGTCCTACCCGCACGAAGCCGGCGCGCCCCTGGACTGCGCGATGGCCGTCCTGGGCGGCACCCGGGACGACCTGACTCGCGAGGAGCTGGAGCCATGGCGCGTCCACACCACCGGGCCCTTCGAGCTCCACCTGCTGCCCGGTGGCCACTTCTACCTACGGGAGCAGAAGGACACGCTCCTGCGTCTTCTGGGCGAGCGCCTGCGACAGGGCCGCCCCCACACCGTTTCCAGTGAGGACCTGAAGCCATGAACGAGCCCCTGCATCCCGCCACCCGCAGCCGTGAGGGCTTCCTGGGCCAGCTCTTCGCGGGGAAGCTCCGCTGGGACCTCGTCCGCGCGTTTCCCGAGCAGGACCCGGAGGAGCGGCGGCAGGGGGACGTCGTCATCGCCGAGGTCGAGCGGTTCCTGAAGGCGCACGTGGACCCGGACGAGGTGGAGCGGACGGGCCGGATTTCGCCGGAGCTGCGCGAGGCCCTGCGCTCGCACGGCTACTACAAGCTGCAGGTGGCGCGGGAGCTGGGAGGCCGGGGGCTCTCCATGCTGAACACCTTCCGCGTCATCGAAGCGGTGATGAGTGGGTGTCTCCCGGTGGGCTACACGCTGGCCATCCACAGCGGCCTGGGCGCGGGCGCCATCATCGAGGCAGTCCAGGCCGGTCCGCTCCGGGACTATGTCCGCGCCCGGATCGCCGAGGGGGCCATCTCCGGCTGGGCCGACACCGAGCCCATCGGTGCCTCCGTGCGGCGCGCGTCCACCACCGCCACGCCCACGGAAGATGGGACGGCCTATGTCCTGAACGGGGAGAAGGTCTACATCGGGAACGGCTCCATCGCGGACCTCCTGAACGTCACCGCCACGCTCTGCGAAGGCGGCAGGGAGCAGATCAGCCTCTTCGTGGTGGAGACGGCGAGCCCCGGCTTCCGCGTCCGGGCCGAGCACGGGCTGATGGGCCTGCGCGGGCTGCCCATCTCCGCGCTGAGCTTCGACAACGTGCGGGTGCCGAAGGAGCGGGTGCTGGCGATGTCCCAGGAGCACTGGCGCAACACGCCGCTCCTGGAGCCGCTCAGCGCCCTGGGCCGCATGTACATCATCGTGGCGGCGTCCCTGGCGCTTTCCAAGAAGTGCCTCCAGTGGTCTCGCGAGTTCCTCCACCGGCGCCTCGCGCAGGGGCGCCGGCTCGGAGACTTCGATGAAATCCAGCGGCTGGTCTCCACCACCGCGGCCGAGGTCTTCGCCATGGAGAGCGTGGCCCGGTGGAGCCTCACGGGCGTGACGGCGGACAACCTGCCCGTGCGCTGGTTCGAGCAGGTGGCGGCGAAGAACATCGCCTCCCTGGCATGCGCGCGAATCACGGACCGGACCGTGTCGCTCCTCGCCGCCGAGGGCTACGAGACGGCGGAGAGCAAGGCGGCCCGGGGCGCGGTGCCGGTTCCGCTGGAGCGCGCGCTGCGCGACGCCCGGGCCTTCCGCGTGGCGGGCGGCGTGGACTTCCTCGTGGACCACAAGGCCGCGCGAGAGGGGCTCTTCTCCCTCTACTACCCGTCGGCCGCGCATGCCGCGGAGCTCGAGGCGCCCCCCGCGCCGCTTCCGGTGGAGGAGCACCTGTCGGCCCGCAACCGCGAGCACCTCCAGCTCACGGCCCGGGAGGTGCACCGGCTCGCCCGGAAGTGCCTGGAACTGTCGCGCCGCTACCCGGACGCGGCCGTGCTCCACGCGCGCGAGCGGACGCTCATCCTGCTGAACCAGCTCTGCAACGAGCTGTTCACCATGTCCGTCACGCTGGCCCACGCCTCGGCCCTGGCCTCGCGAGGCCAGCCGCACGCCGGTGAGCTGGCGGATGTCTACTGCACCGCCGCGCGCTACCGCCTGGACGACCTCTGGCGGCAGGCCGACGCGGAGGCGGAGCCGGACTTCGCGGGAGTGAGCGCCCGCTGGCTGTCCGGGGGCGAGCTCGACTTCCTGTTGTGCGACGTGCTCACCCGGCCCTGAGGCCGGGGCTCAGCGCGCGGGGGCAGGGGAGGGCGGCGCCGTGTCGTGGCGGTGGATGACGCCTTCCTTCATCACGAAGAAGACCTTCTGGGTGGCGCGGATGTCCTGGAGGGGGTTGCCGGGCACGGCGACGACGTCCGCCAGCTTCCCGGGCTCCAGCGTCCCCAGCTTGTCCGACACGCCGAGCAGCTCCGCCGCGTTCACCGTGGCGGCGCGCAGCGCCTCGGCGGGGGGCAGGCCGGCCTGCACCAGCAGCGCGAACTCCTCCGCGTTGCGCCCGTGGACGAACACGCCCGCGTCCGTGCCGAAGGCGATGCGCACCCCCATGGCAATCGCCTTGCGCAGCACCTGCTCCCGCCGCACGTCGACTGCCTTGAGCTTCAGGACGTTGTCCGGCGGCAGGTTGCCCTTGTCCGCCAGCTCCTTCACCCCGTGGAAGGCGAAGGCGGTGGGCACATACCAGGTGCCCTTGCGCTTCATCAGCTCCAGGGCCTCGTCGTCCATCAGGGTGCCGTGCTCGAGGGAGTCCACGCCCGCGCGGATGGCGCGCTTCGCCCCTTCCGCGCCGTGGGCGTGCGCGGCCACCTTGCGCCGGTGCGCGTGGGCCTCGTCCACCACCGCGTCCAGCTCCGCCTGGGTGAACTGCGGCGCGTCGACTTCCGCGTTGAAGCTCATCACTCCCCCCGTGGCGCACACCTTGATGAGGTCGGCGCCGTACTTGAGGGTTTCGCGCACGCGGGCGCGCAGCGCGTCCGGACCATCCGCCACGCCGGGGCTGGCATCATGGGCCAGCAGCCCCTTGCGCCACGAGTTGCCGTAGTCACAGTGCCCGCCCGTGGAGCTCAGGCTGGACGACGCCGCGAGGATGCGCGGCCCCACCACGATGCCTCGCGCGATGGCGTTGCGCAGGCCCACGTCGATGAAGTCCTCCGCGCCCAGGTTTCGCACCGTGGTGAAGCCCGCCATCAGCGTGACGCGCGCCCAGGGCAGCGTGTCCAGCGTCTGCTCGGGAATCGTGCGCTGGAAGCTGTCGATGACGTCCTTGCGCCAGTCGGGCCCGGGCTCCACGGTCAGGTGGGTGTGCGCGTCCATGAAGCCCGGCAGCAGGGTGGCGTCGCCCAGTTCCACCACCTTCGCGCCCTCCGGGATGGGGGCCTTCGGTCCCACGCCCACCACCTTTCCCTCCGCCACCACCACCACGCCCGGGGTGAAGACCTTCCCCGTCTTCGCGTCGAAGAGGCGCGCGGCCTTGAGGACCTGGACTTCGGTGGGCTCGGCGGCAAGGGAGGACAGGGACAGCAGGAGGGAGCCAAGAAGGAGTGCGCGTCGCAAGGTGCCCCATTGCCGCCCGCTCCCTCCTCCGAGTCAAGCCACCCGCGCGGGGATACCGCGGGGCTGCATGGATGAAGCCAGGGCCTCGCGAGCCGAGACGGCGATACAGGCTTGCGCGGCCCAGTAGAGCAACATGATGGCGTAGCTTGCGCCGGGCAGTGGGCGCACGAAGAGCTTCACGGCGAGCAGCCCATCACTGGCGGCGAACATCAGTGCGCCCGCGAGCGCAATCCACTGCGTTCGCCGCGCCAGCACCGGGCTCCCCACCATGGCCGCCGAGCGCCAGCCCATCACGCAGATGACGGCGACATAGAACGTCACGGGCAGCGCCAGGTTCCCGAGGCCCGGCCACAGGAACGTGCTGGCACCCACGCCCAGCAGCGCGAAGGGCAGCGCCCGCGCCAGATGGGGGCTTCGCGACACGGTGAGGTACGCGGCGGCATAGCTCACATGCGCCAGCAGGAAGGCACCCAGGCCCGGCAGGAACCAAGCCGGCCCCAGCTCCAGCAGCAGGTCTCCGAGCAGCGAGAGCACGAGCCCGGAGAAGATCCACCGGGGATGGCGCTCCCGGGGCGGCCACAGCCACAGGAGCAGGCAGAGCATGGGCAGCGCCTTGGTCACCATCCGGACGTCACGGCGCTCCAGGTCCAGCGCGAGGAGGAAGCCCACCGCACCCACGACACCCACCGCCGCGAGGACTTTCGTCGCCAAGGTCTGCTCACCGCTCATGGGCGGCACCTTACTCGGGCCGTGGAGGGCAGGGGCTCGTGCTTCCCACGTTTCGGAGGCGTGGCTTCCGCGCGCATGGCATCATCGAAGGTCGGCAACCCAGACAGAAGAGGTCCGGTGAGCGTCGCAACCATCGAAGAAGGCCCGTTGCTGGGGCCGAGCTTCTTCCTCAGCCGTACGGCGCTCCGCTCGCTTGCGGTGGCCCATCGTGACGCCTACGCCGCCGCGCGGCCCCATCCCCACGTCGTCATCGACGGCTTCCTGGGAGAGCGGCTGGCGTCCGGCCTGGCCGGAGTCTTCCCGGGCGCATCCGATGCCGACTGGAAGCGCCGCGACCATCAGGAGCAGGCGGCACGTCTGGGGCAGCTCCAGCGCAAGGCCTTCGAAGGTGTGCACGGGGCGCTCCGGCACCTGCTCTCGGAGCTCTCGGGCATGTCGTTCATCGACTTCCTGGAGACACTCACCGGAGTGCAGGGGCTCATCGCGGATCCACACTTCCGGGGCGCCGGGCTGCACCTCACGCTGCGTGGGGGCCATCTGGCGCTGCACGCGGACTTCAACCGGGACCGCTTCCGCGCGCTCTCGCGGCGGCTCACCGTCCTCTACTACCTGAACCCCGGCTGGGAATCCGCCTGGGGCGGCGACCTGGAGTTGTGGAGTGCCGACCTCTCCCGGTGTGAGACCCGAATCGCCCCGCTCCTCGACCGGCTGGTCGTGATGGCGCATGGCGATGACCACTGGCATGGCCACCCGGCCCCGCTGGAGTGTCCCGAGGGACGGGGGCGAGCCGCTGTCGCGGCCTACTTCTATACGGCGCAAGAGTCCCCGGATGCGCCGGAGGCTCACAGCGCCATCTGGGCGCCAGTGCGGTAGCCGTACAGCTCGGACCGGCGCTTCCCGTCGCTGGAGGAGGGTGATGGCGACACCGGTCCTGGTGCGCCACGTGCCGCCCATCTAGATTCACACCTGTACCTTGGATACAGGAGCCACCATGAAGCTGGTATCGAGCAGCGCCATCGTCACGGGAGCGGGGCAGGGCATCGGGTTGGGAATCGCCGCGCGGCTCATGCGGGACGGGGCCAACGTGCTCCTCTTCGGGCGGACCGGGGAGAAGGTGGAGGCGGCCGCCGTGGAACTCAACCGGGTGGCGGAGGGGCGCACGCGGGCCGTGCCCTTCGCGGGAGACGTGGTCCGCGCGGAGGACGTGAAGCGGGCCATCGAGGTTGCGACGCGTGAGTTCGGCCTCCCGGGCATCCTGGTGAACAACGCCGGCTCGGCCACCCTCCGTCCGATGCTCGAGCTGCCGGAGGAGGAGTTCGACCAGATTCTGGCCATCAACCTCAAGGGGCCCTTCCTGTTCACCCAGGCCCTGGCGAAGGCGCTGGTCGCCGCGAAGCAGCCGGGCTCCATCGTCAACATCTCCTCGTTGAACCAGACGGCCGTGACGGACGGGCTCGCCCACTACTGCGCCTCCAAGGCGGGGCTCGCGAACTTCTCGAAGGTCGCGGCCTCGGAGCTGGGGCGGTACAACATCCGGGTGAATGTCGTGGCACCGGGAGCCATCCGCACGCCCCTGGCGGAGGGCGCCGGGCTCATGAAGGGGGCCATGGGGCGGGAGTTCCTCGCGCACACGCCGCTCGGGAAGACGTGCGGCGAGCCGGAGGACGTGGCGAAGGTGGTGTCGTTCCTCTGCAGCGACCTGGCGTCATGGATGACCGGGGACACCCTCGCGGTCGACGGTGGCAATCACATTCGCGGACTGCACAGCTATGCGGACACGCTAGGCCTCACCCGCCCCGTGGAGTGACGGCCGGCACCCTGCTTGAAGCATCTGTTACTGGGTTGCGATTCCGGCGCGGGCCGCGCGCAGCAGGCCGGCCCGCCCGGACGCTGCGTCAGGGGCAGCTCAGCGAGTACACCCACTCCGTGGTGGACTGGGCCGTGACGGGGTTGCAGTTGGGCTCGACGCGCACCTTCAACTGCCCCGACGTCCCTGAGTAGGCGAACGTCACGGTCCTGAGGGTGGAGGGGTCGCCCGTGGCCGCGCAGCCGGTATCCGCCACCAGGGTCGTGCCCGAGTAGACCTTGATGCGGTCGTGCACGGAGTAGGTGTGGTAGCTGAGCTTCACCGTCCCCGCCGCCTTGCCCATCTGGAACGTGCGCTCATCCACCTGCGCGCCGCCCGCGGTGGCCATGGAGTTGCACGAGCCCACCAGCGTGACCGTCTGATACGGCGTCCGCACGACGTTGGAGCTCTGGTCCATGCAGTTGCCGAAGAAGAGGTAGGTCCCCGGCGCGAGCGTGGCGGTGTGGCTCAGCGTGCGCTGGACGCCGGGCCCGACGTCGGTCGTGTCGCCGCGCAGCAGCCCGCCCGTCGTGTGGTGGATGGCGAGGTTGGACAGCCCGGAGACAGCGTCGCGCCCGGTGAGCGTCAGGTAGACGTTGCCGTTGTTCGCCGGGTCCACCGTCACCGTCTGCGTGCACACCTCTGGAGCCGTGTGGTCCACCGCGAGCGAGTAGGAGTTCTCCCGGGTGTTGCCGAAGCGGTCGGACGTCTCGAACCGCACCGGATACCAGCCCTCCGCGCGGTTGGAGACATCCACCACCACGTTGTTGAGCGTGAAGCTGGAGACGGGTGAGCTGCTCCAGGACTCATCCACCACCGCCACGCCGTCCACGAACACCTTCGCCGACCGGATGCCCGAGGTGTCGGTGGCGCTGTACTTCCAGTCCTGCTGGGGCGCGATGGGCGACCAGGTCGTCGGCTTGTTCGAGGTGAGGGTGACGGTCGGCCCGGAGGCATCCAGCGCGAAGTAGACCTTCTTCTCCACGCTGTTCCCGCGGGTGTCCTTCGCGGTGACCTTCACGTAGTGCGAGGAGCTCGTCCCGTACTGGCTCGGGTCGAGGGTAAAGACGCAGTGGCCGGTGCAGGGCTGCAGCGTCGTCCGTCCATCGATGAGGCCGGAGGAGATGCCCACCATTCCCTCGACGAGGCCGTTCTCGTCGGACACGTCGACGGTGACGACGGCATACGTGCTGCTCTTCTGCCCGGTGGTGATGACCACCGAGGGAGGCGTGCGGTCCGCGGGCGGGCCGACATTCACGGCTGCCCAGGCATCCTCCACCGCCTTGTACTCGGGGGTGTGCGGCACGCGCCCGTACAGCGTCATCGTCGCCTCGAGCATCATCTCGCGCGTCGTGGCGTAGTTGGTGATGCGCGAGAAGTAGACGCCGCTGAGCGTGTTGTACCAGAGCCAGTTCGCCGTGGTGATGCCGAGGCCGGTGAGCCCCTGGGGGAGGAAGGCGCTCTCCCGCTGCGGCTGCAGCAGGCCGGCGACCGGAGCCTGGCCCGCGGGGAGCACGCCGACGCTGAGGAAGTAGAACATCCGCCTCAGCGGTCCCGACGCATCGTGGGAGGCCGCGCTGTCGATGCCCGGCACCCAGGCGGGGTACAGGAACGGGTCGATGAACGAGCGGCCGTAGCGGGGGTCTCCCCAGTTCCCAAAAGTCCAGTCGCCCCGCACGGTGATGGGCTTGCGGCCCCCACCGCTGCTGCAGGTCAGCGGGGTGCACGAAGTCCCCAGGAGGGCAATGGCATCCGGCAGGTAGAAGCCCGCGACCAGACCGAAGATGTCCGCCGTCCCCTCATCCAGGCCTCCCAGCTCGCCGGTGGGGCCCGTCACCACGCCGGTGTCCAGCTCGAAGGTCATGTGGCCGACCTCGTGGGCCACCGACTCGATGTCGGTCAGCGGGACGCTCGAGAGCCCACCCTTGATGGAAATGTAACCGAGCACGACGACGCCATTGCCCATTGGGTGGGCATTGGCTTCCGGGTAGTGCACGTAGGCGTGGATGGGCCCGCCCTGGCCATCCCAGCCATTGCGGCCGTACACGTCGGCGAACATCCGATGGGTGCCGTAGACGGAGATGAATGCATCCGCCGCCGCGGTCTGCCCATTCACCGTATTGGGGCCCTGGGAGGCGTAGAGCTGGTTGTCACCCCAGCCGTTGACCGAGCTCTTGTAGTCGAACGCCGGCGAGCCATCCTTCTGGGCAGCGGCGGAGATGACGTCGCCCCGCTCGCTCTCGAGAGAGTAGACGCCCCGGCTCGACTGGTACGTGCCCATCGTCACGGTGCCGGCGAACGCACTGCGCAGCGACCCCTTCGCCATGACGGAGGGCGGGAAGGCCCGCTCCACCACGGCGCCGTCACGCTCGCGCACGAACAGCTCGCGGGGCGCGTCCGCGGAGAGCACGGACGACACCTTCACGCGGGTGCCCCGCTCGAACCCCACCACCACCGTCTCGTAGTTCGCGGCATTCCCTCCGGAAGCGCCCGGACGCAGGCGGCGCTCGTAGACGGGCTCCAGGACGACGTCGCCAGTGTCCCCCACCGTGAGCCCCTTCTTCGCGACGTGGGCCCGGGCCCGCTTCAGGCCCTCGGTGGCCTTCATCCGCGCGGGCGCGACGCCCTCGAAGGTGTCGGGCTCGCCGAGCACCTGGAGGGTGTCGTCCACGAAGACGATGACGCCCAGCTCACGCCCCGTCACGGGCGTGCCCTGGAAGACCTGCTGAATCCAGACGTGGGTGTCGCCCATGGAGCTGGTGCGGACACGGCGGACGCGGAAGGACAGGCCTGGCGTCCGCGAGGCGAAGCGGCGCTCCACCTCCGCGAGCGCGCGTGCCGAGCGCAGGTCTTCCCGCGCGCGAATAGCCGCGAGGTCCTCCGGGCTGGCATCCGGACGCATGGGCGTGGACGAGGGCGCGGCGGCGTCCCCCGGTTCTGACGGCGTGGGCCCGGGTGTGTCGGCGGAGTCTCCGCACGCCACGAGGCCCAGTACGATGAGTACGGACGCATAACGCGACTTCATCGATGTATCCCCCTCTGTTTGGCTTCGGGTACGGGCTGTATCAGCGAGCGCACCCGTGTGACAAATCAGCGCGGGGCGAGCCGGAATCCTCCCTCGAAGTTGCGCCGGGTCGCGGCATCGGGCAGGGAAGGGGCCATGCACAGCCCCATTGTCGCTCCCGTCGTCGCGCTCGTGTCCTGGTCCATGGTCATGTGGGCATGGATGTATGCCACGCGCCTTCCGGCCATGTTCAAGGCCCGCATGAAACCCGACCCGTACGCGCCGCGCGGCGAGCAGATGAGCACACTGCCGGCCGAGGTGCGCTGGAAGGCCGACAACTACAACCACCTGATGGAGCAGCCGACCATCTTCTACGCCATCACCCTGGCGCTGGCGCTGCTGGGCGAAGGAACCGGCCTCAACCTGATGCTGGCCTGGGCCTACGTGGGCCTGCGCGTGGTGCACAGCCTGGTGCAGGCACTCATCAACAAGATTGAGCTGCGCTTCGCGCTCTTCGTGCTGTCGTCACTGGCGCTGCTGGGGCTGACGTTCAAGGCGGTCATCGCCGTGCTTTGACCTGGTCCGTTGCCTGCATGGGACACCTGCTACATGCCTCCCGCCTGATCCTCCTCCGCTTCCTCCTCCCCCTGCGGCGCTTCCTTCTTCTTCTTGATGGCCGACTCATCTTCTTCGGGGAGCCCAGGGGGCGGCTCTTCGTCCTCGAGTCCGTCCCGCTGGCTCCGGGTTCGCTTGGGCCTGTCCTTCACGGCGACGTCTGGGTCCACGGACGACGACGGTCGGAACGTGGCGAAGGCCCTCGACGACCTGTCCTTGTGTTTCTTGAGGGCGGACTCATCTTCGCCAGGAAGCCGCGCCTCCTCTTCCTCTCCCGCGAAGACGACCTTGTCCCGGTCGCTCCGCGTGCGCTTGAGCCGGTTCGGCGCGGGAAGGTCCCCGGACGCGGACAGGGACTGCGACTCCTGCACGCCCTGCATCCCGTTGCCGTCCTCGCGGTCCTCGTCCTCCATCAGCGCCGAGGCCGGGATGACGTGGATCTCCTCGCAGCGCTTGCACAGGGCCTCCAGCCGCTTGCGCAGGTAGTCCAGTGTCCTGGGCGCATTCACGTCGAGCCTGCCCAGCTCAGTGCCCAGGACGATCTGGTGCTCCTCGTCCCGGGGGAGCACGAGCCTCCGGAACTGGCCGCTCTCCACCCGCCGGCTGAGCTCCTCCAGGTCTTCGTCGAGCATGGCCTTGTTCTTCTCGTAGTCGACGTCCGACAGGAGCCCCGTCTCGGGTGACGAGGCCCCGGAGAAGAGCAGCGTCCTCAGGGACACGACGTTGGAGGCCCCCACGACACTCGTGCTGGAGTCGTCACCCAGGGCCGGAGCCTTGAGCATCGCGTCCGAGACTTCCTGCATGTAGAGGTCGGACGCCTGCTGCTGCACCACCGACGGCACGAGCACGGCCGCCTGCGGGACGACCATCACCGTCCCCAGGCGCGCGTTCGCCCAGTCGATGAGCTCCTGGATTTTCTTCTGCAGGTGGGCCCACGTCTGGGGCGCTCCCGCCGGCAGGTCGGCGACCCCCGTCCCGATGTCGACGGTGTTGGTCGTGTGGTCCCACGGCACGACGAGCGTCATGTAGGCGCCGCTCTTGAGCAACTGGAGCGCCTCGTCGCAGTCCTCGTCGATGGCCTGCTGGTTCCTGGCCAGGTCCTTGTCCAGCATGCCCACCCCCGAGAACCAGCACGTGCGAATCCCGAGCGCATTCGGGTTCAGGCGGATGACGGCCTGGGTGGAGTGCTGCTCGCTCTTCTGCTGTCTGCTCTTCTTCTTCTCGACGTCGTTCTCACCGAAGAGGAAGAGGGCGTGGAGATGATGGGCCGGCGTGTCCTTCTTGAAGTAGGTCGTGCTTGGCCACAGATGCACCGGACCCTTCAGCGGGGACGACGAGGCCCCCTGCGTGGGGCTGGAGGACGCCTTGGCCTCGCTCTTCTGGGCAGGCTGCGGCACACCTTCCTCGGCGCGACGGCGGGGCGCGCAGAGGGGAATGAGCACGGGCGGTAGCGCCTCCTCCTCGGGGAGCGCCGCGCCCATGGGCCCCACGGCTTCGTAGTGCGTGTTCCCCAGGTTCGCGATCAGCAGCGTCCGCGCCGCTTCATGCCCCTCCGTGCGCGGCACGAAGTCCACGAGGTCCGTCCAGTACGAGGCGTTGCTCGTCCGGGCATGGAGGTCGAAGCGCACCCCGAACAGATGGGAGGCCGCCGCGAGCGCCACGTGGTCTCCCCAGACGCCATCCCGGCTCATCGCCCGGAGGTACTGGCGCCATTCGTCCGTCCCGACGACGCGCCGGTACGCGAGCTGGTTCGGCCAGGCCTCGCGATGCCAGTCGAGCATCAACTCCATGTGCTGGCGGAAGGCCGCCACCGGGAGGGGGCCCACCAGCCCCCCGTCGTCCTGCACGGTCCCCGCGAGCAGGTCGTCCAGGTGGTTGACCACCGCCTGGCGCACGTCGGCATGGTGGCGCTCGGTGCCGAAGAGGAGCTGGGAGAGCGTGCGGAAGAGGCAGTTCCCGCCCCCCGCGTTGGGTACCCGCGCCTGACCGATGAACGTCAGGTAGGTGTCCAGCGAGACGCCGTTCGCGGCGCCCCTGCCGCCGCCATCCGACTCGAGGACGGGCCGCTTGCCCCAGAAGTCCGCCGTGTCGAACCCTTCCGCCCGCAGCACGTCGAGCGTCTCGCGCACCTGCATGGCGTCCGCCACCAGCGCGCCCGCACGCGGGTGGTCCGCCTCGGGGACCCTGGCCGCGGCCTCCAGGATGTCGTCGAGCGCTCTCGTGGCCTCCTCGGCGGACCCCATGGACTTCTGGAAGGCGAGGCACAGCGCCTCCAGCGCCTCCAGCTCGGGGGAGCCCGTGGGCAGGAGCAGCGGCTCCTCCTCGATGACCAGCGCGTCCTGGCCGTTGTAGACGAGCTGGAGATCCGAGACGAGCGGCATGTGGTCGCTCAGCTTCTTCGCGGCCACCATCAGCGCTTCCCAGCGCGCGTCGTCCGAGCCCATGAGCTTCACGTCCGAGCCGCGAAGCTTGTCGAAGATGCGCTCTTCCTCCGGCAGCTCCCCGTCCTCCGTCTGGATGAGCCGCCAGAAGGGCTGCAGGTGCGTGGGCAGCAGCTTGCCGTGGATGAAGAAGAGTCCTTCCTCCTTCGCGTCGGCGAGGGCCATGGGGAACGGGATGACGAAGACCGATGACTGCTTCAGCGTCCAGCCATCCGCGCGCGGCGAGTACACGAGAATCTTGTCGTAGCCGCTCGCCCCGTAGCGCTGCTGCGGCGGGGTGACGAACGACTCGATGTAGCCCAGCAGCTCCTCGCCGGACGTGAGCGGTGCCTGCAGTTCGTGGCCCTTCGCGGTCTTGATTGGCGCGAATACCGCGGGGTTGATGTGCTCGTTGAGCAGCGTGCGCAGCAACTGGTGCGAGCCACCGCCAAAGTCGTGCTTGCTGTTGACGGCCCAGTCATCAAACACGCTCTTGGCGATGGTCGAGCGCTGGTCGGCCTGGGTGTAGAGGTGACTGGCATCCGCGCCCGGTCCCAGCAGCGTCGCGAAGAACTGGTGGAACGAGAGCCGCGGGATGCAGGTGTCGATGTACGGCGTCTCGTCCGGCGCGCGCTCCTTCTTGGGCCTCGCGGTGTCGATGTTCAGGTCCGACAGGATGACCCCGAGCGACTTCTCCCGACGCTCGTCCTTGCAGTACTGGAGGAAGGTCGGGAAGTCCCTGCCCCGGGCTTCCTTGTTGCGGTCACCAGGAGCCGGCGGGTGCCAGGCGACGACGCCCACCGCCGGCGCGTCCTTCACCTTGGCCAGTCGCACCGGAATCCGGAGGGGCTCGCGCTTGGAGAAGAGGCTCTTGACGGGGCTCGCCGTCTCCGCGTCCTCTTCCTCCCCGCCTTCGTCCATCTCCAACACCCCCGCCGCTTCGGCGTCCTCCTGCCCGGCCCCGACCTCCATCTTCAAGGGCGCTGACTCCGAGTCCCGCCGCGCCACGTAGGCGCTGAGATAGGAGATCGCCGTGGCATCCACCTCCACCTTGGACTTGCGCCACAAGACGCCGTACGCCTCATCCTGCGTATAGAGCCCCTTGATGGGCTGGTCGGGGACCGTTTCGGGCCACGACGCATAGGACTCCTCGCCGCGAGCCTCGCACTGGGCGTTGAGCTCATCGCGGATGCGCAGGAACTCGCGCAGGCCGGCATGTGTCTCCGGCGCGTCCTCCGTGTCGTTCTTCCGCTCCAGGTAGTCGGCGTACTTCGCCTCGTAGACGCGCTGCAGGTGCTCGTCGTTGGCGCGGTGCAGAATGTTCTCGAGGCCAATCTGTCGGACCGAGGGAGGCTTCTCGGGGGCCAGCCCTCCGACGATGGCCAGGAAGTACTGGAACAGCATTCCGCAGTGCAGACGCAGCTGCGAGACCGCGAGCTCCGCGAGGTCGTTGCGCTTCACCCGCTCCTCGGCGCCCGGCTCCCCCTTCTTCTTCTCGTTCGCCTCGTAGCGGGAGTGATAGGGCTGGAGCCAGTCGTAGTACCCCTCCTCCACGAGCAGGCGCACACAGAGCAGGCGGTAGACCTTGAGCTTGTGCTCCGGCCGCTTGTTCACGTCGATGTCGAGCGCGACGAGCCGCGGGTCCTTGTCTTCGTCCGTGTCTTCCGCCGCCTTCCGCCTCGGGCGGCCGAAGCGCTCGACGAGCTCGGGCTCGCACGCGCCCCAGCCCTTCTCGATGTTCTCGTCGAGTCTGGCCAACGTGTCGTCGCCAAGGCTCCGGGTCAGGTCACTCCACCCTGGATCGGGCGACGAGCTGGCGTCGAAGCCCGGCCAGATGGTTCGCCGCACCCTGGCGGAGAAGAACCTCGCCAGGTCGTTGAGGAGCGCCGCCTCCAGCTCCGTGACGCGCGCCACCTCGTTCGGCGCGGCGTACTTGACGTTGTAGCCCCCGGGCTCGACGAAGTGCCTGGCCAACCGCACCAGCTCCGCCAGCTTCTTGCCGCTGCCCGAGCGGCCGGCGTTCTGCTGCATGGGCACCGGGCGCTTGGGCTCTACCAGGCGCGCGCCGCCCTTCTTCTTCAGCTCCAGGATGGTGGCGACATCGGGTTTCGCCACGCGGATGACATGGGCCAGGGCGGAGATGGTCCACTGCTTGCGCACCGGCAGCGTCCCGCTGGGGCCGCCGCCCAGGTCCGCGATGTTCCACAGGAGCACCCGGAGCGGGAAGCTCGGGGGGAGCACGGGCTTGTCGGAGACGGTGGTCTCCTCGCCGGGCGGGACCCACCGCTCCTCGACGAGGTCATCCTCCATCGGCTCGGGTGGCGCCTCCAGGGGCGGCATGATGGCGTCGGCCGACGCGGCCCGTAGGGTCTCCCCGCTCAGCTCGTCGAAGGAGAGGCGATGCGAGCCCTGCGAATCCAGCTCCTCCAGGACGGCGTCGTACGCGTCACCCTCGAAGAGCTCGCTGCCCGGCTCGTCGTCCATCCCTCCCTCGTCGGGCTCGACCTCGTCGTCCATCCCGACTCGCACATCCTCTTCGGACACGGGCGAGGCGATGGGGGGCGGGACGAGGTCGGAGCCACACCCGGAACACCGAGGAGCGCCCGCCGACGTGCCGAGCACCACGTGGGTACCGCAGTTGGGACACACCATGGCGAAAGGCCTCCGGGGTTACGAGCGGTGAAGCAGACCCAGGGCAGCGCAGGTCGCTTCGTCCGCATGCCCGCTCGGAGGCAGCCCGAGCGCGTACTGGAACCACTCGACGGCCAGACGTGTCTTCGGGCCGAGCTGGCCCCGCTCGCCTCCGCAGGAGAACCCCAGGTTCTCCAGGCGCTCCTGAAGCCCCTCTGGAGCGCTCGTCGCCCGCAGCGCGGCGAAGCGCAGCACCAGACGCCGCTCGTCGGCGCGGCCGGGCGCCACCGTCACCTCGCCTCGCTCCGCGTGCTCCGGCAACAGTTGCACGACGCGTCCTCGTGCATCCGTCACCCCCTCGCGCGCGGGGAGCTCTTCTCCGTCGTCCATCCACAGCTTCAACAGGTAGGGCTGGTGCGCGCGGGGCTGGTGGACGCCGTCGCGCAGCACGAGCACCAGGGACAGGGGGATTCCAATCCGGTGCACCACCTGCCGATAGCCCGTCTCCACCGTGGCCCACTCCGTGGAGTAGGGCTGCACGGCGATGCGGGTGCCCGGAGCCGGGGCCACCTCGGACGCGAGCCGCTGCCCGCTCCGGGCATCGAGCAGACGCGAGGGCCTCACCCCCAGCCTCGCGGCGAGGACCGTGAGCGACTCCGTTCCATCACACGTCCACGAGAGCGCCTCCGACTGGGAGACGGAGTCCCAGCGGGCGCTGGACTTCGCCTCGAGTGGGGGCAGGGCGAGCCGGCCCAGCACCCGCCACAGCGCGGGCTCCACGTTGAGCAGGCGCAGGTGGTAGCGCCCCTGTTCCAGTCCCTCGAAGAGGGCGACCCCGTGCTCGTCCGTGCGCAGGCGCAACGCCGCGTCGCCCGTCGGCCGGGCCAGCTCCACGGCAATCCCCGGCAGCGGCGTCTCGCGGTCGTCGACGACGACGACCTCCACCCGCCCACTGGCCTTCTGGAGCGGACATGGGGCAACAGCCGGGTCCTGGCGTCGTGGGGTGGGGGGCATGGGGGCCGTGCCTCGGACTCAGGTGTCCTTCCCAGGCGGAGCATGGCGGAGGCGGAATGCCTCCTCCTTCCGCTGGTTTCTCAGGACGACGTCCTCGCGGCGGCGGCGCTCGCGCACCACCCGGTGCAGGCGAGCCGTCGGCTCGGAGACGGCGGTGTCATCCAGCCACGCGCGCATCCAGGCGTGCGGACGCTGCTCCTCGAAGTCCGCGCCCAGCGCCTCCGCGAGGTCGACGTACAGCCGCACGTCGTCGAGCTCGAGGACTCCGCGGACCGCCACCCGGCGCACCACGGGCCGCAGACGCTCGCGCGTCCAGGCGGGCTCCACGCGAGGCGCGACGGGCTCCAGCGGCGGTGGCTCCATGAGGAGCGCCTCGACCAGTTGCTCGACCCGCGCCTCGATCGTGGCGAGCCGCAAGGATGCCAGCTGCGACTCTCGAATCCGTAACAATCCTGAACGCATCCCGACCCGTCCCTGGGGCCGTGCCCCTCTGGCATCAGCCTACTGGCACGACGCCGGGTAGGACGGGGTGATGACGGTCTGCCCCGTCTGCGTGATGGTCAGGATGGTGCCCGCCGTGGCTCCGGTCACCGCCTTCGCCGTGGCGGTGAAGCCAGCGGTTCCGTTCAGCGTGACCTTGTAGATGAACCGGCAGCCAGCCACCCAGGACGCGTCCGGCACCGTCGCCCGGGTGCCATTCGAGCACCCCTCCGGGATGAAACCCACCAGCGGCAGGTTGGTGGAGTACTGGTCCATCTCCGCGTAGTACGACTGCTCCACCACGTAGATGTAGTTCATGTTGGACCGGGCCTCCCGCAGCTCGGCCTCGCAGGTGAAGGACTGCGGCGACTGGCACTCCGCGGAGTCCACGTAGCGGCGCACGCCGTTGCGCTCCAGCCAGAAGAGGATGCCGGAGACGGGGTGCGTGCCAATCTGGAGCGTGATGCCCGCGGACGCCGTCCCCGCCACCCCCTGCGCCACCGCGGTGAACCCCGGCGACGGATGCGGCGCGATGCCCGTGACCTTGTAGGAGAAGTTGCACCCGGACACCCAGCCCGCTCCCGGCACGGGGGCGCGGCTGCCGTTCGGACACGCCGCGGGCGCGAAGCCGGCGCTGGCGAGGTTCAGGGTGAAGGCATCGGACTGCGCGAAATACGCATGCTCCGCACCGAACAGCGACCGCATCCCCCGGATGGCCTCGCACTCCACCGTGCCACAGTCCACCGGCGTCCCCACGTCCGCCCAGGCGGTCGCGGACACCCCCGCCATTCCCACGCACAGCACGGACAGCCACTGCTTCAGGTTCTGCTTCATGAGGTGTGAGCTCCCTTTTGGAAGAAGTCGCGCGCTGGATGCAGGACGTGGTGGCGCTGACAGCGCCGCGGGAGGCGAAGGACCTGGAGCTCCTGGGGAAGGAGCGGGGCGCCTCGGCCCCGCCCCGTCCTCCGGTGTGCTTCAGGGGCAGGTGCAGCCGCCACCACACGCGTGCTCACGGTAGCAGGCGACGCTGCCACATGCGGCGGCGCACAGGTCCGACGTGTTGTAGTACCGGCGCGTGGTATCGCAGTACCACTTGAGCGGGCAGATGGCCTGCTGCGTGACGTCCCCCTCGGGGAGCTGCGCATCCACGGAGATGGACTCGGACGCGGGAGCCTGCTCGGGCTCGGACATGTCGCCGCCGCAGCCCGCCATGGAGAGGGTGAGGCCCGCGAAGACAGCCAGCAATGAAGAAGTCAGTCGCATCGGAAGAGCTCCTGGGTTCCACGAGGTTGGATTGCAGGTGCCATGTTATTGGCATTCACAGCTTACGCGGATTTGCGCATCTCCTGCGCATCTTCTCGGCGCGGCCCTCCGCGTCCCCGCTGCTCCCGCCCGCCACCCTCAACAGCGTCCCTGTCCGTCTCAGGCTCGACGTGCCCCATGGGCGCGATGGGGACGGCCCGGCTCAGGGCTCCGCGCCCACATGCGCCGTGAGCCACGCGCCTACGTCCCCGATGACCTGCGCCTTCTCTGGCTCGTGCACCAGGTCATGGAAGAGGCCGTCGTACAGCTTGAGCGTCTTGTCCGTGGCGCGGGCGCGCTTCACCAGGTCACGGCTGCCGTCGGGGTCCGTCAGCGTATCCCCCGTGCCGTGCAGGACGAGGAGGGGTACCGTCACATCCTCCATCCGCTCCGAAATCGTGCCGAGCGCGGAGATGAACTGGGACGCGGTGCGCGCCGGGCCGGGCTCCTGGAAGATGAGTGGGTCCGTCTCGTTCTCCCGCACCACGGCCGCGTCCCGCGAGAACTGCGTCGGGTCCACCTTCAGCACGTCCAGGTTGGGAAACACGCCGCCGAGCACCTTCGTGGCGGCGATGCGCGCCTTCGACACGCTCTTGCCCGCCTTCAGCGCGGGCGCGCTCAGCACGAGGCCCTGGACGGCGGGCTTCTTCTCCATCGTGAAGAGCGTGGAGATGGCACCGCCCATGCTGTGGCCGAAGAGGAACACCGGCCGGCCCGGCTCGCGCTGGCGCACCTGGGCCACGAAGCGCTCCAGGTCCGTCACGTAGTCCTCGAAGGAGTCCACGGCGAAGCGCACGCCCTCCGAGTGCCCATGCCCGCGCAGGTCGTACGCGTACACCGCGAAGCCCTGGCCCACGAGGTGCTCCGCCAGCTCCGCGTAGCGGCTGCCGTGGTCCTTGATGCCGTGCGTGACGATGAGGACGGCGCGGGGCTCCCCGCCCGTGGGCCGCCAGGACTGGGCGAAGAGGTGTAGGCCGCCAGTGCCCTCGAAGGTGGACTCCTCGTGGGCGACGTCCCGGCCGGCGAGGGAGGAGAAGGCGGTGGTGCTCGCGGCCGGAGTCCGCACGGCCTGGCTCGGCCCCTGGCACGCGACCAGGGTGAACAGGCACAGGAGGAGGAAGGACCGCGGCTTCGGGAAGGTGCGTGGAAGGTTCATGCCCACCGTGTGCCGGAAGTCCCGCGGGGGAACATCGGCCAGATGGCCTATGTCTTCAGCAGGTCGTTCTCCATGGCGAACAACGCCGCGGCGGCCCGCGTGGACACGCAGAGCTTGTCGTAGATGTGCACGGTGTGGTGCTGCACGGTGCGCGCGGAGATGGAGAGCTGCTGCGCCACCTCCTTGTTCGAGCATCCCCGCGCCACCAGCCGCAGCACCTCCACCTCGCGGTCGCTCAGCCCGGCGGGCCACGCGCCGCGCTTCCTGCGGGCCCGGTGTCCCGCCGCTTCGAGCACCGCGCGCGAGGCCTCCGCGTCCAGCCGCCGCGCGGAGACCTCTGCCTCCAGCTCGCGCGCGGCGTCGTCCGGCGTGTGCGCCGGGCGGTGGGGCCGGGCCTCCGTCAGCGCGTGGTAGCAGTCCGCCGCCGCGAGGATTCGCGCGGGCAGCGTGAGGAGCGCGGCCGGTGCGTTGCGGTGATAGCCCGAGCCATCCAGTCGCTCATGGTGCGCTCCCGCCAGCGCGCCCAGGGGCGCCAGCAGGGGAGAGCGGGCCAGCACGCGCTCCGTGTAGTACGGGTGGAGGCGGACGCGCTCCCACTCGGCCGCGTTCAGCGGGCCCGGCTTGTCCCAGAGGTTGGTGGGGACGCTCACCCGGCCCAGGTCGTGGAGCAGGCCCGCGCGGCGCAGTGACGTGCACGTGGCCTCGTCCAGCCCCGCGGCGCGGCCGGACGCCTCCGCCAGTGCCGCCACTCCCGAGGAGTGCCCCAGCGTGTATGGGGACTTCAGGTCCACGAAGTCAGCGAAGGCTCGCGCCACGTCCTCCAGCCTCGCGGCGTCTTCCGCCGGGCGCTTCCCGGGCTCGGCCGCGAGCACGGCGTCCCAGACCGATGGCGCTTCCAGGCGGCCCAGCAGCTCCGGGGCATGCTTCTCGAAGGCCCGCGCCACGCGAGGGTCGAAGTGGCTGCCGCCGCGCCGCCGCACCATGTCGCGGGCCGCCTCCGCGCCGCCGAGCCGGTGGTGCACCTCCGCCGCACAGGCCACGTGCAGGACGCGGGCGACGAAGGACAGCGACTCGCCTTCGCTGTCGCCCGGGGCTCCCTTGCCGTCCCAGCGCTCGTAGAGTTGACCGAGCGCCTCCGTCACTCCGGCGCCCATGCCCAGACGCGCGGCGAGACGCACGGCGACCTCGCAGGTGCTGCGCGCCATCGTGTCGTACGTGCGCCTCGCGGTGACCAGGGCTCCAGCCACCACGCGGGCCCGCTTCAGGGGTCCCGTGCCCCTGCCCAGCCGCAGGAGGGTGGGGGCGAGCAGCTCCGTCTTCCGGCCGAAGTCCACGGGCGCATAGAGCTGCTTCGAGGCGATGTCATCGCCCATCGCCGCGGCTTCCTCGGGCGCGAAGGCCGTGCAGCCCACGTAGCGCAGCATTGCGGCGTCATACGCGTCCGCCACTTCCTGCTCGGAGCCACCCGCCCCTCGCGCCAGCTCCACCGCGAGCAGGCAGGTGCGCAGCGCCGTCTCCAGCGGATTGCCATTGGCCAGGTCCGTGGCCAGCGAGAGGGCACCCAATACCTCGGCGAGGCGGAGCGTCTGGGCAGGGGAGGGCACGTGCCGAGTATCGCCTCGAATCCTCCCTCCCGGGGACGGGGATACGCAGCGACAGTGCGGTATCTCCGCGACAGGGGCTGCAAGGCCCGTCCACCGGCACGGCAGGCACCCCGCGCAGGTGCAGTGGCTCGCGCAGCTCGGACCGACCGCGCATGCCGGAGCGTCCAAAGGATAGGATGGCCGAGCTGCCTCCCCGCTTTCGCCCTGGAGCTCCCGATGCCTCCTCCCGTGAAGGATCGCTTCTGCTCGTTCTGCGGTACCGCCTACGCCGAGCCGCTTGCCTATCCGCGCACCTGTCCCAATGCCGCATGCAAGGTGACGGTATGGGCCAACCCCATTCCCGTCTCCGTGGTGCTCGTACCGGTGCGCTCGGAGCAGGGCACGGGGCTGCTGGTGGTGCGGCGGGGCATCGAGCCTCGCAAGGGCATGCTGGCCCTGGTGGGCGGCTTCCTGGAGGAGCACGAGACGTGGCAGGTGGGTGGCGCGCGCGAGGTGTCCGAGGAGGTCGGCGTGACGGTGGACGCGACGAAGCTCACGCCCCTGTGGTTCACCAGCACCGAGCCCCGGCCCAACAGGGTGCTGCTGTTCTCGGTGGCGCCCACCCTCGAGCGCGCCTCGCTCGCGGCCTTCACGCCGAGCACCGAGTCGCAGGAGCGTGGCGTCATCCATGGGCCACAGGGACTGGAGGACGTCTTCGCCTTTCCCCTGCACATCCAGGCGGCCCGGAAGTGGTTCGAGTCCCAGGGCCTCACCGGTCCCCACCGCTTCACTCCGGCCTAGTCACCCGACGAGAAGACGCTGGTCCCCGGCGTGCTGCGCGTGGAGCGGCTGTCGTATCGGGGCAAGCACTACCAGGTGCCGATCTTCGACCCATCGGAGCCAGTCGTGCTGCGCCCGGAGCCCTCTCGGTGTCTTGCATCGGAGCGCGTCCTCGCTGAGCATCGCCCCGTGTCTCCACGCCCCTCGAAGTCGTCCCGCTGCTCGCGCTCCTCCCGGGTGGGACGGCATTGAGCGCGGGCACCGGTTCTCCACCGCCTCGCGTCCTGGCAGACGTCGTCGCACGCACGCGCCTCCATGACGGGGCGCTCGTGCTCGGCGCCGCGTTGTTCACCGGGTTGCTCGCGCAGGTCGCCGTCGCGGTGCCGGGCTCGCCGGTGCCCATCACGGGCCAGACGCTCGCGGTCGTCCTCACGGCCGCCGCGCTCGGACCCGCGCGAGGCATGGCCGGGCAGCTCGCCTACGTCCTGCTCGGGGCCTTGGGACTGCCGTTCCACGCCAAGGGGGCCAGCGGCTGGGCGCAGGTGCTCGGGCCGACTGGCGGCTACCTGGTGGGCTTCATCCCCGCGGCCTTCCTCATCGGGCTCGCGGCGCGGCGGGGCTTCGACAGGCTGGCGTGGAAGGCGGTACCGCTCTTTTTCGTTGGCCAGCTCGTCATCCTGGCCATCGGCGTGTCCTGGCTCTGCGTGGCGGCCCCACTCGACCTCTCAACTGCCCTCCACAAGGGCTTCCTGCCCTTCCTCCCCGGTGGGTTGCTCAAGGCAGCCATCGCCGGCCTGGGGATGCCCCTCGCCTGGAGGCTCGTACGGCTTCGCGAGCCATGAAGGTGCGGGGCTTCAGTCCGCCCCGCCCTCGCTTTCAAACCGACGCTGTCAGCTACAGATGTCGTTCCAGAGCCCCCAGCAGTGGTTGAGCTGCTGCTGCCAGGTGCAGTTGGTCGCCGAGCAGTCTGGAATCCGGATCCCGCCGGAGCTGTAGACGGTGCACGTGCGCAGGGTGACCCAGCAACCCGCGGCGGCTTCCACCTGCGCTCCCTCCTCCTCTGGAGCGGCGGAGACCTGCGCTTCTTCGGTTTCAGGCAGTGGAAGCTCTTCTCCACCACAGGCCACGAGAGGTGCCGCGAACAGCAGGACGCATGCCAGTAGACGCTTCATGTGGGTTCCTCCACTTCGGATGCACTCCCTCCGAAGAGGCCGGTGCGCGCAAGGCGTCCCAGAATTCGTCGGGTCCCCTCACCCTGCCGCGCGTCCTCGGGTCCTCGCGCGGGCAGGGCCCTTCTTTTCCTCAACATCCGCGGCACCCGGTGACGCACCCCCCGCGGAGGAGGTCGAGAGCATCAGCTCGCGCAGTGCCGAGGGAGGAACGTCGTTGTACCTGCGAAACGTCCTGGAGAAGTGCGCCTGGTCAGAGAAGCCGGTACAGAACGCGACGTCCGTCAGCGTCAGGCCCGCATCGCCCAGCAGTGCATGCGCGGCGTCGACACGCGCCCGCTGCAGGGTCTCGGAAAACGTCGTTCCTTCCTGTTGCAGGGCGCGTTGAAGGCCGCGGCGGGACAGGGAAAGTCGCTGCGCGCTCTCCTCGAGCGTCCAGGAGTGCAGCAGGTCGCCACCCATGAGCTGCTGAAGCCGGCCACGAACCTCGTGGAGCGCACCCTCCCCAGGCGCATCGCACGCCGGAAGAGGCCCCTGCCTCGTGGGCTTCCAATGGAAGGTCGCCACGTCGGTCGCATCGGGCAGCCTCCTCGCCGCGGACTTCGAGGCCCCGCCGTGGATGACAACGGGTGCACCGGACGCACGCTCGAGTGTCACGGTCAACCCGGTGAAGCCCGCGGTCTCCAGGAGCGCGACGAGGACGCCCCAGATGAACAGGTCGTTGACGGTGAGAATCTCCCCTCCGTCGATGGCCACGTGCCGCACGGTCATCCGAGCACGTGCCAGGTCATGCTCGAGGAGCTGGGTGCGGTGGCGCGAGTGAAGGAAGCGCTCGAGGGTTCTCCACCGCTCCATCGCGTGCCGGGGCGTCGGCCCCGCGACGAGGGCCCTGAGCACGGGGTGCGACGACAGGGTCCGCAGCTCGCGCCCCAGCTCCAGCACCGCCCGCCAGCCATGTGCGTCCATGACGTCCTGGAGGACGGCGACCTTGTCGCGTCCCTCGGTGGAAATCCCCGGGTAGTCGCGAGCGACGGTGGTCTTCAGCACGGCATTCAGTGCCGGGCTTGTCATCACACCCTGGTCCACCATGGTCAGCAGGTCCTCTTCAGGGGGAAGCCTCCGCGAGCGTGTTGGATTCCGGCTCGCACCGTCCCCCGTTGCGCCAGTCGCTGAGCGCGGCGAGGAAGTGCACGTTGAAGTCCGCGCCGGAGAATGGATTCTGACTCGTCACCAGGTTGCAGTCGCGCACGGCGCGGGAGCGGCCCGGAAACGCCGTCTCGTGCCGGTAGCCGGCCTCGTCGAGCTGAGCTCCGATGCCTCGGACCTGTGCGCGTGCGTCCATCACGAAGGTCTCGATGTACCACTCCTCGAAGCCCGACACCGAGGTGACGTGCCGGCCCGCGAAGGGCCTCTGCTCCTTCGGCAACCGGGTGAGGAGCGCGGGCGCATGACAGACGAGTCCCACGGGGCGGGCCGAGGCGCCGAAGTCGAGGAGCAGTGCATGCAGGTCCGTGTCGTGGAGCAGGTCCACCATGACGCCCTGGCCGCCCGGCACGAGGAGGGCCTGAAACGCGTCCGAGCGTGTGCGGACCTCGGACAGGGGAAGCGGTGCACGCAGCTGGGGAAGCTGCGTGAGCAGCGCCTGCGCTTCGGCGAGCGCTTCGGGATGCTCCTTCCAGTAGGACGGCTTCACGCCCTCCGGGTCGAACGCGGGAGCCCGTCCCTCCGGCGTCGCGAGCACCACCTCGTAGCCCGCGTCGACGAGCGCCCGATAGGGCTCGTAGAACTCGTTCAAGAAGACGCCTGTCTGGCGGGTGCTGCCGTCCGCGAGCTTCTGCTCGGACGCGGCGGAGAGGACCATGAGGACCGCCCCGGGAGCGCGGACCTCCGCCGGGGCGGAAGGAAAGATGACCCGGTGGGTCGGCGTCGCTGCGCAGCCCCACGCGGCAGTGAGGCCCGCGAGCGCAAGCGGAGCGAGAAACCACGTCAAGGTCTTCCCTGCGTGAAACGTCTGGGTCTGAGTCGAACTGGGCGCACCCATGCGGGTCCTCCTGGTGACAGCGTCATCACCAGCGTAGGAATCCGAGGGTGGGCGGGCTTGAACAAACGCGCCAATCCGTGCGGGGTGCCGGTTGTCTACAGGCCTTGATTGAGCGTCGGCGCGAGCGGCAGATGCTGACTCCAGCCGCGCGCCATGCCCGCCGCCAGGGCCGAGAAGTCGCTGGCCTTGCTCGCTTCGTTCCGGCGCAGGCAGGCCTGCGTGTCGCGGCTGAACAGGCTCGCCGCGATGGCGCGTCCGGCCATGGTGACGGCACGGGTCTTTTCGAGGCGCAGCTCGGTGAAGGCTTCGAACGCGTGCCGCGGGTCTCCGGGATGGTCGGCCAGGCAGTTCGCCAGGTGCCAGCCATCTTCGAGTGCCTGGCAGGCACCCTGTCCCGAGGTCGGCAGCGACGCATGTGAGGCATCGCCGATGGCAATCACATTGTCCCGGTGCCAGCGCGGCATCGGGTCGTGATCGTGCACGTGAATCTTGTTGATGCGCCGCGCCGGCGTCGCGTCAATGACGCGCCGGACGGCTTCCGGCCAGGATGCAAACAGCGCCGCCAATTCCGCCTTGTATCGCTCCGGCGCGTTGGCCTGGATCGCTGTACTGGCCGCGCCACCCGCCCAATACCCCTTGTGCGCGCTGACCGGAACGATGCCGAAGCGTTCGCCCACGCCCCAGTAGTCGGTGACGGCGATGTCGTCGAACATCGGGTCGTCCGATTCAACCACGCCGATCCAGTTGACGAAGCCTTGATACACGGGCGCATTGTCGCCGTTGACGTAGAGGCGCGCACGCGAGGCCATGCGCCCGTCGGCGCCGATGATGATGTCGGCGTCAATCACATCCCCTTGCGCTAGCAGCACGCTCGCCATGCCTGCTTCCGAGGTGGCAAGGCGCTCGACCGCGGCGCCGTATTCCACCTCGACGCCAAGCGACGACAGGCGGCGCAGCAAGATGTCCTGGAAATCAGTGCGCAGCACCGACAGGCTCGGATAACCCATCCGGCTGTCAATCAGTGTGATGTCGAGCGAGCCCAGGTCCTCGCCGGTGTTCGAGCGTCGGCGCATGGCGACCGGGCGTCCGCTGACCGCCTCCATCTCCGCCAGGACGCCAAGCCGGTCGAGCACGAAGGCGGCATTCGGCCACACGACGATGCCGGCGCCGATGTGGGTCTTCTCGCGATGTCTCTCCAGCACCCGCACCGAAAACCCCTGCTGCCTGAGTGCGATGGCGCTGGCAACGCCGGCAACGCCTCCGCCGATGATGACGATATTCATGCATGCCTCCCATCCTGCTGATGCTCATGCTGCTACTCGGCGAGCTTCAACAGCGCATTGAACAGCGGATCCTCGATGCGGTGCGCCTGCTGCGAGTGTGCCACGGCCCGCATTCCCGACCACGCACCGAGCAACTGATACGGCACGACCCAGGTCGTGCCGCCCGCATGTTCGAGCGCTACCGCGCCGACCAGTCCCCGTCCATGCATCATGTTGGTGCGCACCACCCGGAGCGTGCCGGCGGACAGGTCGCCCAGGAGCTCGCCGCTCGCATCGCGCAGCGAGGCCCCGTGCTCGAAGCACTCGATGTGCTGCAACGGGAGCTTGAGGAAGGTGGACCCGGGCGCATCGACCTGGACGATCAACGACAACAGGGCAATGAGGCCGACGATGAAGCCTGAGACGACCATCGAAATCACGAAGGTCGTGACGCTGAAGGTCGGCCAGAACAGCCACGCTGCGAACACTCCCGAGATGACGATGGAGGTCGGAAGGGTGATGGCTACCAGCGCCAGCGAGAAGCGGGAGGTGTGGGTCTTCCACAGCGTGCCTCCAGCCACCACGCGAGCACCTCCACGGCCAGAAGATTTCGGGATGCGGGCATGCGTTGAATCCATGTCGCTACCATGGCCGACTCCTGAGTCGAGGCGAAGCCCCGGGTGCTCCGCGGGCCTTCCCGCCGGAAGGCGTTTGCAGGCAGGGGAGCAGCGGCACTACGGTCGCCGGTCGGTGGGAGGGCTACCGGCATGCGAATCGTGGTCATGGGTGCATCGCAGGGAACGGGCGCGCTGGCGGTGAAGACGGCGCTGGAGCGCGGGCATTCCGTCACGGCCTTCGCCCGGAGCCCGGAGAAGCTGGTGCTCGAACACCCGAAGCTCACCCGGCTGAAGGGTGACTTCCACCAGCGGTCCTCCGTGGACGAGGCGGTTCGTGGCCAGGACGCGGTCATCATCACCGTCTCGTCCACTTCGCTGAAGGGCTTCAAGGAGAACCCGAACTATTTCTCCCAGGGCACCGGCTACGCCATCGAGGCGATGAAGGCGCAGGGCGTCCGGAAGCTCTCGGTCCTGAGCGCGCTGGGCACGGGGGAGAGTCGGCGGCTCCTCAACGTCATCGCCGAAAAGCTGCTCGTCTCCTTCCTGCTGAAGCTGCCTTTCGAGGACCACGAGCGCCAGGAGAAGCTCGTGCGCGAAAGCGGGCTCGACTGGGTCATCGCGCGGCCGGGCCGGCTCACCGACGGGCCTGCCCGGAAGCGGTACGTGAAGAAGACAGCCCTCGAAAAGGTTCCGTTTGCCATCTCCCGGGCCGACGTTGCCGACTTCCTCGTCGAAGCGGTGGAGGTCGACACGTGGGTGCGGCAGGCGGTCCAGCTCGGCGGCTGAGGCAACCGGGCCCGGGCCGCTCCCACCAGTGGGGCGGAAGCGGTCCGAACTGAAGTCACGGCGCGCTGGGGGGCCTGACGTCCACCTCCATCCAACGCAGCCGCTACAACGCGGGCACCGTCCAGCCCCGTGGGTAGATGAGGTAGGCCGTGCCTCCAGAGCGCGACAGCCACAGCGGCTCCAATTCCGAGCGAAGGTAGGTGCGCCGCACGGCGGTGTCGCTGGCGCCCGCCGGGTCATTCACCAC
This sequence comes from Pyxidicoccus sp. MSG2, assembly GCF_026626705.1. NCBI lineage: Bacteria > Pseudomonadati > Myxococcota > Myxococcia > Myxococcales > Myxococcaceae > Pyxidicoccus > Pyxidicoccus sp. MSG2. The sequence goes on from NZ_JAPNKC010000001.1 coordinate 7,721,928, forward strand.
GGCGTTGCCGGCCGCGTCGAAGCCCGCGAGCACGATGAGGTGACCCGCGGTGGAGGGGATGGGCGCGCCCGTCAGCTCGCCCTTGCCCCACGCGACGCTGAGGATGGCCGGCACTCCGGCGGAGAGCCACGGCTCCAATTGGGCGAAGCTCGTGAAGCGCGCCACATGGGCCTGGAAGCCCTGGTGGGCCGCGTACGCCGTGTTGAAGGGCCAGTTGCCATGCCCGCCGTAGAACCAATCATGGACACCGCTGACGGCCGCCCGCACGGCCGGCTCGCAGCCGCTGGTGTCTCCCGTCCAGTACTTCAACACCATGGCCGTGGAGGTGGGGCTGCACCAGACCTCACCGCCGTCCGGGTAGACCATCTGCGAGCACTGCGGCACCGCGAGCACCTGGTTCCACCGGGCGGGGTTGCCGGGCGGGACGGTGGGCCGGGCCTCCGGTGAGGTGGAGGTGGTGAGCGCGCTGGCGTGCAGGGTGGGCGTGGCCAGGCCATCCACGCTGAACAGGCGCGTCTTCACCTGCCAGGCGCTCGCGGCCGACTTCTTGGCGGTGACGAGCAGCGTGTCGATGGAGACTCGCGCCACGCTGTCTGCCTGGGAGTCCACCGAGTGGCGCCGCACCGGGGCGGCGTCCGAGGCCCACACGCCCAGGCTGAACCACTTCGTCCAGGTGCCGCTCACCTGCACGCGGATGAAGGTCTCCACCCAGGTGCCCGTGGGAGTCGTGGCCTCCCACGAGGCGATGGCCTCGCGGAAGGCGAACGCGCTGCTGATGATGGGGCTGGTGGCCTCGCCCTGAACGAACGCGCCGCCGTTGTAATACGTGCCCCCGTAGTAGCCGCCCGGCCCGTAGGGGTCCGTGCCGGACCAGGCCTGGCCCGGGAACAACTGAAGGGTGCCATCCGCCGCCCGGCTCACTCCGCTGAGCTGCCAGGCGAGGAAGTCGCCCCGGCTCGCCGCCCAGCGGATGGAGGCGCTCTGGCCCGCCGTGGCCATCGTGGGGACGAGCGCGAGTGTCGTGACGAGCAGCGCGAGTACGGTGGACCTGGACTTCCTCAATGATGCCTCCGGGGTATTCAGGTCCAACAGTTATTGCGTGTATCTCTCCCGGAAACAGCTCCTGCTTCCCCGGGGCCGGCCGGAGGGCCAGGTTCGGCGACGCTTCGCATCCACCGCACTATTCCTCCCAATTCCTTCGCATATTTCCGTAACTCAGGAATTGTGCGCTGCATTGGGAAAAAGTGTCCCTGTCCCCTTTTGGCCTACATCCGAAGGGGCACTAGTGTCTCCAGTAGGTGACAGTTCGTCACTTGGGGGCGACGTTCGCGACCTGGCGTTCCGGCGATGGTGCTGGGGCACCTCCCAGGTCTCAAGGTGGCTCCCACCTCGACGTCGAACAGGGAGTTCCCCCACGTGAGAAGGTTGGTTGCCACGCTGTCTGGCCTGTCGCTGGTGTTGTCCGGTACCAGCGCTGTTGCCCGGACGCTGCCGAACTACGATGCATTGCAGGACGTGAAGCCCGCGGCTGGAGTTGCTGGCTTCAAGTCCGTGAACCCCATCAAGGGTGCGCGCGTCGCGCATCGTGATGAGCGCATGGGCACGCCCACGTTCATCTGGGCGAACAAGGGCGCGGAGCAGGCGAAGCTGAGCGCCTCGTTCGCGAACATGGCTCCTGAGCAGGCCGCCCTGGCGCAAATCGCGAACCACGCGCCCCTCTATGGATTGAGCTCCTTCGAGTCCGCGGGTGCCAGGGTCGTCTCCGTCAGCCAGAACCGCCAGGGCGTCAAGGTCGTGACGCTGGCGCAGGAGACGGGCGGCATCGAGGTCTTCCGCCAGGGACTCAACCTCCTTCTCAATCGCGACAACGAGCTGGTGGCCATCTCCGGCTCGCTGTCGAAGCACGTGTCCAAGGACATCCCGGAGGCGCGCATGCGCTTCCAGCTGCCGGCCACCCAGGCCATCGCGGTGGCGTACCAGGACCTGACCGGCAACGCGCTGGACTCGAGCCTGCTGGCGAAGACGAGCGGCAAGCAGGAGACGGGCAGGTACTCGCACTACACGCTGGCCACCTACGCCCGCCCGCTGGAGCAGGGCCTGGTCATCCCGGCTCGCGTCAAGCAGGTGCTGTTCCCGCTGCCCACCGCGCTGGTGCCGGCGTACTACGTGGAAATCAACGCCGGGTCCGCGGACAGCCAGGACTCGGACTACTACGCCTACGTCGTGTCCGCGGCTGATGGCAGCCTGCTGATGCGCAACAACCTGACGGCGCACGCGGAGTTCAGCTACCGCGTCTTCGCGGACAGCACCCCGCCGTACATCCCGCATGACGGCCCCGCGGGCACCAACGCCACCCCGCACCCCACGGGCAACCCGGATGGCTTCCGCGCGGCGTACGTTCCTCCCGCGCTGGTCACCCTCGAGAGCGCCCCCTTCAGCCAGAACGACCCCTGGCTCCCGGATGGCGCCACGGTGACCACCGGTAACAACGTGGACGCGTACGCGGACCTCACTGCCCCGGACTTCTACAACTCGGGCGACCTGCGTCCCACCGTCACCGCGCCGGGCGTGTTCGACCGGACCCTGCTGTTCGACATCCAGCCGAACGCCAACGCGGAGCAGATTGCCGCGGCCACCACGAGCCTGTTCTTCATGAACAACTGGCTCCACGACTGGTTCTACGACTCGGGCTTCGACGAGGCCTCGGGCAACGCGCAGAACAACAACTTCGGACGCGGCGGCCTGGGCAACGACGCCATCCAGGCGCAGGCGCAGGACTACAGCGGCACCAACAACGCCAACATGTCCACGCCGGCGGACGGTGCGTCGCCGCGCATGCAGATGTACCTCTTCACCGGCGCGCGCAACGCACGCGTGACGGCGAACGCGCCCGCCTCGGTGGCGGGGAACTACCTGGCCGGCGTCGCCGCGAGCTTCGGTCCGCAGACGTTCGACGTCACCGGTGACGTGATTGTCGCCCTGGACGACTCCAATGCCTCCGGCGCCCTGACCACGGACGGCTGCACCGCGCTGACCAATGCGGCGGCCGTGGCCGGGAAGATTGCCCTCATCGACCGCGGCACCTGCACGTTCAACATCAAGATTGAGAACGCGCAGACGGCGGGCGCCATCGGCGTCATCATCGCCGACAACGCGGCGGGCTACGTCACCGACATCGGTGGCACGTCCGTCACCCCCATCACCATCCCCTCGCTGCGCCTCACCCTGGCGGACGCCAACAAGCTGCGCGCCACCATCCCGGGGCTCAACACGCGGCTGTTCCGCGGGCCGACCGTCGGCCTCGACGGCACGGTGGACAACGCCATCGTGGCGCACGAGTGGGGCCACTACATCAGCAACCGCCTCATCGCGAACGCGGCCGGTCTGGTCAACAACCAGGGCCGCGCGATGGGCGAGGGCTGGGGTGACTTCACCGCCCTGATGATGATGGTGCGCGCCGAGGACATCAACGTCCCGGCCAACGCGAACTGGAGTGGCGTCTACGCCATGGCCGAGTACGCGACGCGCGGCACCTCCCCCGACGCCGCCTTCTTCGGCATCCGCCGTGGCGCCTACTCGGTGGACCCGACGAAGAACGCGCTGCGCTTCCGCCACATCATGGACGGCGTGGCCCTGCCGACCACCACCCCGTTCGCTCCGGGTGGCCTCAACTCGCAGGTGCACAACTCCGGCGAGATCTGGGCCTCCACGCTGTGGGAGTGCTACGTGGCGCTCCTCCGGGCGCATCCGTTCCAGGAAGCGCAGGACCGGATGAAGAGCTACGTCGTCAACGGGTACAAGCTGACGCCTCCGTCGCCGACCTACCTGGAGGCGCGTGACGCCGTCCTCGCGGCGGCCCGGGCCAACGACCCCGCCGACTTCCAGCGCCTCTGGGCGGCCTTCGCCCGGCGCGGCATGGGCGTGGGCGCGGTGGCCCCGGACCGCAACTCCACCAACCACGCGGGTGTGGTGGAGAGCTACCAGACCGGCGTGGACGTGGAGCTCGTCGATGCCTACTTCGCGGACTCCGCCACCCCGGGTGACGCGGACGGCATCCTGGACAACGGTGAGACTGGCTCCATCGTCATCTCCGTCCAGAACAAGGGCTCCACCGATGCGGTGGCGACCAGCGCCACCGTCGTCTCCACCACCCCGGGAGTGACGGTGGGCGGCCGTGGCTCCGTCAGCTTCCCGGCCATCCCGGCGGGCGGTGTGGCGTCGGTCTCCGTGCCGGTGACGCTCAGCGGCGCGAGCTTCGCGCAGCGGGTCGACTTCGCCATTGCCATCCGTGATGACAGCCAGCTGAATCCGGGCGACGAGTCGACGGCGCTGGCCTTCAAGGTCAACTACGACGAGGTGCCACAGGTCACCGCCACGGAGACCGTCGAGGCGTCGGGCAACAACCTGCCCTGGACGACCGAGTACGACCCGTCCCTGGCGGGTGACTTCTTCACCCTCGTGGAGTTCACCGACCTCAACCGGGCCTTCTTCGGCCCGAACGTGGGCGCGGGCAGCGACATCCGCCTCATCAGCCCTCCGCTCCAGGTGAGCAGCACCCAGCCGTTCTCGCTGACCTTCCGTCACGCCTACGCCTTCGAGGCCGACACCGGCGGCAACTACGACGGCGCCGTCATCGAACTCACCGAGGACGGGGGCCAGACGTGGGTCGACATCGGCGACTCGCTCTACAACGGCGCGCTCATCCAGTACACCGGCAACCTGAATCCGCTGGCCGGTCGCCGCGCCTTCGTGGGCACCACCGCGGGCTTCCCCACGCTCAACACCACCACGCTGAACCTGGGGAGCACCTACGCGGGGAAGACCGTGCAGATCCGCTTCCGCATCGGCAACGACAACTCCGCCGTCGTCTCTGGCTGGGTGTTGGACGACATGGCCTTCAGCGGAATCACCAACACCCCGTTCACGAAGATTTGCGACGACAGCGGCATCTGCGGCAACACCGCTCCGGTGGCCAACGCCGGCCCGGACGTGACTGTCGATGAGCGTGCGTCGGTGACGCTGACCGGTAGCGCCTACGACCTGGACGGCAACGCGCTCACGTACTCGTGGACGCGCGTGTCTGGCCCGGTGGTGACCCTCACCAACGCCAACACCCTCACGCCGTCCTTCACGGCGCCCGAGGTGACGGCCAATACCAGCCTGGTGCTCCGCTTGACGGTCAGCGACGGGACGACCACCGCCACCGACACGGTCACCGTGACCATCCGGCAGGTCAACCGTGCCCCTACCGTGAACGCGGGCCTCGACGCCTTCGCGGACGAGCGCGGCACCGCCACGCTGACCGGCTCCGCGAGCGACCCGGACGGCAACACGCTCACCTACCTCTGGACGCAGGTGTCCGGTACGTCGGTAGCGCTGCGCAACTACGACCAGGCCACCGCCACCTTCACCGCTCCGGAGGTCGCGTTCGATGAGACGCTGACCTTCCGGCTGACGGTGAGCGACGGCCAGGCCAGCGCCAGCGACTCGGTGGACGTGGTGGTTCGTCAGGTGAACCGCGCGCCGGTCGTGACGGCCTCGTCCGTGACGGTGAACGAGCGCAGCACCGCGACGCTCGATGCCACTGGCTCGGATGTGGACGGTGACGCGCTGACGTACGCCTGGACGCAGCTGACCGGCACGCCGGTGGTGCTCTCGGGTGCCAACACCTCGCGCGCCACCTTCTCCACCGGCGAGGTTACCGCTGACTCGGTGCTCACCTTCCGCGTGACGGTGAGCGACGGGACGGCCACGGCCACCCAGAACGTGACGGTGACGGTGCTTCAGGTCAACCGCGCGCCCACGGCGAACGCGGGTCTGGACGCTTCGGTGAACGAGCGTGCAACCGCGACGCTGAGCGGCTCCGCGAACGACGCGGATGGCGACAGCCTCACCTACCAGTGGGTGCAGGTGTCGGGTACGCCGGTGGCGCTGTCCGGGGCCACCACGGCCACGGCCACCTTCACCGCGCCGGAGACGGTCTCCGGCGCGACGCTCACCTTCCGCCTGACGGTGAGCGACGGCCAGGCCAGCGCCAGCGACACGGTGAACGTGGCGGTGAACTCGGTCAACCGCGCTCCTGCCGTGACGGCCTCGTCCGTGACGGTGAACGAGCGCAGCACCGCGACGCTCGATGCCACTGGCTCCGATGCGGACGGTGACGCGCTGACGTATGCCTGGACGCAGCTGACCGGCACGCCGGTGGTGCTCTCGGGTGCCAACACCTCGCGCGCCACCTTCTCCACCGGCGAGGTTACCGCTGACTCGGTGCTCACCTTCCGCGTGACGGTGAGCGACGGGACGGCGACGGCCACCCAGAACGTGACGGTGACGGTGCTTCAGGTCAACCGCGCGCCCACGGCGAACGCGGGTCTGGACGCTTCGGTGAACGAGCGTGCAACCGCGACGCTGAGCGGCTCCGCGAACGACGCGGACGGCGACAGCCTCACCTACCAGTGGGTGCAGGTGTCGGGTACGCCGGTGGCGCTGTCGGGCGCCACCACGGCCACGGCCACCTTCACCGCGCCGGAGACGGTCTCCGGCGCGACGCTCACCTTCCGGCTGACGGTGAGCGACGGCCAGGCCAGCGCCAGCGACTCGGTGAACGTGGCGGTGAACTCGGTCAACCGCGCTCCGGCAGTCACGGCCTCGTCCGTGACGGTGGACGGGGGCAGTACCGCGACGCTCGATGCCACTGGCTCGGATCCGGACGGTGATGCACTGACCTACGCCTGGACGCAGCTGACCGGCACGCCGGTGGTGCTCTCGGGTGCCAACACCTCGCGCGTCACCTTCTCCACCAGTGCGGTGGCCGCTGGCTCCGTGCTCACCTTCCGCGTGACGGTGAGCGACGGGACGGCCACGGCCTCCCAGGACGTGACGGTGAACGTGCGCCAGGCCTCCAACCGCGCGCCCACGGCGAATGCGGGTCTGGACCTCTCGGTGAACGAGCGCAGCACCGCGACGCTGAGCGGCTCCGCGAACGACGCGGATGGCGACAGCCTCACCTACCAGTGGGTGCAGGTGTCGGGTACGCCGGTGGCGCTGTCCGGGGCCACCACGGCCACGGCCACCTTCACCGCGCCGGAGACGGTCTCTGGCTCGACGCTCACCTTCCGCCTGACGGTGAGCGATGGCCAGTCCAGCGCCAGCGACACCGTGAACGTGGTGGTGAACGCGGTCAACCGCGGGCCCTCCGTGACGGCCTCCTCCGTGACGGTGGACGAGCGCAGCACCGCGACGCTCGATGCCACTGGCTCGGATGCGGACGGTGACACGCTGACGTATGCCTGGACGCAGCTGACCGGCACGCCGGTGGTGCTCTCGGGGGCCAACACCTCGCGCGCCACCTTCTCCACCGGCGAGGTTGCCGCTGACTCCGTACTCACCTTCCGCGTGACGGTGAGCGACGGGACGGCGACGGCCACCCAGGACGTGACGGTGAACGTGCGCAACGTCAACCGCGCGCCCACGGCGAACGCGGGTCTGGACGCTTCGGTGAACGAGCGTGCAACCGCGACGCTGAGCGGCTCCGCGAACGACGCGGACGGCGATGACGTTACCTATAGCTGGGTGCAGGTGTCTGGCACCTCGGTGGCGCTGTCTGGCGCCACCTCGGCCACGGCCACCTTCACCGCGCCGGAGACGGTCTCCGGTGAGACGCTCACCTTCCGCCTGACGGTGAGCGACGGCAAGGTCAGCGCCAGCGACACGGTGAATGTGGCGGTGAACGCGGTCAACCGCGCTCCGGCCGTGGCGGCCTCGTCCGTGACGGTGAACGAGCGCAGCACCGCGACGCTCGAGGCCTCTGCCTCGGATGCGGACGGTGACACGCTGACGTACGCCTGGACGCAGTTGACCGGCGATACGGTGGTGCTCGCGGGTGCCAACACCTCGCGCGCCACCTTCTCCACCGGCGAGGTTGCCGCTGACTCGGTGCTCACCTTCCGCGTGACGGTGAGCGACGGGACGGCGACGGCCACCCAGGACGTGGCGGTGACGGTGCTTCAGGTCAACCGCGCGCCCACGGCGAACGCGGGTCTGGACGCCTCCGTGAATGAGCGTGCAACCGCGACGCTGAGCGGCTCCGCGAACGACACGGATGGCGACAGCCTCACCTACCAGTGGGTGCAGGTGTCGGGTACGCCGGTGGCGCTGTCCGGGGCCACCACGGCCACGGCCACCTTCACCGCGCCGGAGACGGTCTCCGGTGAGACGCTCTCCTTCATGCTGACGGTGAGCGACGGCAAGGTGACCGCCCGTGACACGGTGGACGTGTCGGTCAGCGCGCAGAACCGCGCGCCGGTCGTTGCGACCCTCCCGGTGACGGTGGACGAGCGGAGCACCGCCTCCCTCGTGGCCACCGGCTCCGACCCGGACGGTGACAGCCTGACCTACGCCTGGACGCAGCTGACCGGCGATACGGTGGTGCTCTCGGGCGCCAACACCTCGACGGCCACCTTCGCCACGGGCGAGGTGACCGCCGACACCGAGCTCACCTTCAGCGTGACGGTGAGCGACGGGACGGCCACGGCCACGAAGAACGTGGCCGTGACGGTGCGTCAGGTCAACCGGGCGCCCGTGGCCGACGCGGGTGCGGACCTCTCCGCCAAGGCGAAGTCCGTCGTCTCGCTCAGCGGCAGCGCGAGCGCCGACGCGGACGGCGGCACCCTGACGTACCAGTGGACGCAGGTGGGTGGTCCGCAGGTGACGCTGACGGGGGCCGACACGGCCGCGCCGTCCTTCACCGCTCCGAACGTGAAGGAGAACACGGAGCTGACCTTCCACCTGGTGGTGAGCGATGGCTCGCTCACCAGTGCTCCGTCCGCCGTGACGGTCACCCTCACGCGGTCCGACAACACCGTTCCGGTGGCGAAGGCCCGCATCATCCTCAGCGGCGACCAGACGTCGATCACCCTCGACGCCTCGGCCTCCAGCGACCCGGATGAAGAGGCGCTCACCTACAAGTGGGAGCAGACCGGGGGGCCGTCCGTCACCATGGGCGACGCCAACCAGGCCGTCGTCAGCGTGGACGTGCCGGAACTCGATGACGACAGCGCCACGTTCAGCTTCCGGCTGACCGTGACGGATGCTCGCGGTGGCACGCACACCGCCACCGTGGAGACCACGGCCACGCCGGACCGCGGTGGTGGCTGCTCCTCGACGGGCGCGGGTGCCCCGGCCGGCATGCTCGGCCTGGCACTCCTCAGCCTGCTGCGCCGTCGTCGCAAGCTGGTTTGAGCCGTGACGGGCCTCCTCCCACGCGGGAGGAGGCAGGCGCCGCCCGCCCCGGACGGCTGAACGGTCCGGGGCAGGCGGTTCGAACCTGAGTGGTGGATTCTCCGGCGGCCGGCTCCCTGATTCGAGGGGGCCGGCCGCTTGTCTTTACAGGCTGAAAGCCCGCTCGTGCCCCCCTCCTCTGGACCCACTTCCGGAACGAGCCGAGCCTCCGGCCGTCACTGGTGCCTCGGCTCTCTCGCCGGCCCCAGCGCCGGGCACGGGATGAGTTCCCGCAGTGAGCGCGGACACGGTGAGGCGGAGTTCCGAGTCCGAGATGACCTGGCAGGTGCTCGTCGTCGTGGTGTCAAAGACCCGTGGGCAGGGCGATAGCAGGGTCAACCCGCTCACGGACGCGAGCGGCCCGAGTTCCCCAGTCTCGCGGGGCTCACGAGAAGCCCGTGGGAGGCTGACGGTAGCGTGTACCCTCAGGTGGGAGCCTCTCCGCCACGCACGTCACCTGTCGGCGGGCAGGGTGATTCCGAAGTGCGTCGCGAGCGCCTTGTTCCAGGCGGCCGCGTCCGCGAGCGGCTCCTCGTGGCGCACGCCGTTGCGGGTGGTGAGGAGCCCGTCATCCTTGAGGGTGATGCGCCCGTCCGGAGTGACGCGAGTGCACACGCGGCGCTGCGTGAAGTGCGACTGGGGCGACGTCTGGGTGTAGTGGCTCATCTCCGCGAAGTCCCCGAGCTTGCGCGGCGTGAGGGAGACGGCGTACTCCGCCTCCCAGCCGCCCGTGGGAGACTCGCTCCAGACGACGAGCTCCCCTCCGGCCTCCGTGAGCCGGAAGCCGCGCCCGGCCTGCACCTGGACGCCCCGCTCGTCGAGGCGCAGCGGCTCCAGGAAGCAGTCCCCGAAGCCGACGTCGGCCAGCCAGCGGCCCGAGGCGTCCTCCACCAGGATGGCCACATGGGCGAAGTCGGGCCCGTAGGTGCTCGCGTCCGGCTGTGTGGCCACGCGCGCGGACAGCAGCGTCACGCCGTAGCCGAGCGTCCGCAGCAGGCGCGCGAAGAGGCCGTTGAGCTCGTAGCAGATGCCGCCCCGCCGCTGGACGACGACCTTGTCGAAGAAGGCCTCCTCGTCCAACTGAAAGAGCCGCTTCAGGTGGATGTCCAGGTTCTCGAAGGGGACGGTCTGGAGGTGGGCGTGGTGGAGCGCCGCGAGCGGCATGCCCGCGGTCGCCCCGAAGCGCTCCAGGTAACTCTTGGCGTCGAACATGGCGCCTGTTCTATCGCGGTCGGGCCGGCGGAGCGATACGCCCTCCAACGGGAGCGCACCGCTCCACTCCATGAAACGGGGCCACACTGGCAGGTGGCCGCGCTCGGAGACGGGGACCGGGGCCTGGCCGAGAGCTGGCTCAGGGACCCGTGACGGAGACGCTGTCGAGCTGTGGCCCGCACGACACGCCCGTCGACAGGCTCTCGAACTTCACCTCGGTGCTGGCGCTGGTGGCGTTGAACACGAAGTTGTTGGACACCCACCCCGCGGTGTTTATCCGGAAGTTGTACGAGATGCTGCCCGCGGAGACCTTGATGTACGTGCCCACGCAACCGGCCTGCGCCCAGCGCACCGTGTACCCGGTTCCCGGCACCGTGGTGAGCGTCTGGGAGACGCCGCCCGCGTCATACGCATTGAGGTCGATGGACGCCAGGCCGCTGTTGGAGGACCTGTAGCTCTTGGCCATCACGTCGATGCCCGAGCCCAGGACGGTCCACCCGGTGAGCTGGGTGCTGCCCGCGAAGACCGACACCCAGTTGCTGAAGCCGAGCGGCGAGGACTCGAAGCTGCCATTGGTGACGAGCTCGGTGAGTGGCTGCGTCGCCGTGCCGGTCGCCGGCTCCCGCGCGGTGTCCGCGTCCAGCTCCGGGCCGCACCCCGCCAGCGCGAGGCCCAGGCCCAGTCCCACGAGCGACTTCCCACAAGAAATGCCTTTCATGTTCTCTCCCTTTGGATTGTTGCTGCGTTTCACTTCAAAGACTTCACATGTCTTGCAAATACATCCACCTGCCGGCGTCGCGGCCGTCGCGGACTACGGACCCACGGGCGGCCCGAGCACCTGGATGTCACCCGCGGCGGAGGGCAGTTCGTCATCGCCCTGGTTGAGGGTGTTGGAGTAACCGAGCTGGCCGTGGTCGTTGCGGCCCCAGCACCGCGCCTTGCCGGTGCTCAGCAGCGCGCAGGTATGCGAGCCACCCGCCGTCACGTAGTACGCCGAGGCCCCACCCAGGTTCACGAGCTCGAAGTTCGGCGTGGGGAGCGTGCTGGGCTTGCCGTAGCCGAGCTGGCCATACCCGCCATACCCCCAGCACTTCACGGCGCCGAAGCTCATCAGCGCGCAGGTGTGGTCCGCGCCGGCGGCGACCTGGAGTGCCGTGCCATACAGCTCCACGGTGCCGACCGACGCGGGCGTCTCGGTGTCGCCCACGTTGGTGAAGTAGGGGTAGTAGGGCAGCGAGTAGTAGCCCGGATAGCCAAGCTGACCGTTCTGGTTGTAGCCCCAGCAGACCACCCGGCCGGTGCTCAGCAGGGCACAGGTGTGGGCCTTGCCCGCGCTGAGCTGGAGGACCGGCCCGCCCACGTCCACGTCTCCCGCGGTGGCGGGCGTCTCGTTGTCGCCAATCGCCGCGAAGTTCCCGTAGCCGAGCTGGCCGAGCTCGGCCTGGCCCCAGCAGCGCACCTTGCCCGTGGTGAGCAGCGCGCAGGTGTGGGACGCCCCCGCGGTGATGTCCTGCACGAGGCCCCCCACGTCCACGTCCCCCGCGCTCCAGACCCACTCGTTGTTACCCACGTCCTGGGTGTGGCCTTGGCCGAGCTGTCCGTACGTGTTGGCGCCCCAGCAGCGCACCTTGCCCGTGTTGAGGACCGCGCAGGTGTGCTCCGCGCCAGCGGCGAGCTTCACCGCGCGGCCACCCAGGCCCACGTAGCCCTCGCTTGCAACGGGCTCGCCGTCGCCGATGTTGGCGGTGTGGCCGTAGCCGAGCTGGCCGTGGGTGTTGCCGCCCCAGCAGCGCACGAAGCCGCCCTCGAGCAGGGCACAGGTGTGGTTGCTGCCCGTCACCACCTGGAGCGCGTTGCCGACGACGGCGACGTTGCCGGCGGTGTAGGGGTGCTCGTTGTCACCGATGTCCAGCGTGTGCTCGTAACCGAGCTGGCCCGAGGAGTTGAGGCCCCAGCACCGGACGTTGGCGTTGTCGAAGAGCACGCACGTGTGGCTCTCTCCGGCGCGAATGGAGATGAGGCCGTTGAGGTTGCCCACGTCATAGGGGTTGTCCGGGAACTGGCCGGGCGTCAGCACGTACTTCAGCGTCGTCTGCCCGCCGTCCGCGTCCGTCACCTGGAGCACCAGCTCGCCCTGCAGCGCCGGCGAGTAGCCGGTCATCGTGGTGGGGTTGGTCTGGCCGGTGAAGGCGGGCGCGGGGTCGAACGTGCCGTTGGGGTTGAAGCTCCACGCATAGGCCAGCGTGGAGGCCGCGCCGTCATCCGCGACGGTCGCCTCCCAGAGGACGTCCCCGGTACCCACCCGCCGCGTGGCCTTGAGGGACTGGATGACCGGGTTGAAGAGCACGTGCACGTGCGTGTCGATGGCGTCGGCCGAGGGGTCCACCGGCAGCACCTTCGTCTTGAAGGTCGTCTTGATGGAGTGGCCGGCCGGGTTGGTGACGAGCACCTCATGGGTGAACTCGGTCTCCGTCGTCACCGGGGGCGGCACGTACTGGCTGACGAAGGTGCCAGTGGTGCCCAGCAGCTGGAGGGTGCCCTGCACCGGGTAGAAGGAGCCGCCGCCGGCCTCGGCGGTGATGACGTAGCGGAGCTGTTCCCCCGTGCTGGCCTCCACCAGGAAGTCGATGTTGCCGCGCTTGCCCGGGGGGAACTCGGTGGGGATGGTGATTTTCTTGATGCGCGGCAGGGAGATGGTCTCCCCGTTGCTCACCGGCGCCAGCACGATGACCACGTCCTCGTTGTCGCCCGCGAGCGTCTTGTCCGTGCTGCCGGTGAAGAACAGCTCCTCCTTGCCGCCCGTGGCGCGCGCCTGGAAGGTGAGGCCCTTGTTCCGAGGCAGGAAGGGCACGGTGCCCGACCACGTTCCTCCCGCCAGCGTGAGGTCCACCCCCTTGAAGAGCGGGGCGCTCGTCGCCGTCTCCAGCACGTCGATGCGGATGCGCGTCACGCTCGTGAAGGAGAAGTTGGCGAACGACGACACGAGGCCGGCCCCGCCGGTGTCACCCCCCGACGCCGACTCGTCGACGGCGATGGAGAACACCGCGGTGCTCGTCTCTTCGGCTGGGGCGGACTCGGAAGGCTTGCAGCCCTCGAGGCCCGCCAGCGCGCTCATCAGGAGGAGGGTCAGCAGTGCCCCGAGGCGGCTCCCTCGGAATGGAAGGCTCTTTCGATGCATACACGTCTCCTGTCGCGGCGCATCACGGGAGCGATGCGCCGGTCGGCGGCTGCGGTGGTGGATGGGTGCTCTTCGCGGTGGGCCCGCCGGCCCCCTCGCGATGGCCTTGGAGCAAACGACATTCCAGGCGCCACGCTTCCGGCCGTGTCTGTAAAAACACGCGGTTGCGGACTTGAGAGGGAATGGAGTCAGCTCTTTCTGACTGCGTGACGTTCCTCGTCACTCCGCGATGCTCTCCACAGGGGCCCCGCACGACGCGTAGATTCCCGGTCCGATGTTTCAATCCAAGCCTTCGCGCCCACCGGCCTGGTGCGTGTTGCTCCTGCTGGTGCTGGCCGCCGGGTGCGACAGCGCGAGCGGCGAGCGCCCTGCCACGGCTGCGACAGCCGGCACCGTTCGCTTCTACCGGGAGCTCACCCTCGACGAGGTGGGAGGGAACGTGCCGGCCATGCACGTGGACCCGGGAGGAGGGCTCTGGGTGGCGGTGTCGGGAGATGCGACGACCGCCGGACGCTCGCGCCTCTACCACCGCCCGCCGGGTGGCTCCTGGCGCACGGCCTACGAGGGCCCCTTCGCCACCGAGCTGTCGCTGTCCTCATGGCGCGCGGGGGAGGTGTACTTCGGCTTCAACCACACCCTGAATGGCTTCGAGCCCAACCTGCTGCGGGTGACGGCCGGGGGCAGTGAGTCTTTGCCCACCCCACGTGAGCGCCTGGATGACAGCGAATACCTCCAGGTGGGCAGCTATGCCCTGCTGCCGGACGGCGACGGCTGGGCTTGTGGACAGCGCGCCCGCCTGTGGCGCTTCAGGAATGGGGCGTGGGTGCCCCAGCCGTCCTTCGCCGAGTGGACACCGGAGGCCGGGGCCAACACCTACTTTTGCGGCCAGGTGCGCTTCGACACCCGGGGCCAGGGGTGGGTGGTGGAGTACGGCGGGGGCAGGCTCTGGCGAGGGACGGGCGGGCGCTGGGAGCTCCTCCCGCCGCTGGACGGCAACCAGGCCCTCTACTTCCACGCCAGCGGACTGGCCTCCCGCGAGGGCCGCCTCTACCGCTTCGAGGAGGACCGCTGGCAGCCCATCCAGGGGCCGTTCGTCCTGGGCGACATCGTGTTGGACGAGGACGGCCGGTGGGGTGCGAGCAGGGGCACCGTCTTCCGCATCGAGCGGGAGCGGTGGGTTCCGGTGGCCAGCGGACAGCGCTTCGAGTCCCGCGCGATAGCCGAGTCCGATGGCTCCGTCTGGGTGCTGGCCCACGATGGCGTCTACCGCTCCACGGTCCGGCAGGTGCCCACCTTCGCGGAGACGCCTCCCGGCACGCTGCCCAGGGGCCTGCTGCACCTCGAGGCCGCGGACTTCGACGGGGATGGGGACGAGGACCTGCTCGCGCTCACCCCCGAGGGCGGCGAGGGCACGGGCCTCGCCTCGATGGTGGCCTTCCGCAACGGAGGCGACGGCCGCTTCGTCCCGCTCGACAGCGAGCTGCCCCGGGCGGTTCAACTGTGGAACGGCCGCTTCGCCCTGGGGGACATCGATGGTGACGGGGACCTGGACCTGGTGGCGGCCACCCGGGCGGGCACGGTGGAGGTGTGGCGCTTCTCCGCCGGGCGCTTCGAGCGCACGCGGGTGCTTCCCCTGAACACCCTCAGCGTGGCGCTCGTGGACATGGAGGGGGATGGAGACCTGGACCTGCACGTGGCCCAGGAGCGGTACTCCTTCTACGTCAACGATGGGGCGGGCCAGTTCACCCTCGGGCCCGAGGCGCCCACGCCGCCCGGGACGGACCACGTGCTGTGGGATGACGCCGACGGGGATGGGGATGCGGATGGCTTCGCCCTGCGCTGGAGGGACCCTCCGCTGCTGATGCGCCAGGACGCGCCGGGACGCTTCCAGGTGCTCCCCCTGCCGCTCGTCGCGGAGGGAGGCGCGTGGACGGACCTGGACCGGGACGGAAGGCCGGAGGCCTCCGCCCAGCGCCTGCACAACCCCGAGCGGGCCTTCCCCTTCGTCACCTGCGCGCCCACGGCCAGCGGTGGCTGCGAGCCCTGGCCGCACCCCGCGGCCCCCGCGGGGCTGGTGGTGGACCTCGACGTGGACGGCCACCCCGACGTCATCCAGGCGGAGCTGCGCGTGGGCGCCCGGATGACGCAGGGCGGAGAGGTGTATCTCGGAGGCGAGCAGGGCTTCGAGCGCATCACCGACATCACGGGCCCGCTGTCCCAGCCCGCGGTGTTCGACGCCAATGGGGACGGGGCACCCGATGTGTACACCCCGGAGCGAGGCCTGCTGCTGGCCACCGCGAACGCGGGCCGCGCCGTGCGGGTGGACGTGAGCGCCAGCCGCAGCGACAGTCGAGCCGAGGGCGCCTGGGTGCTGCTCCGCGCGGAGCCGGACGGCCCACCGGTGGCCACGGCCCGCGCGCGCGGCGGAAGGGCGCTGGTCGGACTTCCGGACCCCTCGGCGCGCTACACCCTGGAGGTGCGCTTCCCCACGGGAGAGCAGCGCACCTTCACGGGAGTGGAGGCGGGCAGCACGGTGCGGGTGCGAGACGTGGAGGGGCCCGCGCGTGCGGGACGTCTCGCCGTGCTGTGGGTGTCCAACTCGGTGCGCCTCGTCAACGTGACTCGCGAGGGCCTCGCCCTGCTGCTCGGACTTGTCGCGCTGGGGTGGCTGGGCAGGAGGCTGCTGCCCGGCCAGCAGCGGGTGATGCTGCCCGCCTTCGCCCTGGGTTTCCTCCTGCTGCTCGGGCCGCTGGTGCGCTGGGGGGCTCCGGGCGTCCTGCTGCTCGGGCCCGGTGCGGTGTTGCCGGCCCTGGGCACGGGACTGCTCCGCGCCTGGAACCAGCGGCGCCGCGCGCGCCGGTATGCCGGGCCCTACGTCCTGCTGGAGCGGCTGGGTGCGGGCGCCGCGGCCACCGTCTGGCGAGCCCGGGGGCCTCACGGTGTCGCGGCCCTCAAGCTGTTCGACGCCGAGGCCATGAGCTACCCCGAGGTGAGAGACCGCTTCTTCCGCGAGGCGCGCGCCGGCATGCAGATGGCCCATCCGAATCTGGTGCACATCCTGGAGGCCGGCACCCTTGAGGACGGCCGGGGCTTTCTCGCCATGCGGCTCGTGGACGGCCCGTCCCTGCGCGCGCACCTCGCGGCGCGTGGCGTGCTCGCGGCGAACGAGGTGCGCACCCTCGCGCACGACGTGGCCTCCGCGCTCGCCGCCCTGCACGGCGCGGGCGTCGTGCACCGCGACGTGAAACCCGAGAACATCCTCCTGGGTTCCCAGGGGGCGGTGCTCACGGACCTCGGCCTGGTGCGCAGCATCGTCTTCAAGACCGTCACGCGCCATGGGGCCGCGGTGGGGACGCTCGCGTACATGAGTCCCGAGCAGTGCGTGGGCCGGCCGGTGGACGGGCGCAGTGACTTGTGGAGCCTCGGCGTGGTGCTCTACGAGCTGCTGTCCGGCCACCGGCCCTTCCTCGGTACCCACGAGCTGGAGCTCGTCTACCGCATCCACAACACCTCCCCCGCGCCCCTGCCTCCCAGCGTGCCGGAGGACCTGCGCGCCCTCATCGACCGCTGCCTGTCGCGAGACGTGGAGGAGCGCTTCCAGCGCGCCGAGGAGCTGCTCGGGGCGCTGAACCGGAAGGAGGCGGCATGAGTGCGCCACCCCTCGTCGAGCAGGTGCGTGAAGCGCTGCGTGCCTTCGTGGAGCTGGAGTCCCTCAGCAGCGCGGAGGCGGTGGACCGCGAGCGCCTGCGGGCCTGGGCCCTCAAGCACTTCGGGGCCCTGGTGCGCATCGAGCAGGAGGCCTCGCGGCTGGCCGCGGCCCCACCGCCCCGGCCTCAGTTACCGGCGGAGGAACCCGGCGGCCCGGTGCTGCGCTCGCTGGAGCGGGTGTCGGCCGCGCCGCTGGGCACTTCGCTGGAGGTGGCGCTGGGCGCGCTGATGGAGCTCACCGGGGCGAGGCGGGGCTTCGTGGGCCTGCGCGGGAAGGGCGGAGCGCTGCGCTTCGCGGCCCACCAGGGCTTCACGGAGCTGCACCCCAGCGGTCCCGAGGGGCAGCTGTCCCGCACCATCCTCGCCGCCGCCCTCGAGACGGGCAGCCCCCTGCTGCTCGAGGACGCACGGGCCGATGCCCGCTTCTCCGAGGCGCCCAGTGTGATGGCGCTCGCCCTGCGCGCGGTGCTGGTGGTGCCGCTGGCGGGCCGCGCGGCTCCCTTCGGCGTGCTGTACCTGGACCACCCGAGCACCGCGGGGGCCTTCGGCCCGGACGCCCGTGAGCGCGCCGAGGCCTTCGCGCGGGCCCTGGGCCCCCTGCTGGAGCGCGACGTGGCGCTCGCCCGTGCGCGCGAGAAACGCCAGGAGCGGGGAGCGCGGCTGCGCACGGGCCGCAAGCTCGAGGCGCTGGTGGGGGAGAGCGACGCGATGCTGGAATTGCTGGAGCTGCTGGTGAAGGTGGCTCCGTCCCACTCGCCCGTGCTCGTCCTGGGCGAGACGGGGACGGGCAAGGAGCTGGTGGCGCGGGCGCTGCACGAGCACTCGCGCCGGGCCTCCGGTCCCTTCGTGGCCATCAACTGCGGAGCCATCTCTCCGGCGCTGGTGGAGAGCGAGCTGTTCGGTCACGAGCGGGGAGCCTTCACCGGCGCCGAGCGGGCGCGCCCCGGCAGCTTCGAGGCGGCGGACGGAGGCACCTTCTTCCTCGACGAGGTGGGTGAGCTGCCATTGCCCGTCCAGGTGAAGCTCTTGCGCCTGCTGGAGGGCGGCACCTTCATGCGGGTGGGCTCCGCCGAGTCACACCGCGCGGACGTGCGCCTCGTGGCCGCGACGCACAAGGACCTCCACGCCGAGGTGCGCGCCGGGCGCTTCCGTGAGGACCTGCTCTTCCGCCTGGATGTCTTGCGAATGGAGGTGCCACCGCTGCGCGAGCGCGAGGAGGACATCGGCCTCATCGCAGAGGCGCTCATCCCCCGGCTCGTCGCCGAGCAGGGCCTGCCGGCGCGAAGGCTGCACCCGGCCGCGCTGGCCGCGCTGGAGGCCTGGTCCTGGCCGGGCAACGTGCGCGAGCTGCGCAACGTGCTCGAGCGCGCGGTGGTGCTGAGCGACGCGGAGCGCATCGGACTGGACGCGCTCCCGCCGGAGATTGCCGGAGCCCTGCGGCCGACCACCGCGCCCCGGGGCATCAAGGAGGCGGTCCGCGTCTATCGCCAGCGGCTCGTCCAACAGGCGCTCGACACCAGCGGCAGTCACGCCGAGGCGGCCCGCCGGTTGGGCGTCAACCCCAAGTACCTCTACAAGCTCATCAAGGACATCGAGTCCGAGGCCGCTGACGCGGAGGGCTGAAGCCCTTCTCACGCCGTCAGTGGAGCAGCCCGGGCAAGACGCCGGGGCGTGCTCCCCGGTGCCTCGTTTTCAGCTGAGCGGCTCCGTCACCGGGTCAACTAGATACAGTTGGCGTAGCACTCGTTGAAGCACGTGGGGTTGGTGGTGCCGCACTGCAGCCGACAGTACCTGTTGCAGATGCAGGCGTCGGTGTCACACGCCTGGGCGCTCACGTTTGAATCGGCCGTCGGCTGCTCGCTCAAGGGCGCCTGTGACTCTTCGGACACGGGTCCGCCGCAGCCAACCATCAGCCCGAGGACCGCCACGGCCGCCAGCCAGGTTCCAGCTCGCTTCATGCTCCCCATCCCTTTTGAGTTGCGCGGAAGTGCGCGGCGAGGATTCTAGCTGGCACCGGGCCATCCAAGGATAGACATACATCTGGCGAAATCGGCTCCGTCCAGTGGGGCTGATTTTTGAGCGCCCTGACGGCATGGGCCGCGGAGGGGTCCGCATGACTCATCATCTTGTGACGCCGTGTCGGTCCAACTGGTAGAGCACTCATGCATGCGAATCGCGGTATCCGGTACTCATCGCACGGGGAAGTCCACCCTCATTGGCGAGTTGTCCGACCTGCTCCCCACCTATGTGACGGTGGATGAGCCGTACCACCAGCTGGAAGAAGAGGGCTACGCGTTCGCGGAGACCCCATCGGTCGAGGACTTCGAAGAGCAGCTCGCACGCTCCATCGCCAACCTGGACGAGGGCTCTCGCGACGTGCTGTTCGACCGATGTCCGGTGGACTTCATCGGATACCTGTTGGCCCACGAGGACCGTGACGCGTTCGACCTTGACGCGTGGCTCCCGCGCGTACGCACAGCCCTCCGGAAGCTCGATCTGATCGTCCTGGTCGGGATTGAGCGGCCGGACCGGATTGCGCGCTCCGCCTCGGACGACGATGAGCTGCGCCTGGCTGTCGACGAGAAGCTGAAGGAGCTCCTCCTCGATGATTCCTACGCCTTCGAAGTGGAGGTGCTCGAGGTCGAAGGCGCGACGAGAGCGCGTGCGAAGCAGGTGCTCGAGCACCTTTCTGACGCATCGCGATAACGCAAAGCTCACGTTTCGAGTGAGCGTCGTCAGTGCGGGGAAGACACGTCCGGCTGCGAGTCGGAGGCGGGCAGGGCGGGAAGTGGCCGCGTCGATTCGCGCTGCCCTTGGGTGAGGAGGTGCAGCTTCAACTGGCGCCGGACCCGGCGCTCCCGCTTGAGGAAGAGCTTGTAGAGGTACTCGGAGCCCACGGCGAGCCGCTCCGTCAGGGGAAGTTCCCGCACTTCGTGCAGCAGGTTCGCGGACAGCTCGGCACGCCGCCGGAGGATGGCGTTGCCACAGGCGGCGGCCGCCGCACGCCAGGGGCCCTCCGGCCGGTCCACCAGGGCGCGCACGTGCGCCATCAGCGGGCCCGCGGCGGCTTCGTCTCCGGCGCGCAACACCATCACCGGCGTGCGGTGGGGCTCTGTCGTCTGGGCACAGAGCTGGACCAGCGCAGTGTCGAGCGAGTCATCGACGAGCAGCATGGCGCCTCCGGTGGCCGGACGCGCTTCGGGTGTGTCCACCACCCAGCCGCCGGTGTTGTACACGCGCACGAGTGAACCGAGGTCTGGCACCGCCACCTCCTGCGCCAGCGGGTGGTGGGTGTGTCCGTAGATGAAGATCTGCTCGGTGGGAAAGGGATGATTGCGGGCGCTCAGCTCCCGAGCCACGTCCGTCGCGAGCGGCCCTTTCAGGTAGTTGATGACGCCCTCGTCCACCTGTTCCCGGGAATCGAGCGACTGGCGCACGTCGTTCTCCTCGATGAGGTCCAGGGCCCGCAGGAGAAAGGGCAACAGCAGGCGCTGGCGCAGGCGGCGGCCAAACTTCCGGCCCTTCAGCGAGACCAGCGCTCCGGCCAGGCGACTGGCGAGCAGGACCTTTCCCGGGTCCGTCTTGAGCATGTCGTAGCTACGTCGCACCCCCGCGCCAATCTGGCCCTCGCGGCCGAGGCTGGACCAGAGGAAGTCGATCCACGCGGCGTTGTCCGTCTCCAGTTGGGCAATCGTCGGCGCCTCCCCCGTCTCGCCGTAGATGGCCCGGGCCAGGGGCGTCATCAGCAGATAGACGTCATCGGCGAAGTGGCCGTGGTGGGCGAGCAGCATCCGTTGTTGCCGGATGAGCCCCAGGTTCGGGTAGCCCAATACCACCCGCAAGTCGGGGTGGGAGGAATGGCGGTGGCGCAGCATGCGCGTGAGCAGCGCGTTCTCGGTGGGCTGCTGCTCGGGGCGTGTGCCGGGAGCGGGGTGGAGCTCCGCGAAGATGAGGGTCGTCGGGGCAGAGGCTTCGAGCGGGTCATCCGGCGAGATGCTCACCATCCGCTCGGCGACGAGCTCGTCACGCGTCGCCGTCCATAGCTCGTGGTCGTGGTTGCCGGGGATGAAGACGATGGTGGGGGAGAAGAGCGCCTCACCGCCGGTTGGAAAGAGCCGGTCGATGAACTGGTCGAACCCGTCGAGCGCGACGTGGGTGGGCGCGAGTGCGAGCTCGAAGATGTCGCCGACCAGGACGAGTTGGGGCTTGATGCCAGGAGGGTTGGCCCGCGCGACATCCCGCAAGCACGCCACCAGGCCGTCCAGCGCGTCGTTGGCCATGAGCGGCCGCGTCGCGCCATTGTGGGTCGGGTCGCTCAGCAGACTGTTGCGCTCCCCGAAGTGCAGGTCCGACAGGAAGACGTAGTGGATGGCGGCCATGTGTTCCCCCGAGGGGGACGAAATAGCCATCCGCTCGTGCTCCGAACAACCCGACCGGACGGGCGATGGCGCATCCGCCCCGCTCCGACGCCAGCCTCGGGAGTGTCCTCCCGTGGAACCTGGAGGCGCCCGCCGATGGCCCGGTTGCTCATCGGGAAACGTCGGGCGTGTGGCCCAGGAGGCGCCTTTGGAAGAACGCCAGGACCTCGTCTCTCGCGGTGGCGGTGGGCTCGCCCTCCCGGTCGACGAGGTGGACGGTCAGGACGCTGTGAGGCGTTGGGATGAATCGGAAGAAGTCGTCGGGGCGCTGGGACTTCGGCCCCGCGGCGCTGTCAGGTAGCACGCGCGCATGGAAGCGCTCGCCGAGCGCTCGCTGGTAGGCGGCGAAGCGTTCCGCCCGGCAGAAGGCATCACCTTCGAAGCGATAGGCGAGGACGGTCAGGTCTTCGTCGACCAGTCGCTGCCGCACGCGCTCGAGCTCCTCGGCGGTGATGTCCACCCCCGAGGGCTCGTCCAGCGGCAGCGACGGCTGCGACAGCACCGGAGCCAGCACCGCCTTCTCCAGCATCATCGACAGCGCGAAGTTGCCGGTGAAGCACATGCCAATCGCCCCCACGCCCGGGCCGCCGCATTCCGTGTGCGCGTGCGCGGCGAGCGCCCGCAGCCACGTCGCGATGGGACTCGACCCGTTCGCGGCGAACGCCCGGAACTCCCTGCTGATGCACGCGCGCTCGAAGATGGCCTTCCCCTCCTTCGCGGTGGGCACGGCGCCGTCGCGGCCGAAGAGGCTCGGCATCCATGCGGTGAAACCGGCGGCCCGCACCTGGCGGGCGAAGCGCGCAACGCGCGGGCTGATGCCCGGCATCTCCGCCATCACGATGACCGCGGGACCGGTTCCGGCCGTGTAGACCTTCCGTGTCTCGCCCAGCAGCGTGACGTCGCGGTGCTGAAAATCCTCGAGTGGGTCGTCTTCTTCGAGATTGCGCATGCTCGTGTCTGCTCGGGCCGTCGGGTCCGCCCGGCTTCCTCCTGTCCACACGAGACCATCGGCCCGCCAGCGGTCGCCAGTGTCGGAAAAGACATTTTTCGGGCAGATTCGGACACCGTGTCCTTTACCCTCATCGTCCTGGAAGACGCCTTCGCGACGGGCGTCACCGCGACGCTCGACATGCTCCGGGCAGCGCGCGCGCTGGGGGCGGAGTCGCTGCGTTTCGAGGTCTGTTCGGTCGACGGCGGCCAGGTCCGGCTCTCCGGCGGACTGGGCCTCGAGACGTCGCGCCTGCGCGTGCTGGCCCGCGAGGACCGGACGACCTGGGTCATCCCGGGCCTCGGTACGACGCACGCCGCCGCCGTGCGCGCGCGTCTCGCGCGACCGGATGCCCTGAAGCTCTCGAAGGCGATTGCCCGTCATGTCTCGCGCGGAGGGCGCGTCGCCGCCTCGTGCACGGCCGTCTTCCTGCTGCAGCAGGCGGGCGTCCTGGCCCGCCGCCGGGCCACCACCACCTGGTGGCTCGCGGGCCTGCTCGCGGAGATGGAGCGGGGATGCGTCGTCGACGCGGATGCGATGGTCTGCGCGGACGGGCCCGTCGTCACGGCCGGGGCGGCCTTCGCGCAGACCGACCTCATGCTGCACCTCCTCCGGGAGCGTTGCGGCGCGCGGCTGGTGGACCTCCTCGCGCGCACTTTGTTGCTCGATGGCAGGCAGGCGCAGGCGAAGTTCGTCGCGCCGGAGTTGCTCGCGAACGGAGACGCGTTGATTGCGCGCATCACGTCGGAGCTCGAGGCGCGTTTTCCGAATCCCCCGAGTGTCTCCGAGCTCGCCTCGAAGCTCGGCATGACGGAGCGGACCTTGTCGCGCCACGTGCAGCGCGTGACGGGCCGGAGCACGCTTGCGCTCGTCCACAGCGTCAAGGTGCGGCGTGCACAGGCGCTGCTCCAGTCGACCCACCTGAGCGTCGACGACGTCGCCGCGGAGGTGGGCTACCAGGACTCGGGCACCCTCCGGCGTCTGTTGAAGAAGCTCGGCGGTGGCTCTCCACGCATGCTTCGCTCGGCTCGGTAAGGCACGCCGGCTCCGTCGCCTGCCGGGTCGCATGTCACAGGCCCCGGCGCTCTCCGTCTTGATGCTGGAGCACTGCATGAGCAGTGCCCGCGCCAGGAGGGCTGGATGGATACTCGAATGTCAAAGTTGCTTGCCGTGGTTGCCGTCGTCTCGGCGTTTGTCTTGGCCCCGGCGACGGCGTGGGCCGCCTGTGGCTGCCAGGGAATGACGTTACGGGTCGGCGGCGGCGCTTCTCCCATGACCTCCGGGTACTACTGCGCCCAGCCGGGCCGCGTTCCCGACTGGCCCGGCTGCGCCCAGGCAGTGAGCCCTCCTTCCGGGACGTGCCCCTCGGGGCAGGTGGCCTTCCGATGCCAGCTCGGTGGCACCGCGCCGGCCCAGTCTCCTGCGCAACCCGAGCTCGGCTGGAACTTCGAAGTCGTTGCCACCTTGAAGCCGAGTAGCACGCCAGCCCAATGCAAGACGGGACAGGTCGTCACCACCAACAAGTTCGTGGATGGCAATCTCCTCACCAACGGAGACACCGCGGACGAGCCAGTGGGCCCGCTGACCTTTGGCACCGTGCCGCCAACGGTCATCGCGGTGGTCAGCTCACAGCTCAGCTACGTCCCCAATGTGAATACCCATAGCACCAGCACGCAGACCTGGACTCCGGTGTTCGGGGCCGACGGGTATGAGGAGGAGAGCCGGGACCTCAAGTATCGGGTCGGCTCCATTACCTGGATTGACGGCCCGGCCAAGCTCTTCGGCAACAGAAGCTCCCGTGTAAGTGGTCAATGGGAGTTCATCTCCTTCGTCAAGGCGAGTGGCGATGGCTCTGGCGAGTGCATGTGCCGGTTCGTCATCGACCGCACCTGGGATGGCACCACCGCTGGAGGTCGCGGCGTCGTCCTCGGGCCGAGCGTGAACTGCGCGCTGGAAACCTAGGTCCCCGGGCGTCAGCCGAGGAGGGCCCGCACCGCTGCTTCACGGTGCGGAGTGGGCCTGGGCCGGCACGCAGGGGGCGAGGGAGCGCTGGCATTGCAGGAGGCCGGGACAGGCGAGGTCCGCGCCGCAGGAGAGCTCGCACATGCGGATGGGATGGACGCCAGGGATGTCACCCACGAGGCTGCCGCAGTGGCCTCTGCCCCGGGTGGAGAGACAGTCCTCGTCGAGGACGCATGAGCGGGTGCAAATGCCGAAGCGCTCGTCGTGGTTGGCGGTGACGCAGAAGGGGGCCGAGGCGGGACACTGGATGTCCTCGGAGCACGTCATGCCGAGGGCGGGAGTGTCGCCGGGAAGGATGCCGATGGGGGGCTCGGTATCGGTGGCTTGTGATGGATAGACGTCGTCGGGGGTGGAGAGAAGCGCGAGCTCGAAGAGGCCGCGGGTCTCCGCCATCTTCCCGGTGACGGCGTCGTGCAGTTGCAGGAGGCGTCCGAGGGCTCCCCCCAGCGGCGTCGGGGAGAGGGCGTCAGCGCAGTCGCGGCGCGTGTCGCCGAGGAGCTCGTAGCGCTGGCCGTCCAGGGTGGCGGTCCAGGTGACCATGGCATCGGAGATGCCGCTCTCCACCGTGAGGCGCTGGGGCCCGCTGCTGGCTTCGCCGGTGGGGCGGTACGGGCGCGGGCGAGGCAGGGTCGCGCGCATGTCGAGCCGCACGCCGTCGTCGTAGGCGAGGATGACGCCTTCGGCGGTGAGCGTGAAGTCGGCGGTCAGCACCGCCTCCGCGTCGCGGGTGGCGGTGACGGTGACGCGGTCGTCGGCGCGCTCGACGCTCACGTCGGTGACCTCGACGCCGTCGCTGCCGGGGGCGCGGCAGCCCAGGAGCAGGGCTGCCGCGCAGAGAAGGGCACGCATTCCGAACCTAGCCTCGTGCACGGGGGCGCCCACGGAGCGCGAGCACGACGCCGCAGAGCAGGAGGAGGGCGAAGCCGGCGTCGCCGGAGGGGCCCTCTCCCGGGGCGGCGCCGCAGCCCCCCGAAGGCGAATCCGTCGGCGCCCTGCCGCGGAAGGGCGGGTCGACGCGCTGCCGGGAGCCGCCGTTGCACGCGTTGCTGACGGGGCGCGGGCGCGTATCGCCGCCGCCCGTCCAGCAGGCGCTGGTGAGCGAGTAGTCGAACTCCCAGCGCCAGATGACCGCGACCGTGTCGTAGACACCGCACATCCCCGAGCCCAGGACGGTGTCGAGGCCGGTGGCGGTGCTGATTTCGCTGCCCACGTACAGGCCGACGCCCGCGGTGGCGACGCAGGCCGCTGCTGGCAGGCAGGCCGCGCCCGCGGAGGTGAGCGCAGCGCCGCCCGAGCCGCCGAGCGCCATGCCTCCGCCCCCGAGGACGAAGCCGCTGCCGGCAAGGGTGCCGCCGCCGCCGATGCCGAGGTTGGCGAAGCCCTCCCAGTTGCCTTCTCCGAGCTGGTCACAGCCACGGTTGAGATTGACCATCGAGCGGTCGATGCACTCGAGCCCGGTGCCGGCCATGCCGAGGCCGTTCAGGGCGCCATCCGGGCTGGGACGGAAGGACGGGAACTGGAAGCCGGGGCGGGGGCGGGGGCCGCCAGGGCCAGGGCCTCCGCCGAGCGTCACGAGCGGACCGTCGCCGTCGAGGTTGGTGCGGCACGTGCCGATGCAGCCGTTGTTCCCGGGTGAGCCGGGTGGCCGGTTCCACGGCGCCGGCCAGTTGGGGCCGTAGGTCCTCGGTGGGTCAGGATCCTTCAGCGTCCCCGGCTTCAGGCAGCCCAGCGCGTTCGCACAGGGCTGGGGGGTTCCACCGGGCATGCAGCGCGAATAGGCGCGGTCTCTCGGCACCTCCACCTCATCCCAGTACGGTCCGCTGCCGGGCATGCTGCTATCGAAGAGGCACAGGCGCCTGCGGAAGACCTGTCCCGTCTCCGCGGCCATCAGTCCATTCGGGCCTATGCAGGGCATTCCCGTACGGTTCGCCTCGGCCTGGATGAGCCCGCTGTTGCCGGCGTGGCATACGGCGTAGAAGCGCACGGAGCCCGGCCGTCCGTCGAGAAGCGGCAGGCCCGGGCCACCCCCCATGAGCGTTCCGTTCCGGAAGCCGTGGTTGCAGTAGATGACGACGTTCCCGTTGCGGCCGCCGTTGATGATGCGGACGCCCGGGTCGTAGCAGTTGTCGTAGTCCTTCAAGTCGCAGACACCGTGAGTGCCCACAGTCGGCTGGGCGAGTGCCACCGGGCCGACACACAGGCCGAGCAGCAGCAATGCAATCTTGGCGAGTCCTGGTCTCATGGCAGGTTCCTCTGGGGAGTTGGTGCGGACCCGCTAGCGATTCGGGTTCACGCAATACCCTTGAGGGCTGCACACGGTGCCGCCCGCGCACGTGCAGTCCATGAGTCCGCCGCAGGTGTCGGAGACCTGAGCGCCGCAGCGGTTGCCGCAGCTTGGCGCGCAACTGCTTGGCGGCGGCGGCATGAACGAGGACATGAGCGCCGGCTGGAGCTGCACGCGGCTGCCATTGATGAAGCGTGTCGAGACGGCGCCCGTCTCGCTGTAGGTCTGGCTCTCGCTGCGAGCGACCGGCCCCGCGGCGTTGACCGAGCTCGTCACGCGGCCCGCGAAGTCGAGCGTCTGCTCGAGGCTGCCGCCGTTGGGCAGGAGGGTCTTCTTGAGCCGGCCGAGTCCGTCATACTGATACTGCGTCGTCTCGCCCATCGGGTTGGTCACCGAGAGCGTACGCCCGAACCCGTCCACGACGCGTGTGGTGGTCAGCGAGCCCCGGGCGATGGACGTCCAGTTGCCGTAGGCGTCGTAGGTGTACGTGGTGACGCGGCCATCGGGGCCGGTCTCGGTGAGCGGCTTGCCGAGTGGGTTGTAGGTCGCCTGGTAGCGCGTGATGCCGGCGAAGTCCACGAGGCTCAGGAGATTGCCCCTGGAGTCGCGGTTGTACCGGGTGGTCTCGCCGTTGGGGCTGGTGGCGGTGAGCAGTTGGTCGAGCGCGTCATACGTGTAGCTGCTGGTGAGGTTGTCGGGCGTCGTCGAGCTGAGCACGTTGTGCCGGCTGTCGAAGACCGCGGTCGAGGGGCGATTCATCTCGTCGCGGAACGAGACGACGTCGTCATTGTCATTGTAGGTCACCGAGCGCAGGTGGCCGGCGCGGTCCAGCAACTGGATGGGTCGCTTGCGCGCATCGCGCGCGTACTGCGTCTTCAAGCCGTCGGCGTGGACTTCCTCCGCGACAGCGCCGTTCCAGAACACGAGCGAGCTCTTCTGTCCCAGCGAGTCGGTCATGGTCACCCGGTTGTCCGTCGAGTCGAGACGCGTCATCGAGCCGTCAGCGAAGGTGACTGTCTCGAGGCTGCCGTCGCTCAGGTAGGTGAACTGGGTCCGCGAGGCCTCACTCCAGCCGGAGCGCCACATGATGCGATGGCTGTTGTCCCAGTTGTAGCCGAGCGAGAGCGTCGGCACGGCGCCGTCGAGCGCGGGGCCGGCCACGCTCATGAGCTCGCCATTCTGGTAGACCGGCGAGAACGCGTGGCCTTCGGCGTCGGTGTATCGCGTGTACATGCCGCCGGAGACCTGGAAGACCGCGGCGCGGCCGGCGAAGTCGGCCATGCTGATGAGACGATTGTTGGTGTCGTACCCGAAGGTGGCGACGGTGCCGATGCGGTCCGCCTGTGTCACCTCGACGTACCCGAGAGCGCGGGGGTTGGCGAACGTGCGCCTGGCGCCGCCGCCCTCGTCGAGGATGAAGTTGCCGCCCGAGCGCGTGAGAAGGCCACGGTCCAGGGGCTCCGCGCGGTAGACGCCGGGGGCAGACCGGGTGAAGACGCGGGGCGTGCCGTCTCCTTCTTCGAGGGTGACGGTGCCGTCGGGCGCCTCGCTGAGCGTGGCGGCCATGGCGAGACGGAAGCCGTAGCCAGCGCCACGCTGCACCGTCGTGTCGGCGCTGTTGTGCACGAGCACGATGCCGCTGGCGAGCGAGACGCGGTGCTGCACGTTGCCGCCGGGGCTGACCGACCAGGCGCCGGACGCATCCCACATGCCGGTGTCCTCCCACGCCTTCGGGCGCCCGGGGCGGAACGCAATCGGGTGACGCGGCGCGATGACGCAGCCGCTCATCATCGGGTCTCGAGCGTAGCCGGCGTTGCAGACGTAGTCGCAGGTGCCACTGCTACACGTCGCCGTCGCGTGCTCGGGCGCATAACATGTCATGCAGTACTGCCCGCACGCGTTGGGGTCCGTGTCGGCGACGCAGCCCTGGTAGCAGGCATGCGCTCCGGGGCCGCAGTCAGCGGTACATCCCGAGCCCCCGTCGGCGACGACGTAGCCGGGGGCGCAGGTGAACCCGCATTGCCCGCTCACACAGGTGGCGGTGGCGTTCGGCGGCGTAGGGCAGTACTGGCACGTGGGGGGTGGCATGCAGCCACCGTCGCCCATGCATTGGGCGGCGGCGCCGAGAGGTACGAGGAAGGTAGCGATGACAAATGAGAGTGAGAGCCCGAGCGCGAGCTGACGCATGACAAGCCTCCTCCTTTTGTGGGCCCGGATGACGCCGTGAGCCCAGCGGCTGGGGTGTGGGGAACTGCGATTGATTTTCCTGCTTTATCGCGATGGCGGGATTGGTTTCTCCTCTTACGAGTGAGACACCCCAAACGGATCTCCTCCGCACCTGCTTTGGGGAACTGCCCGGAAGCAGCCCCGCCGGTGCACGGTTGGCATGTTGCGTCACCGACCGGATACCCTGTTCACCACCATGAATGATTCCAGGGGTTCTCGGCAGGACAGTGGGTTCATCGTAGGCATGCTCTCCGGTGGCGTGGTCGGCTTCCTCGTCAGCGCGCTCGTGATTGGCGTGGGTGGCTACGCATGGGTGAAGAAGAAGGAGCGCGACGTCCGGAGGGGCTGGAACCTGGTTCCCGCGGTCGTCGCGGCCGTGGACATGTCCGAGGGCACCGTCGTCGGGTTCGAACAAATCTCGCAGCGCCCGGTACCTGAGCAGTTCATCACCAGTTCGGTGGTCAAACCAGACAGCGCCAACTACATCGTGAACCAGCGCATCCTCGTGCCCGTGCAGGCGGGCGACCTGATGCTGTGGTCCCAGTTCGAAACGACGAAGCGGGAGCTCTACCTCGTGGCGGCGCGGGACATCGAGGTTGGCGCGAAGCTGAAGGAGGAGGACATGGAGCCCAAGGGGATGGACCCGGAGCTCCTGACGCCGTCCTACGTGAAGAATGCCGAGCGCCCGCAGCTCACGGGCCGGCCCGTCATTGCCGCCTTCCGCAAGGGCGACCCCATTCTCTGGACCCACTTCCGGAACGAGCCGCCGCCCGTCAGTGGCGCCTCGGCTCCCTAGCGCCCCGCTCGGTGGCTGACGCAGGGTGTGTGGGCTCGTCAGGGGCCCTCGTCGCCCCCAGTTTGAGCGACCGCGATGATGCCGAAGGCGGCCCACGGCAGGCCCCGTCCAGACGGGCTGGAGTAGCTGGCCGGCAATCGTCCTTTTTCCTGCATCATTTTCCTCCTCACCGGCTCATTCGGTCTGAGGGGAGCTACTCGGCTCCACGAAAGAAGAACTGGGACGGGCCAGCCCCCTCATGCTGCACGCACTGAAAGGGCACTTGGGATGATGACAAAGTCAGGTTCGTGGCTGGTGATTTGCACCCTCGTCGTGTCGTCACTGGTGGCCGCGCCAGTGGAGGCGGAGGCTGAGCCGGAGAGCTGCTTCGAGGACTGGAGCGCCTGCATGGGGTGGGCAAACTCAGAACCCGTGGACTGGATTCAGGATTCCAAGAGGGACTATTGCAATGGCGCTTACGGCGCCTGCGCCGGGTATACCGGCTGTGGCGACACCTTCTGTGACACGTATCACAACTGGGAGAATCATCAGTACTGCCCGAGCGACTGCCCATAGTCTGGTGTGGGGCAGTCAGGGTTGCTCAGCCGATGCGCAGCTCCGGATGCAGGGACTCTTCCAGGCGGGCGCGCTGCAGCTTCCCATTCGTGTTCCGGGGGAGTTGCTCCACCCGGTAGTAGTCGGTGGGGACCTTGTGCGTGGACAGGCGCTCTCGCAGCGCCTGCCGCAGGTCGCGCTTGGGAGGGCAGGGCACTCCGGACCGGAGCTGGAGGAAGGCCGTGAGTGTGGTGCCGTAGAGCGGGTCCTCCCGTCCCCACACCGCGGCGTCCTCCACACCGGGCAGCTCGCGCAGGGCCGCTTCAATCTCGAACGGGCTCAATCGCTCACCGCCGACCTTGAGCAGGTCGTCATTGCGGCCCAGCAGCGTCACCAGCCCGTCCGGCCTCAGCTCCGCCAGGTCTCCGGTGCGCAGCCAGCCGTCCTCCACCTTCTCGCGCGTCGCTTCGGGAGCGCCGAGGTAGCCCAGCATCAACTGGTCCCCGCGCACGCAGAGCTCTCCCTCGGCGGTGAGCTTCACGGCGAGCTTGCCCACGGGGTAGCCGGTGGCGTTGCTCAAGAACGCGGGGTGGTCACTGCGCAGGCACAGCACCCGGGGTGACAGCTCCGTCTGGCCATAGTTGGTGTAGACGCGGCTGGAGGGAAAGGCCCGCAGCAACCGCTGGCGGAGCGGTGGGCTCAGCGCCGCGCTGAAGTGCACGGGATGATGTTGAATGGTGATTCAGGTCTCAAGAATGCCCCGGGGGGCCCGGGCCGGTCCACGGCAGCGCGCGGTGGGTCACCGCGGCCCGGCGCGGCCATGGCACGTGGAAGGTTTCGCACCACGCAGGTGCCGCGGGCGCGGGCGACGGCGCGATGGCTGCGCCAGCGTCGGCGAAGGGCTGGAACGAGGCGCCGGGAAGGGCGACCCGCCAGGGGCTACGCTGGCTCGAAGCGGGACTTCAGGTGGTGCGAACTCCGGCTTGGGTGTCGGGCGGAACCCAGGCACCGACGTCCGCGGGCGCCTCTTCATCCGCGAGGGTCCATTGCTCCGGCGCGCCCCGCTCCTTCAAGATGGGCGGCCTCTCATGTCGCATGGGGTGGGGATGCAAAGCAGGATGTTTGTCTTCCGTGGGCTGGTGTCGCTGCTCCTTCTTTCGTTCTCGGCGTGCATCGAAACGCCTGACCCTTCGGACAACCTCCCAGGGGAGAACGACGCGGGAGGGCTCCCCGATGAGCCGGGAGTGACCCGGAGGCTCGGGCTGGAGCTCGCGACGGCCGCGCAGCTCGAGAAGATGCAGATGGCAGTCACGCCATTCGCGGGCGAGGAGCTGCCGGCCCGTGTAGACCTCTCGGGCAAGCTCCCTCCTCCGGGTGACCAGGGAAACCAGTCCTCCTGTGTCGGATGGGCGGTCGCCTATGCGCTGAAGAGCTACCAGGAAAAGGTGGAGGAGGGCTGGGGCCTGACGGGCTCGGGGGGCGGGGTCGACGCCCAGCATGTCTTCAGCCCGGCCTTCATCTACAACCAGATCAACCACGGCCAGGACCGGGGCTCGCTGTTCTCGGAGGCCCTCGATTTGATGGCGCAGCAGGGGGCGGCCACGTTGGCGGACATGCCCTATGACGCTCGGGACTTTCAGTCCGCTCCTGGCGGGGCGGCGCGGGCCAATGCGAAGCGCTTCAAGATTGAGACCTGGCGTCGCATCGGCGTGTCCGACCTGAGGGGAATCAAGGGGCAGCTCCACGCCGGCTTCCCCGTGCTCATCGGGGCGAAGGTGGACCAGGGCTTCACGCAGATGCGCCAGGGCTCCGTCTGGAGCAGCTCATCGGGGGGCGTCCTGGGCGGGCATGCCATGGCGCTCGTCGGGTACGACGACGCGCGGCGCGCCTTCAAGTTGATCAACTCATGGGGAAGTGGGTGGGGAGACCAGGGCTACGGGTGGGTGGCCTATGAGCACTTTCCCAGTGTGGTGGTCGAGGCCTACGTCGCCAAGGACGCCGACAATGGCAATGGCCCGAGCCCCTCTCCGGATGGCGGAACGGCGCCGGATGCGGGAACCGGCCCGGACCCGGTGCCCCCCACTTCCACGGTCCAGGTGGCCCAGGTCCAGCACAACGTTTCGTGCCCCTACCCGGGCCTGCCGTACTGCATGCGCCTGTCGGGGACCGTGGCAGTCGGCGCTGGCGCGGGCTCGCAGGGCCAGGTCGTGGTGCACGTCTTCTGGGACGCGGGCGGTGGCTCGAAGGGACAGCTGGTCGCCGGAACCATGCCGTTCGTGGATGTGATGGGCCAGGCCGCCACCGGGACGAGCCGGCTCGCCATTCCTGGCTCGGGACTCCAGATGGCGTGGTCCGCCGACCTTCCCTATGCCTCGTTGCAGATTCCGCGCGGGGGGTATGACCCCTTCGGCGTCTACCACCCCTACACGAGCTTCCTGGTCGCCGAGCCCGCGGTCTTCGTGGATGGGTTCGCGGTGGCTGTCGGTGGCAGCCTCCCGTTCTACGTCGGACTGTGAGTCCGTGACGCCGCGGCCAGCGCGCTAGCGCGACTGGCCGTCGTGCTTCTGGCGCTGGATGCGGCGGCTCAGCCGGTTCTGCTCACGCCGAATCCGGGCGCGCTCGCCGGCGTCCAGGTGGCCGTCGTCGCTGCGCGCCTCGCGGATGTCGCGCCGGATGGCGCGGTGCTGCCGCTCCATCCGCACCGCCTCACGGCCGGTGAGCTCCCCACTCTTCACGCCCTGGACGATGCGCTCCTGCTGGTTCACCTGCCGCCGGTCGGCCTTCGCCGCGCTCGCGGGCAGCGCCGTCATCAGCCCCAGCACCATCGTCCCCACCGCCAGGATGTTCCGCTTCATGTTCGTCTCCAGGTCCAGGCCGGCCGGGCCGGCGAAGGTGTCTGGAGAAATGAACCCGGGAGCCCGGCGGAAGTTGCGGGCGGGGTTGTCGCACCTCCGCGCCTGTTCGCGCTTGGCCGTGTCTCAGGGCGCGGGCGTCACCGCGGCGAAGCGCGAGCGGCCCGCGCTCAGCAGGTACACGGCCACCGCCATGCCCACGCCGCACAGGGCCGCCACGTAGTGCGCGGCGGCCAGGGGGTGGTTCTTCATCATCAGGGTGACGACCAGCGGCGTCAGGCCCCCGAAGATGGCGTAGGCCACGTTGTAGGAGAACGACAGCCCGGAGAAGCGCACCTCGGCGGGGAAGGCGCGCACCATCACCGTGGGCACCACGCCCACCACGCCGACGCAGAAGCCGACCAGCGCATACAGGGGCACGAGCCGCTCCGGCGCCGCGCCCACGCCGAGATAGAACAGGTACGTCGCCCCGAGCAGCAGCCCGCAGCCCAGCACCAGCGCCCGGCCCACGCCCACGCGGTCCGCGAGCAACCCGTAGGCGATGCAGCCCACCGTGAGGGCCAGCGTGGCGACGCTCGCGGCCTCCAGCGCCTGGGCCGGGGCAATGCCGTAGAGCTTCTGCACCAGCGTGGGCGTCATCAGGATGACCACCACGATGCCGGCGGTGAGCACCCAGGTGAGCAGCATCGACACCACCACCGCGACGCCGTGGCCGCGCAGCACGGCCTTGAGCGGTAGCTCCTGCACCAGGGCGCGGCGCTGGCGCATCTCCTCGAAGACGGGCGTCTCCGCGAGCCAGCGGCGCAGGAAGACGGCCAGGAAGCCGAACACGCCGCCCACGAGGAAGGGCAGGCGCCACCCGTAGGCATGCACCTCTTCCGGGGTGAAGACGGTGTTCACCAGCGTCGCCACCAGCGAGCCGAGCAGGATTCCCAGCGTGAGCCCCGACGTCAGCGTGCCGCACGCGAAGCCCACGCGGTTGTGCGGGACGTGCTCGGAGACGAACACCCACGCGCCCGGCACCTCGCCGCCCACCGCAGCGCCCTGGCAGATGCGCAGGAGGAGCAGGGCCAGCGGCGCCGCGTAGCCCGCCGTCGCGTACGTCGGCAGCGCGCCGATGAGCAGCGTGGGCACCGACATCATGAACACGCTGAGGGTGAACATGCGCTTGCGACCGGTGCGGTCGCCGAAGTGCGCCATGATGATGCCGCCCAGCGGACGCGCCAGGTAGCCCGCCGCGAACAGGCCGAACGCCTGGAGCTGCCGCAGCCACTCCGCCGTGTCGGGCGGGAAGAAGAGCTGGCCAATCACCGTCGTGAAGAACACGAAGATGATGAAGTCGTAGAACTCCAGCGCGCCACCAAGCGCCGCCAGCCCGAGCGTCCGGGCGTCCTGGCCGGTGAGCGGGCGCTGCGCGGAGTGCTGCCCGGGTTCGAGGGATGCGGTCGGCATGCGTGCCCGGGAGCATAGGCCGAACCGGGCGTCGCTGGCGCTGGGACGTGGCCCGGGCCGCGGTGGGGCCTGGCCGGGGAGGGCTGATTATACAAGGAAGGATGGTTGGTCGCGTCCTGCATACACTTTGTGTCAGAGTGTCCCTGCTTCACCAATCACAGACGGACAAAGGAGACACCGATGTTCTCGAAGCTCACGCGTCAGTTGTCCACGCTGCTTCTGGTCGGCGCTGCCTCGCTGGCTCTGGGTGGCTGCTCCGCCGCTCCCGCCGGGAGCGATGACACGGACCGTTCCGTGGCGGTGGCGTCCCAGTCGCTGGAGATGACGGAGGCCGGGAGCGAGCAGTCCCTGGCGGCCTGTAGTCCCTCGTGCCACGGCCCGTGCTGGACCTGCATCCGCAGTGTGTGTGAGAACACCTGTCAGTAGCATCGCCTGGAACAGTGGCCGCCGTGGCCCGCGAGCGCCACGGCGGAAGTACTGCTTCAGTGCCCGAGCGCCGCGCGGATGAGCGGCTGGAGCTCGACGGAGAGGTCCACCGAGAAGCCGACGACGCCCTCGTTGCTCCGGTCCAGCTGCATGCCGAGGACGGCGTAGTACCCCGCCTCCCGGTCCATCCAGGGCGTCCAGCCGAACGCGCCCGGCGAGCTGATGATGTCGCAGCCATCCGCGGGCGTGTCGCAGTGCAGCCAGGCCGTCAGGCCATAGCGGTAGGCCCGCCCCAGGTCCTTCACGGGGGAGTTGCCAATCGTCACGTCGGGGAAGGGCTCGCGCGTCTGCGCGTCGAACAGCTCCGGCGTGCCGCGCTCCAGGCCGGCGTAGCTGCCGCGGTGGAAGACGAGCCCCAGCAGCGGGGCGTACTCGTTCATCGACGTGCGCAGCCCACCAGCGATGAGCGGGTTGCTGGTGCCTTCCGCCTTCCGGGGGGCGGTGAAGTACGTCACCTCCGGGGGCAGGCCGAGGGGCGCCGCCAGCGTCTCCCGGAAAAGGTCGTTCCAGCGCTTGCCCGTCTTCACCTCGGCCATGCGCGCCGCCACCTGCAGGTGCGTGCTGCCGTAGTCGAAGCGCGTGCCGGGCGGGGCGACCTGCGGCGTGGTGGCGATGATGGCGACACAGTCCGCCAGGGTGTAGTCGGCCCGCAGCGTGCAGAGGTGCTCGTTCTGCATCCCGGAGGTGAAGGACAGCAGGTGACGCAGGGTGATGTTCGCCTTGTCACCCGTCCAGCCGAGCACCTCGCCCGTCGTGGAGTCGAGCGTGAGGTGACCCTGGCGGATGACCTCGAAGAGGACGGTGCCGGCCACCATCTTGGAGGAGGACGCCACCGCCACCCTCCGGTCGGGCGCGAAGTCGCCCACCATGTGCTCGTACACCTTGCGGTCCTGTGCGTCGTACACGGCCAGGCCCAGCCCCGGGACGGAGGGGCCCGCGTCGGCCACCCGCGCGTCCATGAGTGCCCCCACGGCATCCCAGGCCGGGCCCGCGTCGGGGACGGTGCTGCCTCCGTCCGCCCCCGCGTCCGAGCCTCCCGCGTCCGGAGCCGTGCCCGCATCGGAATCCGACGAGCCTCCACCGCAGGCCCACAGCAACACACCCAGGGACAGCCCCAGCACGCGCACCACGTTCGTCATCCCGTTCTCCTCGGGTGTCCTCCAACACCCCTCAGGGGAAATGGTTGCGGGGCCGCGTGCCGAAAGCTCACTGAAAGGGCAGGGAGAGGTAGTGCGCGCCCAATTCCGTCACGACACCGGGCGCTCCCAGCAGGCTGGCGAAGCACGGGTCGTTCGTCCACCGGCCGGTGAACCAGGCATAGCGGAACACGTCTTCACGGCTCTCGCAGACGGAGACCATCTCCGCCATCTGGGCCTTCTGCTTCGCGACGGAGTCAATCTGTGCGCCGTCCCGCTGGGCGTGGCAGTTGGCGAACTCCGTCACCCAGAACGGCTTGCCGTACTTCTTCAGCCGGTCCAACTGGCCCGCGAGCCCGTAGTCGTACCAGTGAAACGCGAGGTAATCGATGCGCGGCTCGCGGTTCCCATTCGCCGCGCGGTAGGCCGCATAGAACGCGTCGAGCCAGACGACCGGGTCCGAGTACCCCTGCACCGTGCCCCAGTTCATCGCCGGACCCACGAGCTTGACGCCCGTGTTGGCGGCGACGCTCTCATAGCGGGGCCACAGCGCCGCCGCGTCCTTCGGTGACAGGTTGGCCTGGTCCGCGAGGTTGGGCTCGTTGAGGAGCAGCAGGTAGTGGACGTGGGGATTGGCCTTGAGCCAGGTCTCGACGCCCGCGGCATCGAAGTTCCCGTTCCAGAGCATGGGGATGAAGTCCATGCCGTAGCGCGCGCGGTAGTCCGTGGGCACGTCGCGGTGGGGCCGGGAGCTCCAGTTGTACCACCAGCTCACGCCCGGAGAGACGGCGGCGAGGTCCGCGGGCGTCGCCAGGTCGAAGGCAATCCCGCGCTTGGCGCTCTTGGCCGAGGGCTCGGTGCCCGCGTCCCTGGAGACGCCGGCATCGGACGGCCCCGCGTCCTCGTCGCCCTTCGGTGCCGAGGCGGCCGGGTCACACCCCAGCAGCAGGAGGGCCACGACGCAGGCCGGTGCGAGGATGCTTCTCATGTGGCTTCACCTCGGGCCGGGAGGCGGCCCTGCTGTGGACTCGAGGCTGCGGGGGACAGCTTAATCAGGACGGCGAAGGGCGTGCGCCCGAGGTCAGCGGGCGAGGTGGATGGGGCGCGGCGGCTCCCTCGGCTGCGCGCGCATGTCGACGAGGATGTCGTAGGCGCGCGGCTCGGGGAGGACGGGGCCGGCGGCGAAGCGGTAGAGGTGGCTGACGTCGCGCTCCTCGGGGAAACGCTCCTCCACGAGCGCGCGGAACATCTCCTTCGCCACCCACTCGGTGTCCACCGACACGGAGCCGAACTCGTCCAGGTAGCGCAGGGGCGCGGACGAGTCGCTCTGCCGGGCGGTGAGGACGAAGACGCGGGCCTGCCGGGTGGGCACCACCTGGCGCGCGCCCTGTTCCAGCAGCGCCAGTTCACGGCCCTGCGGAAGCGCGAACAACTCCAGCGAGTGCCGGTGGGCGAGCAGGGCGCTCACCGCCACGAACCCGCCCAGCAGCGCCGTCGCGACGCGCGGGCCGTGCGTGGTGGGCCAGCGGCTCCCCAGGTTCATGAGCGACGCGACGAAGTAGACGCTCCACACGCCGGTGAGGGCGTAGAGGGTGCGGTACGTGGGCCAGCGCTCGCTGGCGAGGAAGCTGACGGAGTACGCGGCGGCGGACAGCACCCCCAGCCCCACCAGCCACGTCCCCACGCCGATGCGGCCCGCGCGGCGGCCCTCGACGAAGAGGCCCAGCGTCAGCACGGTGAGCGTCAGGCCCACCATGGGCCAGTAGCCCGCCGTTGGCACGGAGCCCGTCGTGTTGAGGGCGCTCAGGGCCAGCGCGTTGGGAAGCACCTGGGTGAGGAACCAGCCCGCCTTGTCGAGGAAGTGCTGCTCGAAGGCGATGCGCGGCGAGGGCGCGAAGAGACCCAGCGCGAAGGACAGCTTGGTGACGATGAAGGCGACGCCCAGGCCGCAGCCCATGACGAGGAGATGCCGCGCCAGCCAGCGCGCCGGGACGCGCAGGTCCGTGTCCCGTCGCAGCACCAGCGCCGCGGCGAGCAGCACGGCGTAGAACAGGCCACTCACCTGATAGATGAGCGTCGCGGTGCCCATGGCCACGACACCGCCCAGGCACCCCGCCCACCGCCGCCATGTGGCCTCGGGCGGTGCTTCGAAGCCTCGCCGTGCGAGGGCGAATGCACCCACCGTCAGCAGGAGCGCCACCGTCTGGGGCCAGCAGATGCCCCAGCTCGCGATGACCTGCGCGGACGGCATCAGGGTGAGGAACGCGGCGAGCAGCGTCGAGGGGGCCGCGCGCCAGCCCTCCCTGCGCAGGAGCAGGAAGAGGGCGGCGCCCAGCAGTCCCAGCCCCGTGACGGACAGGGCCCGCAGCAGGGCGAGGCCGTCGATGTTGCCCGCCTCGCGCACGGACGCTTCCAGCAGCCAGCCGTACAGCGGGCGACCCATGGCGGCGCAGACGCGGAGAATCTTCCCCGGCTCCTCGCGCGCCTCGCGGAGGATGGCGTAGTCGTCCCGCAGGCCGTAGCGCTGGAAGACGGCGCTCCCATAGATGAACCAGGGCAGCAGGAAGAGCAGGGCGGTCAGGCCCGGCACTCCGAGGGCGCGTGTCGTGGAGCGGGTCAGCAGGGGGAGAACCTCTGGCGGCCAACGTACCAGAGTCCCATGACGCGGGGCGGCATACGTGCGGGCCGGGCAGTCCGGTGGTGCTCATGGCGCCGTGCGCTCGTGTGCGCCCGGCGCCGTCGTGAGGCCCTGCCGGCCGCCTGCCCGTCCACGCGGTAGAGTCGGGCCATGCCGCGTGTGAAGCCGCTTCACGGGCCATCGTCACCGCGCGTGCCGTTGCGCGGGCGCCCGCCGGTCGCCTGTCCGGTGGACCCGGCATGGCCCGCTCCGGTCCGTCCCCGGGACGTGGCGACCCCATGACGCAGAAGAGCTACTTCGACGAATCCACGCTTGCGGGGCGCGGCCGGCGAGGCCCCGAGCCAGGGGTCCGCGTCGTGCCGGCGCTGACCATCGTCTCCCACCCCGTGCCGCGCCGGGCCGGTGAGCGGCTCCTCCTGGACGCGCTGGCCTCGGGCGGAGAGGTGCTCCTGTCGCGCAACGCGCCGGACTTCCTTCCTCCGGGAAAGGCGCTCGGCCTGCCGCTCGCGGCGCCCTTCCTGAGCCGCAAGCCGCTCCGACTGACGCCGGGCCGGGACGGAGGCGTCCGGCTGCACGTGGAGCCGGACGGGACACCGGTGTCCGTGGGCCGGCCCGTGGAAGGCGTCCTGGAGCTGGGGCCCGAGGCGCTGGCCGCGGGCGTCCCCCTCGAGCTCGCCGACCGCATCGTGCTGCTGCTCCACCTGGAAGAGGTGGAAGTGGAGGCGGCTCCGGAGTCGCTCGGCATGGTGGGCGGAAGCGCGGCCCTGCGGCGCGTGCGCCGGCACATCGCCCAGGTGGCCGACCTGGACGTGCCGGTGCTCATCCGTGGCGAGACGGGCACCGGCAAGGAGCTGGTGGCGCAGGCCATCCACCAGCAGAGCCAGCGGCGCGCGGGGCACTTCGTCAGTGTGAATCTGGGCGCCATCCCCCGTGAGCTGGCCGCCGCCGAGCTCTTCGGCGCGCAGCGCGGCGCGTACACGGGCGCCACCCGGGACCGCGAGGGCTACTTCCGCGCCGCCCACGGGGGCACCCTCTTCCTGGACGAGGTCGGCGAGGCGCCGCCCGAGGTGCAGGTCATGCTGCTGCGCGTGCTGGAGACGGGCGAGGTCTTCCCCGTGGGCGCCAGCGCTCCCGTCGCCACGGACGTGCGTCTGATTGCCGCGACGGACGCCCACCTGGAGGCGCAGATAGACGAGGGACGCTTCAAGGCCCCGCTGCTGCACCGCCTGGCCGGCTACGAGGTCTGCCTGCCACCGCTGCGCGAGCGCCGCGAGGACCTTGGCGCGCTCTTCCTCCACTTCGCGCGTGAGGAGCTGCGGGCGCTCGGCGGGGCGCACCGCCTGGATGCCGAGGACGCGCGCGCCGAGCCGTGGCTGCCGGTGCCGCTGGCGGTGCGACTGCTGCGCTTCGGCTGGCCCGGCAACGTGCGCCAGCTCCGTAACGTGACGCGGCAGCTCGTCATCGGCAGCCGTGGCCTGCCCTACCTGCGGGCCGAGCCCCGCCTGCTGCGGGAGCT
The DNA here is from genome assembly GCF_026626705.1 of Pyxidicoccus sp. MSG2. Taxonomy (NCBI): domain Bacteria; kingdom Pseudomonadati; phylum Myxococcota; class Myxococcia; order Myxococcales; family Myxococcaceae; genus Pyxidicoccus; species Pyxidicoccus sp. MSG2. Next base: position 7,762,653 of record NZ_JAPNKC010000001.1, read on the forward strand.
GGACTCCGGCGCCACGCCACCCCCCGCCCTCACCGTGCTCGAGGACTCCGCGCCCGTCACGCCACCGCCCGAGAAGGCTCCCTCCCGGCGCAAGCCAGCGGACATCTCCGAGCCGGAGCTGCTCGCCGCGCTGCGGGAGAACGCGTGGGACTTCCAGGCCGCGGCGGACCAGCTCGGCATCCCCCGGCCCTCCGTCTACGACCTGGTGGACCGCAGCCCGAACATCCGCACCGCCGGAGACCTCAGCCCGGAGGAAATCCTTCGATGCCATCGCGAGTGCCAGGGCGACCTGGATGCCATGGCACGGCGGCTCGAGGTCTCCAGGCGGGCCCTGAGCCGCAGGCTCAAGGAGCTGGGCCTCGCGCAGAAAAACTCTCGGGGGGTGTAGCCTTCGCTCGCGTCAACGAGAGGGAGGAGCGCCCATGGCGACGAAGAAGAAGGTTGCGCGCAAGGTGACGGCGAAGAAGTCCCCCACGAAGAAGGCGGCGACGAAGAAGAGAGCGGCGAAGAAGGCTCCTGCGAAGAAGGCAGTGGCGAAGAAGTCCCCTGCGAAGAAGGCGGCGCGCAGGGCCCCCGCGCAGAAGACCCAGGCGAAGAAGGCAGCGGCGAAGAAGACAGCGCGCAGGGCCCCCGCGAAGAGGTCAGCGCGCAAGGCTCCCGCGAAGAAAGCCGCGCGGGGGGGCGCTTCTCCCTCCCTCGCTCCCACCGAGCAGGTCCCGAAGCACCTCTGGCTGCACGACGACCGGTTCGATCCTCTGAAGCTCACCGTCAAGCAGGGCCAGGAGGTCCACGTGATATCGGCGCGGAAGGACGACGAAGTGCCGGTCCACGTCCCCGAGTGCTTTGGTCCGGCCGGCACTCGCCCCATCAGGCCGCAGGACACGCTCATCCTGCGGGTCCTTCCCGATGCGAAGGAGGGCCCGTACCAGATCAAGGCTCCTCCGAAGAGCGACGACCCCCACACCGACCTCAAGGGGGATATCGAGGTCATCTCGAAGGACTGAGCGCCCGCAGCCGCGCGCGCAGCTCCACGGCTTCCGCCCACCCGGGCCGGGTGGCCAGCGCGGCCTCCACCAGCGAGAGGCCGCGCTCCACATCCGCCTTCGCGTCCTGACCCGTCCCGGCCCGCCACTCCGCGTGGGTCCGCCAGAAGCTGCCGAAGGCGAGCCGGGCCTCTCCGTCGTCCGGCGCCAGCTCCAGCGCCTTCGTGAAGGCGCCCTCCGCCGCCGCGAGCTCCGCGTCCGGGGCCTGCCTCCGCCGCATGAGCCAGCCGGCGCGCACCGTGTGGACCTCTCCCAGCGAGCGCCAGGCTTCAGTCTCGCGGGGGTTGAGCTCCAGCGCGCGTCGCAGTGCCTCCTCGGCGCGGGACAGCTCCGGCCTCGGGTCCTTTCCGTGCTCCAACTCGTACGCCGCCAGCGTGTGGAGGACGCGGCCCAGGTTGGCCCTCGGCACCGCGTGCCGGGGGAGCCGCTCGATGGCCCGCTGGTAGGCCTCCACCGCTGCCCGCGCGCTCGGGCCCGGGTCCCCGCCCAGCTCGCGCTGGTAGCGGGCGCGCCACGCGTGGACCTCGCCCAGGTTGTTGTCTCCCAGCCCGCCCTTCGGCGCCAGCGCGAGCCCCCGCGCGTAGGCGGCCTCCGCTTCGTCGAGCAGCGGGAAGGGCGAGCCGCCGTGCTCGCGAGCCTCGCGGGCCCGGGCGATGTGGATGGCTCCCACGCCGAAGTGGAGCGGCGCGAGCGAGGGGTTGATGGCAATCCCCTGCTGGTACATCGCGAGCGCGCGCTCCAGGTCCGGCCGTGTTTCCCCGCCGCGCGCCCGCTTCCTCCGAGCCAGCTCTTCGAAGACCTGGCCCTCTTGGAAGTACGGCACGAGCTGCCCGGGGTTGAGCGCCCGCGCCCGGCCGAGCGCCTCCGCGGCCCGCGCCAGGTCCGCCTCCCCGTCGCCACGTGAGTGGGAGGCCCGCCGCAGGTACGCGGCGCCCAGGTTTATCCACGCATCCGGCAGGTGCTCGTCGAGCTGGAGCGCCGCGCGGTAGGAGGCGATGGAGCGGTCCCGGTACGGCAGCGGGTCTCCGCCCGTCTGGTCCTCGTGGTCCGCGCGGAGCTTGAAGACGAGGCCGAGGTTGGCGTGGAAGTGGTAGTCCCGCTCCTCGGGGCCGATGCTCTCGAACGCCTCCGCCGCCTGCTGGAGCGCCTCGCGCGGGTCCTCGCCGTGTCCCAGCAGGTCGCGCGCGCGCTGCCACAGGCTCAGCCCCAGCTCCAGCCGGGCCTCCGGCCGTCCGGGCGCGAGCGCCAGCGCCGCGCGTGCCGAGGACAGTGCCTCGTCCAGCGGCGACCGGGCGTCCTCTCCGCGGCCGGTGCGCTGCTCGGCGAGACGGCGGTGGAGGCTCGCCTTCAGCACGTGCGCCGCGTAGTCGTCCGGCGCCACCGTGAGCGCGTGCGAGAGCGCCTCGGTGGCGCGAGCGAAGGGGGGCGCCACGTCGCCCTTTCCGTACAGTTCCATGACGAGGGCGGCGTACTCGAGCTGGGCCCGCGCCAGGTACACGGCGGGCACGCTCTCGCCGATGGCGGCGGCGGCGGCATGGGCGCGGCGGCCCGCCTCGAAGTCGGCGCGAGCCTCCTCCGTCCGCCCCTCGTTCCAGCGCCGGGTGGCGCGGGCCAGCAGGATGTCGCCCTGGAGCAGGGGCACCTCGAAGGACCAGGACTCGCCGCCGTCTCCTGCGTTCAGCCGCGCCAGGGCCTCGTCCAGGCGGTCCTCGTAGAAGTCGATGAGCGCCGGCACGTACGCGGGGGAGGGTGTCTCCGCGCCATCGGCCAGGCGCAGGTACGCGAGCGCCGGGTCGCGGTAGCGGCGCCGCAGGTCCGTGAGGAGGGCCTCGCGCGCGCCCACCTCGCGCAGCCGCTCCGCCTCCAGCCGCCGCGCCTGGTACTGGTGCCCCAACACCAGCGCCAGCGCGTACGCCAGCCGGGGCTCGCGGAAGCCGTGCTCCCAGGCCGTCTCCAGGTGCTCTCGCGCGGCCGCCTCGTCACCCAGGGCCAGGTGGCCCCGGCCCAGCGCGAAGTGGCCGGGCCCCAGCGCGGGAGCCCCGGCCGTGGCCAGCTCCGTCTCCAGCTCCCGCATCCGCGCGCGCAGCTTCTTCCGGTCCGCGCGCGTGTCGTGCAGCGGCGCCAGCCCGGAGTAGCGCGCCAGGGCCTCGATGTTCTCCACCCGCTCGGTGAAGCGGCGCGCCAGTCGCTCTCGCTCCGCCACCTCCCGGCGCGCCAGCACGGCCTGGCCCACCGCCACGCCCACCACCGCCAGCGCGGCCACGGCCAGCGCCGCCAGCCGCCGGTGGCGGTGCAGCCGCTTGCGCAGGCGGTACCACGCGCCCGCCGCGCGCGCCCGCACCGGCTCGCCGGAGAGGAAGCGCTCCAGGTCCTCCGCCAGCGCGCGCGCCGAGTCGTAGCGGGCCGAGCGGTCCTTCTCCAGGCACTTGAGGGTGATGGCCTCCAGGTCCGCCGGCAGGTCCGCGTCCAGCGCTCGCGGCGGGCGCGGCTCCACGGTGGCGACGTTGGCGAGCACCTCCAGGCCATTGTCCCCCGGGATGGGCGGCTCGCCCGTCATCAGGTGGTACAGCGTGGCCCCCAGGCCGTAGACGTCCGCCCGCCGGTCCAGGCGTGCCGTCTCGCCTCGGGCCTGCTCGGGCGCCATGTAGTGCGGCGTGCCCAGCACCGTGCCGCTGGCGGTGTGGCCGTCCTTCCAGTCCCGCGCCAGCCCGAAGTCCAGCACGTACGTCCGGAGGGCGCCGTCCTCCGCGCGCTCCACCAGGATGTTGGAGGGCTTCAAGTCACGGTGGATGAGGCCGGCGTGGTGGGCGGCATGCACGCCCTCGGCGGCGTCGCGCAGCACCAGTGCCTTCTGCTCCGCCGTGAGCACGCGGACCAGCGCCCCCAGCGGCTGCCCGTCCACGTACTGCATGGCGATGTACACCCGCCCCTGCACCTCGCCCACCTCGTACACCTGGCACACGCCTTGGTGCCGCACCCTCGCCTGCGCGCGGGCCTCGGCGACGAAGCGGCGGGCCAGCTCCACGTCGTCACCCCGGACGAACTTGAGGGCCACGTGGCGGCGCAGCCGCAAGTCATAGGCGAGGAACACCCGCCCCATGCCACCCTGGCCCAGCAGGCGCACGGGCTGGTAGCGGTCCCAGTCGGGCACGGGGAAGTCCAGGGCCCCCGCGTCCATGGGCGCGGGTGTCACTCCGCCCTCCGTGGGAGGCCCCTCGGCGGCGGGGGCGGAGTCCCGCTCGGAGCCCTCCGGGCCGGTGCCTCCGCGCAGCCGGCCCCGCAGCGACAGCAGCGTCTCGTCGGAGAGCTTCCCCCGGGCCACGAGCAGCTCCAGGGGTGACTGGCCCAGGCGGCGGGCCTCGGCGCCCAGGGCGTCCGCCTCCTCGCGCCCCAGCACGCCCTCCGCCAGGGCCAGGCCCAGCTCCGCTTCGTGCGCTTCCCTCATGCCCGTATCTCCACGACCTCCATGAGAGCATGCTCCCCGCGTCTTCCGAGACGGGCCGCCCCTACTCTGGTGGGAAGCGGGGCCCGCCGCCGGAGCCGTCCCAGGCGAGGCCGCCCTCCCAGGTATCGCTCCCGGTGCCGGCGAAGAGGACGGCGGGAGGCTCGATGACCCAGGTGTCCGAGGCACCCCTGCGTGTGCTGAGCCATCCGCCATGCTCCGCCAGCCGGTGCCCGATGAACTCGGGGAAGCGGCTGCCGAAGGTGACGGTGTCGCCGTAGCGCAGGGGCCCGTTGCCGGGGCCCGCGCGCCGCACCTCCCACTGCTGCTGGAGGTAGTCCCGCGAGTCGTCGGTCTCCGAGTAGTAGCAGTCCTTCCTGTCCCGCCACGCGCCCAGGCAGTTGTTGCGCTCCAGCGCGTCCTCGGTGGAGAGGACCTGGACGGTGGCGCCGTCGCGCACCTCGCCATGGCCCAGGCGCAGCTCCAGCGTCACCGGCTGCCCCGCGCCGAGACTCGGATAGGCGTAGCCGAGGGACGTCTTCGCCGCCGTGACGTACGCGCCGCTCGAGTGGCGCAGGCGGAAGGGCTGGCCGTAGCGCAGCGGCGTCCCCGGACGGACGTCGGGCACCGGCGCGAAGGGCGGGTCCACGCGGGGCGTGGTGCGCGTGAGGGCGAACCCGAAGGTCGGCGCCTGGAGCACGCGCTCGCCCAGGTTCCATTGCGCCCGGGGGATGCCCATCCACTCCAGCACCGTGGCCGTCACCGAGGTGTGGTCGAAGGGCACGTCGCCGGGGGCGCGGAACACGGTGCCCTCCTCCACCCACGGCGACACGAGGATGGCGGGTACGCGCACGCCGTAGCGGTCGAACCCGAAGCCATGCTGGAGCGGGTGGGGCGCGGGGCCCCGGCCCCAAGGAGGCATGGCACCCCAGGGCGGCGGCACGTGGTCATACGTCCCGCCGTGCTCGTCGAAGGTGATGATGAGCAGCGTGCGCTCCCACGCCGCGCGGTGGGCGCTCAGCGCGCTCACCACCTGCCGCAGGAACAGCTCCGAGCGCGTGACATTCACCGGCGGGTGGTAGTCGTTGCCGTTGACGATGTGGCCCATGACCTCGCCGGCCCAGGACGGCTCCAGGTAGGTGAAGGCGGGCAGGCTGCCGGTGCGCGCATGCTCGAAGAAGCGGGCCATGGGCTGGAAGTGCGAGTCGATGCGCTCGATGCGCTCCAGCCGGGGGAAGATGCGCCGCGTGTAGGGGACGCTGCTGAGCAGCGGCGGGAAGTTGTCGTGGCAATACACGGCCCAGTCCCGTCGGCCGGCCCGCTCCATGACGTGCCACAGCGTGTCTGTGTCGAAGGCGTCGTCCGCCAGGGGCGCGTGGATGGCCTTGGGCTCGCGGGCGTGGAAGCCGTTGTCCACCAGCCCCAGCGACGTCCCCGCCAGCGAGAAGGCCCGGTTGGCGTTCGTCTGCGTGGGCACCGAGGAGAACCACGCGTCTGACACCGCGTAGCGGCGCGCCAGCCCGTTGAGCACCGGCAGGTCCGCGGGCGTGTAGCAGCGCAGCACCTGGTCGATGCGCTCCAGCGTGCGCGCGTCCCACTTCAGGTTGAAGCGCGTGGAGAAGTCCTGGAGGAAGCCCTTCATGTCCGGCACCGCGCCGGGAGCCGGGTTCTCCTTTGCGCCATATAGCTGCACGTTGACGTGCTCGTAGTCCTCGTGCGTGTTGGCGCCGGGGTTGTTCATGGCCCGCACGCCGGGGGAGGGCACCGTGGTGCGCACGGGGTGCCCCGCGCCGTCCTTCAGCGTGTTGGCCAGGGCCTCACGGTCCAGGAAGTCCAGGCCATGGAAGGCGGGCTCCCCGGGGCGCAGCGCCGGCAGGTGGTGGAGGGGCAATTCATCGCGCCGGTACAGATGACCCAGCACGCTGTCGAAGCCCCGGTTCTCGAACATCACATGGACGATGTGTTGGATGTGGTCGCGCATGCCTCGAAGGCAGTGCAGCCCCCATGCCGTGCGCGCCTCCTCTGGAAGCGGACCGCGCGCGCTTCGTCGAAGACGCGCGTCGACGCGTCGACGTGCCCCCGTCGACGATACGGGCGCGGGCGTCGACGAAGCGCGCGTTCGCGCCCTCTATGGAGGAAGTCGCGTCCGCGAGCGCTGGCACTCCGCGTGCTCAAGGCCCGGGGGACTCCCTGGCTCGCGCGGGCATGACGTTCGCTCGGGGCAGGGCCCCACCCCGGAGTGCGTCATGAAAGTCGATTTGATGGACCCCTTCACCGGCGCGGCGAGCGGGCTGTCCGACCTCACCGAGAAGGCGCTGGAACAGAGCCCCGAGTTCGCACGGCACGTCCAGATGATGCGCGGCGACCTGCTGATGGCCGCCGAGGCCGAGCCCCCGACGGACCTGATGGGCTACCACCTGGTGACGGCCGTCACCCAGGACACCGTCAACTTCCAGTTCAAGAAGCTGTTCCAGAGCGGCGTCATCCACCGCACGCTGGAAATCGAGGACCCGGAGACGGGCATCCGGCTCTCCGCCAACCTCGACGCGCCGCTGGTGCGCTTCGGCGGTGAAAGCTCGCCGTACACCGTCCTCTTCATGCTGCGGCTGAAGAGCGGCGCGCTGACGTACTTCGAGGGCTTCGGCCCCAAGGCCCAGAAGAAGGAGCTCCGGTTCAAGGGCTGGCAGTACGCCTTCCGCGTCAACATGAACATGCTGCAGCACCAGCGCAGCGCGCCGGGCGCCGTGCCCGAGGAGGTGCGCCGGAAGCTGGAGGCGTTCTCCGATGACCTGTTCTCCATCCGCCGGCTGTTCATGGACTTCCAGAGCGCGAACCTCGCGGACTACGCGCCGGAGCTGAGCCAGCTGCCCACCGACGGCGGCGGCGGCGTCAGCCGGGGCGTGCTGCTCCAGTTCACCCGAGCCCTGGAGCTGTACTTCAAGTCCTTCAAGAACACGGAGAACCCCTACATCCTCGGCTACAGCATCGAGCGGAAGAATGCCGCCGAGGGTCCTCCGGCGCTGTTCGCGCCCAGCGGGACGACGTTCTCCTGCTTCCAGGACGCGGCGCAGCCGGGCCTGAGCAGCCTCAACTTCCTGCTGATGACGCGCGGCCAGCCCTTCCCGGTGGACCCTCGCGCGGGCGTCTTCCCGCGCAACTGGGTGACCTCTGGCGAGTACGACGGCCGCATGGTGGTGGCCGCGCGGCAGTTCCGGAAGGAGTACGTGGAAGCGGAGCTGCTGCCGCGCGTGCGGGAGGCCCTCCTGCGAGTGAGTGAGTACGGCCTGTCGGACTGGAGCGAGGTGAGCCCCGACGTCATCAGCGAGATGCTGGGCGAGGCGACGGGCAGCCTGAGCGGCCCGGCGTGGAGGGCCAGCGCACGGGTGAACAACCTGAATGACGACCCGGACTCCGCCAACCATGGCTACGGGGTGAGCCTCACGCCGCAGGCGCCCGCGGGCTCGCGCATCTTCCAGAGGCGGTACCGCTCCACGACGTGCAGCCTCTGGCAGGCCAACGGGCGCGACCTGGTGTTCCACGGCTACGGCGCCATCGAGGACCGGCAGGAGTTCTACCACTACCCGCTGGGCATCGAGACCTTCATCTGCCACACCCGCACGGGCATCTTCTTCGGCTTCACCGTCCGGCTGCTCGCGGGCACGGATGGGAAGCTCACCCTCCAGGTGGACTTCTCCGACTCGAAGCCCGTCAAGGAGCACGACCTGGGCCTGCTGGCGAAGATTGCCAACTTCCTGGTGAGCCCCATCGCCGGGGACTTGAACAAGCAGCTCGACCAGATGACCCAGCACGGCGTGGACCTCCAGACGGCGCTGGTGAGCGGCATGCAGGGGGCGCTTCGCGCCACGCTCGGCGAGGTGGAGACGCGCGTGGTGCTGCCGGCCGGCGACGTCTTCTTCTACAAGAACATCACCCGGGACAGCGCGGACAACGTGCTGCTCGACATCAGCTACAAGACGGAGCACCTGCAGGGGACGAAGCACCCGCAACCGGTGCTCGAGGCGGTGGCGGGCGCGCCGGCCCGGCTGTGCTCCACCGTCTCCACGGAGCTGATGAAGAACTACGCCAGCGCCTCGGTGGTGAGCGCCGGAGAGCGCTTCGAGGTGGCGCAGGACTCGCGGGGCGAGCCGCTGCTGTTCTCCCTGAGCGAGGACCGGCGCCTGTTCGTCACCCGGCGCGACGCGGCGGGCTCCACCGGCTGGCGGCGGGAGGACCTGTCCGCCGCGCTGGGTGAGGGACTGGAGGCCACTGCCTTCGAGGTCTCGCAGGACCGCGATGGCACGCTCACGCTCGCGCTCGCCGTGTGCCCGGCGGGCAGGCCGGAGGACGCGCGGCTGTACGTGTCGCCACGGCTGTCCAACGACGAGGCGGTGACGGACTGGAGCCAGGTGGGGACCCTCTGGGTCCACCGTCCCCTGGGCGAGGGGCCGGTGCGCATCACCCGCATCCTGCTGGGCACGGGGGACGACGGTGACGGCGCGCCGCTTGCCCTGGTGGCGGTGATGACGCGCTGGAAGGAGGCGAAGCACTACCAGTTCAACGCGGACGCGGAGGACGCGAGCTGGACCTGGCGGCCCTACGAGCTGCCGGAGAATGCCACCGAGTTGCAGGACCTGGCCATCGGCCGGATGCAGGGGGACCGCGGCGTCTACGCGCTCTACGCCAACGGGCGCAACCAGACGCTGGAGTTCACCAGCATGCCGGACCCCGAGTACGGCAAGCGGGCCCGGTACGTCTTCAAGCTCCCCTCCCGCGCCCGCTGCATTGGCGTGGTGCCCGGCCCGGACGGCGCGCTGTCGGATGACCTCTACGTGGGCGGCGAGGGCGTCTTCCTCTACGCCGGCTCGCGGGAGGCGGTGTCCGCCGTCGCCGCCGCCGGGGACGTGGGCACCGTGGAGCGGCTGCTCGTGCGGCGCGATGCGGACACCGTGGCGGTGTGGACGGTGGATGCCGCCGGGGGCCTGGGCTACACGAGCGCCCCCCGCGCCGGCCGCGAGCTCGCGTGGTCTCCGCCCCTCCAGCTCGGCCAGGGCGCCCGGCAGGTGGCGGCGCTGCGCAACCAGGCGCGCCTCACCAACGCGCTCTTCGTGGTGACGTCCGCGGGCACGCTCGAGTACCGCCACCAGGACCCGCGCACGCGGCGCTGGGAGTCGAGCGAGGTGCCGCTGCCGGACAGCGGCCGGCTGCTGGAGTTCCCCTGCTACACCAGCCAGGTCACCCTCACGGATGACAAGGGCGAGCCGGCGGCGCTGGCGAAGGTGCGCCTGCGCGCGTCGGAGTGGACGCAAGTCACCGTCAACGGCGGCACCCACGTGCTGGACGCGGACCGCGACGTGGAGGTGGAGACGGACGTGCAGGGCCGGCTCACCCTCATCAACCAGGTGAGCGGCCTCGCCTCGCCCACCTTCTTCGTCCACGCCGACGGGCTGGAGGACGAGCTGCGCGTCGAGCCGGCCGCCCGCGTGCTGGAGACGCTGGGCCGCATCCACACCGGGGACGACCTGCTGCGCTTCAAGTCGCGCGACGGCAAGCCCCTGGGCGGTGGCGCCACGCCGAAGCAGCGGGACACCGCCGCCCGGGCCGTGAAGGAGCTGGTGGGCCTGGCGGGCACGCTGAAGGACGGAGGCCCGCGGGGGCCGGGAGGCGGCGGGATGCTGCGCGCGAGCCGGGCCCCGATGGGGGCGTCCCGGGCCAGCGCCTCCGCGACGCGGCCGCACACCTGGGGCGTGGTGCTGGAGGGTGGACGGGAGGGCTTCTTCCGTGGAGAGCAGGCGCTCGCCACCCACGGTCCGCGCGCGTCGCCGGGCGGGCCGCGCATGTCCACCGCGCTCGCGATGGACACGGAGCCGGGGCTCGTCGCGGCGCCGGCCTGGTTCCCGGACGCGGGCAGTTTGCTGGCGGCCCTCCAGAGCGGCGCCCGGAAGGTGTCGGACTTCCTGGTGCGGGTGGTCAACGACACGGTGGAGTTCGTGGTGACGCTCGGGGAGAAGGTCCTCCAGGTGGTGCTCCACGCGGCCGAGCAGGTCTACGCGCTGGTGCACTGGGTGCTGAAGGAGACGCTCGGCGTGGACCTGGACGACCTGGTCGACTACTTCGGCTTCCTGTTCTCCTGGCAGGACATCGTCGTCACCCACGACGTGCTGGTGAACCTCATCAACCAGACCATCGCCAGGGGCACGCAGGCGCTGGGCGGCGTGGCGGGAGCCCTCGACGGCTTCTTCGAGGACCTGAAGAAGCGCGTCCGGGCCTTCGCGCCGATTACCCAGGCCGGTGACGCCGTGAGCCGGCCCGGACTCCAGGCGGCCCGCGACGCGCGGGACTCGTTGCCCCGAGAGGAGGAGGCCCGGGTGGACGCGTTCAGCCGGAGCCCGGTGGGCAACTTCGCCGGCTACCACCTCCAGCAGGCGCTCAAGTCGGGCTCCACCGGTGGAGTGCCCAAGCTGCCGGAGAGCGACCCGCTGCGCGCCACGCTGAACGACCTGGTGGAAATCTGGGAGACGATTCGCGTCAACGTGGAGCAGCTCGGCACCACGCTGTCGGACGGGCTGCTGAAGGGGAAGCTGTCCTTCAACGACCTCATCGTCCAGCTCGGCTCGGACGTGGTGGTGGGCCTGCTGGACGTGTTCAAGACCATCCTGGTGAAGCTGCTCGGCTTCGGCCAGCGACTGGTGACGGCGGCGCAGGACCTCATCAACAAGAAGCTTGAGCTGCCCGTCATCTCCGCCCTGTATCGCGAGTACGTGGGCAATGACATGTCCGTGCTGGACGCGGTGGCGCTGCTCATCTCCGTGCCGCTCACCACCGTCTACAAGCTGCTCAAGGGCGAGGCGCCGTTCCCCTTCGTCGACGTGGGCCCGGTGCTGAGCGCGGCCGGCGTCCCCGGGGCCCTGATGGCCGCGGAGGCGGTGGACCCGTCCGAGCTGTCCCAGCACCCGCGCTACGCGGGGGCCAGCAAGAAGCCGCGCACCTTCGCGTTCGACACGATGGTGGGCGCGGGCATCTGGACTGCGCTGAGCGGCGCCGGGCTGGTGGTGGGCGCGGCGGGGTACGGCCTCCTCAAGGTGCTGTCCCTCTTCCAGGTGACGAGCGACGCCATCGTCAAGCCGCTGTACAGCGCCATCGAGAAGCTGAAGACCTTCCTGACTGCCCTGGCGCCGGTGGTGGCGCCGTTCATGGTGGTGTTCAGGCTGGTGATGTTCATTGGGAAGGCCATCTGGCTCACCGCTCAAGCGGTGAAGTCCTTCCAGCCCATCGCCGGCACCATCCGTTATGCGCGCTGGGCGGTGGGCGGCCTGGCGGTGGTGGCCGAGTTCATCAGCGCGGTGGACCTGGCGGAGAAGGCCGGCCCCATCGTCCGGATGATTGGCGCCACCCTGGACCTGCTGCTCGCCGTGCCGTACGCCATCGTCCGCATCGTCGACCACGCGGGCGGCGAGGACAAATGGCTCATCGGCCTGGACGTGGTGGAGGGCGTGTGCAGCTTCGTGGACTGGGTCTCCACCATCTGCAGCGGCAGCGCCAAGCTGATTGACGAGGGCACCGTCAAGACGGGTCTCGGGGTCGCCTCCGCGGCCCTCGCCGTGTTCACCACGGGCATGCTGGGAGTGACTTCCGCCACGCCCTTCTTCCTGGACCAGGTCATCGAGCCGATCTGACGGGCCGCGGTTCATGACGCCGTGAGGAGCGCGGGTCCCCGGAAGGCCAGGGGGCTCGCGCTTCGTTCGTGGAGAACGTCGCCTCCACGCCCCGCTCGGAGGGCCACACCACCTCACAGCGGACCTCCGGCAGCTCCCCGGCACGCCGCCCCAGCTCGATGAAGCTCGTCCGTCGGGCTTGGAACCAGGCAGCCGACCTACCCGCGAGGTTGAAGTAACCCGAGTCGACGAAAAGCTGCCATATCTCCTCCACACGGGAGCCGTCGGCCTGCGTCGCCGGGTGGAGCCCCCGCGCGCCCGGCACGTCCCGGAGGCGCTTCGGTGACACCGCGGGCGCGGAAGACCCAGGCTGGTGGGTTGTCTCGGGCAACGGGCGGACCCGTGCCTGTGCGTCTTGCGCCCTCGAACTGCCTCCGGATGTGCGGATGCGCGCGCGGAGCCGCCCGGAGAGAGGGGCGCGCCGCGCACGAAATTCCATACGGAGATAGGCGCGCGGTCTGGTCGTCGGAGAAACGCCTCCCCCACTCGTAACCATTGCCACCTGTCTGCGATGATGCCCGCGGGCTTGGGGACCGTTGCGGCACAGACGGGAGCCTTTCGCATTGGGGAGCGGAGACGATGCTGCGGGTGCGCCGAGAACAGATGCGCGTGTTGGCTGACGCCGTGACGCGTGCGCGAGTGGCGGTGCTCATCGAGCAGCTCGTTCCCCAGTTGCTCGTGGAAGTCCCCGCGGCACCGGCCGAGTGGCCGACGACGCCCGGGACGGCGGAGACGCTGGAGGCGGACACCCTCACCCGGTGCATCGAAGCAGGCTCACGCCACGGCCTCACGATGGAGGCCGGGGCGCGTCTCTATGTGGCCCTCGCGCTCGCGCACGGCTGGGACTTCGAGGCGCGGCCCGACACGGCCTGGCTGCGCCAGTTGCTGGAAGACGAAGACGTGTTCGACCCGCTCGAGCGGGTGCGACGTGCCCACGCGGAGTGGGTCCGGCGTCGCGCGCTGGCCGGAGAGAACCAGCGCCGCGAAGCGGAGTTCCTCGCGCGGTACGGAATGACGGAGTGACGAGATGCCAGCGGATACGTCGGACGGCGCGGTGGCACCCTGCCCCCTGGAGCGCGGGGGGCTGGAAGTGCTCGTGGTGGGGGACGACGGGAAGGCGCTCGAAGGGGTGAGCCTCGAGCTGGCGGAGAAGGACGGGAAGCGGGTCCTGCGCTCGCGGACGGACGAGAAGGGACACTGCGTCTTCAAGGGGCTGTTGCTGAAGCCCTTCGACCTGCGCCTGCCGAAGGTCGACGGCGGCATCTGGCACGTGGTGGGCGAGCAGGTGCTGGAGAAGAAGAAGGAGGACGCGCCGCCAGCGCCGTTCGGCGCCCCGCCCGAGGACAAGGACGTCGACGGGGTGGTGTACAAGGCGAAGGGTGGCGAGAACGCCAGCGTCCTGGCCTACCGCTATGGGGTGGCTCCCACCGCGCTGCGCCGGGAGGATGGCCGGCCGCTGGACCTCGAACGTCCTCTTCGCCAGGGGGAGACCGTGCGCGTGCCGGCGCTCAGCCGGCGCCGGGCGGAGGTGCAGACCGGACGGAGGTACATCGTCCACCGGGCCCACATCCCCTTCTCATTCGTGCTGCGCCTGCGGGACGAGTACCACGGCCCGCGCCTGCGCGTGCCGTACCTGCTGAAGCTGAAGCTCTCCGACGGTCAGGAATTGCCGCACCGCGAGGGGCACTCGGACGACGAGGGACGGGTGGTGGAGTCCATTCCACCCGAGGCGGCCGAGGGCGAGCTCGTGCTGGCGAGCGGTGACCAGACCGAGCGGGTGCTCCTGAAGCTGAGCCTGCCCGAGCCCATCGACGAGACGGACGGCCTGCGGGAGCGACTCGACAACCTCGGCTTCAACTGCGGCGGAGAGAGCGGTGCGCTGGGGGAGAAGACCCGCGCCGCGCTGCGCTGGTTCCAGTACGCGCTCGGGCTCGAGACGACGGGCGAGGCCGACGACACCACCCGAAACGCCCTGCGCGCACTGCACGGCTCCTGAGGACCTGCCATGAGCTGCCCACACGTCGAGGACGGCGTCGTCGCCCAGGTCTGCGGCGAATGCGAAGAGCTGTTCTGTGCGCTGTGCTTCGCCACCCACTCCCACCCGAAGGTGGCTCCGGTCTCCGCCTTCAACCAGCTCACCGCCGCGGAGCGAGGCGACGACGAGTTCGACCCCTCGGAGTGGGATGACGATGACCCCCCCGTTTCCGCCTTCGGGGAGCTCACCGCGGCCCAGCGGGGTGACGACGAAGTCGAATGGACGGAGGCGGAGCGCGCGGATCTCCAGGCCTACTATGAGCAGCTCGAGAGGGAGGCGGCGGAGTCAGTCCCGGTCAGCGACTGGTTCATGGCCGAGGCCACCCGTCAGGCCGAGCAGCGCGTGGAGACCGTGGTGCCGCCACCCCTCCCCCTCTTCGAGCTCTCCCTGCCGCAAGGGCGGCCCGTCCAGACGGTGGCCTTGAACTCGGTGACGACGCTGGCGAAGCCCGCGCCGTCGCCTCGGGAATACCCCTTCCGGTGCCTGCTGTGGAACGTCGCCAACCTCGGCGGCAAGTTCGGCTATCCGAAGGAGCGCGACGACTCGGTGATTGAGGCGACCGCGCGCATCATCCACCAGGCGGACGCAGACGTGGTCTCCATCCTGGAGCTGCTCGGAAGCGGCAGCGGAGAGAAGGAGCCGAAGCCGCCGTCGAAGCCGGGCCCACGGGGCGCACGAGGGGCGAGCAACCCGCTGCTCGAAAAGCTGCTCAGGGCGTTCAAGCTCGGCAACGAAGGGCCGGCGGTGGAGGAGCTGAAGACGCTCCTCGGACGGTATTTCTCCGAGCAGGTCCAGGGTGCCATCTGGCCGGGAGCCGCGCCCGATGTCACCGCGCTCGTCGGGCAGGCGAAGGCCTTCCAGGACCGTGACTCGGGGGCGACGCTCGACGGGTTGCTCGACAGGGCGTGGAGGTCCGTCTGCCAGCCCCTCCTCGCCGGGCTCGCCCCGAGGCGGGTGGACGCGGATGGGGGCGCTCCAGACCCGGCTGAGGTGGACAGGCTCGCGGCCGCGATTGGCGAATCGACGAAGAAGCGGCGGCAGGAGAAGCGCAAGGGGGGCAATCAGGACCACGTCATGCTGACCGAGCAAGCGGAGGTGCTCGGCAATGGAATCCTGCTGCTCTCCGCGGAGGGCTACACGCACTGGCTCGAGAGCTACGCGTCGAACTACGCGAAGGACGATGGGTTGGGCGGGGTCTCCAAGGAGGCGGGCAAGAGCCGCGACAAAGCCTGCAAGAAGATCCTGGAGATGCTGGGCACCGGGTGCGCGAGCCTCTGGGTCCTGTTCCTGCGGGGCCTCGTCGGTACCGAGGTCACCGGCGAGATGCGCGCCAGCTGGAGCAGGGCCGAGGGGCCCAGGGCCAGCTACGAGAACACGTTGTGGTCTGCCTGCTGGACTGTGCTGCTGCACGCCAACGTGAAGGCGATGACCGCCGACTACGAGCGGCGGCTCGCGCGCTGGAAGAAGCGCCACGGCAAGGGGGACGGCAAGGCGACGAAGCACGACGGCGTGCGGGAGTTCCTGCGCATCCGCGACGCGCTCAACGTGCTCGCGTCGGACGCGTATGACTCCTGGCCGGCGAAGCTGCCGGAGGACGCGGACAAGAGCCTCTACACGCAGGGCGAGACGTACGGTCTCCTGTGGAAGAAGGCGACGGTGGCGCCGGACCTCGACAACGTCGGGTTCGTCACCGCCTTCGCCGGCGAGTTCGAGTTCTCGAAACGCCAGCCGCTGCGCTTCCCCCTCCGGCTCAAGAAGGCCGCGTCGGGTTCGCCCATCGTCCTCGTTCCGTGGCACGCGCCAGCGCCGAGCGCGTCGAATGCGACCGCCCGCTCCAAGGACTTCCCCGCCTTCGTCCGCTATTGCGAGGCCGAGCGGAAGGCGAAGCGGCTGGGGGTGCTCCTCTCCGACCTCAACGTCAACACCGTGTCGGGCAGCACGTCGGTCGAGCACTGTGATGGCACGCTGGAGGTCGGCGCGCTGTTCCAGGGCATCAGCGGCAAGGTGGATGCCTACACGGTGTTCCCGGCCCAGGTGGGGACTCAGTCCACCCTGGCCGTCTCGAAGTTCCGGCCCTGGCTGATTCCAGACCTGTTCGAGCAGGATGACACCTCCGCGGAGCTGGTGAAGAAGCTCGTCAACAAGGTGCAGTCGAGTTTTGTCTCGGGCCACTTCAAGACCTCGCACGGTCTGCTCGAGTTCATCCAGGGCCACAACAAGGACTTCACGCCCCAGCACCGGATGAGCGCGAGCGCCTATGACAAGGTTCTCCCCATCTGCGGCAGGGCGGACCGGTGGAAGCTCGGCTTCAAGTCGACCTGGGCGATTCCCTTCCCGCATGCCCTGGCGCTCGAGGAGGAAGCCGAGTTCTTCCGGCCCCGGGAGCAGCTCTCCGCGCCCCTGAAGCCGTTCGCG
Organism: Pyxidicoccus sp. MSG2; assembly: GCF_026626705.1. NCBI lineage: Bacteria > Pseudomonadati > Myxococcota > Myxococcia > Myxococcales > Myxococcaceae > Pyxidicoccus > Pyxidicoccus sp. MSG2. The sequence continues at coordinate 7,779,300 of NZ_JAPNKC010000001.1, forward strand.
TTCCTCCTGGCGAAGGAGGCGGGGCAGACCCTCAAGAACCTGCGCGCCTACGCGGAGAAGCCGGCGAAGGCGAAGAAGCTCGAGGAGCTGATGCTGGTCGCGCGAGAGCTGAGCGACCACCTGCCCATCGTCGCGGAGCTGCTGCTCATCGACAACGAGGCCGCCGCGGAGGAGGCGGTCGTCGAGGCGCCCATCGAGCTGTTCAGCGTGAAGCCCGTCGCGTCCAGCGAGCTGGAGGAGCGGGCCACGGCGTACGAGAGCGCGGCGACGCTCCCGGCGCGGGAGAAGGCGCTGGAGGAGCTGACGGGCTGGTGGAGCAAGACCTACGATGCGACCGCCCCGACGGATGCCGCGCAGCGGCGGTTCCAGCGCGCCCTCCAGAAGTGGGACACCATCGTCGAGGCCCGCGAGAAGCGGGCCGACGACGACAGCCGCCAGTCGTCGCGACCGGCCCTCAAGCCGGAGGAGCCGCGAAAGAAGGAGGACAAGAAGACGCTCGCCGTCCACCTCCATTCCGTCGCGCTCGGGGCTCGCGACAACGCGGGTGGGGGCGACTGCCTCTTCCGCAGCCTCGCGCAGCTCGTCTTCGGTGACGAGAACCGCCACGACGAGGTGCGCCAGGCCTGTGTGAACCACCTGGAGGACCTGCTCGCCGGGCGCTCCCTCGACGCGGCCGGCCGCGTGGGCGACATCACCCAGGGAGAGTTCGCCACACGGCTGGGGCAGCTCCACGACTGGCACCGCGTGCAATGGCCGAACGCGCTGGCCTACCGGCGCCTCCCCGGGGTGGACCGCTGGCAGCAGTTCTGCCTCGGCATGAGCCGGGGAGGGGAGTGGGGCGACCTCATCATCCTGTGCGCCGCCTCGCACCTCTTCGGCGTCCGCTTCCGCGTCTACGTGCAGCTCGGGGGCGGCGCCTACTACAACGATGAGGTGGACTTCGTGAACCGCGCGCTCGGAGCGCGTCCGGAGCTGACGCTCGTCAATTACGGCAACTACCACTTCGTCGCGGCGGTGCCGACCGCGCGCGAGGCGCTCATCGACGCCAGGGTGGGTGTGCCCGAGGGCTGGGAAGGGCTGCGCGCGCGTCGCGACCGGGCTCCGCCGCCGCTTCCGCCTCAGCAGCCCGCGCCGGAGACGGGGAAGCCAGCGACCTCCAGCCCCCCCACCACGAGTGCGCCCAGGCCCTCCGGCCGGGTCTTCCGGTGGCCCGCCAACGTGCCCTGGTCGCTCGCCGACGCCAATGGCGCTCCTGGCTGCCTCTTCCTCTTCGGAGAGAATGGGGTGAACAAGGGGAGCCGGATGTTCCAGCCCTCCACCCAGGCCTGCATCCGTCCCGCCGCCAACGCCGTCGGCATCCGCACCTGCTGGAAGCCCGGCGCGGACGAGAGCGACCAGGGCGCGATGCTCGACGGCGAGCTGGCGAAGAACAAGAAGGCGATGGACGAGGACTTCCGGGAGAGCCTCCATCGGCTGCGGACGGGCCGCTACACGACGCTCGTCATCCCCTGGGACACCACGAAGAACATGCCGGCGCTGGGGACGGGCGTCGCGAAGCTCCCGGATCGGGCGAAGAATACCTATGCCCACCTCTGCGAGTGCACCGCCTGGCTGATGAAGTGGGCCGAGGACAACCTGGGGAGGGTGCTCTTCTGCCCCTTGGACACGGGACTCACCGAGCAGAGCTGCAAGAGCGACCCGGAGTCACTGTTCATCCATGAGGTCAACTGCGGCCTCGATAACCCTGACGCCCTGAGGGGGTGGGTGGGGAGGTCCCGCCTGTTGCAGCTTCCGAACGTTGGGCCCGTCCGCACCGGGAGGACATGGTTCCCCCCCATCCAGGATGCGAAGCTGGCGGAGAACACCCGGTTGCTCGGTCTCGACTTCGACGCGCTGGAGATGGCGGTCAAGTCGGGCCGGTTCCGCCGCGTCGTCTACCCCGAGGCAGGCCATGCGCTCGGTCAGGAGGCCGACCTCCAGAACACCGCTCCCAACACCCACGCCTACGTGCAGAAGCGGCTGAAGCAGCTCGCGGACCTGTGCGGCGCGACACCCGCGCCCCTCCTGGCGTCCGTGCCGACGTCGCCGCCGGTGTCGAGCTCTTCATCGCATTCCGACCTGGTGATCGAGGACCTCGACGCCGGGGACGATGACCCGTCGACCCGGGAGGCGGATGGGCGTCCGACCAAGTCCCAACGGACGGCGCGGGAGGGCGATGTCAGCAGCAATCTCCCGAAAGCGGAGCCGGACGCCGACGCGCAACCGCCGGTGGCAGTGCATCTTCCTCCTCCGCAGCAGCCCCCGCTGGAGCAGCAGCCCCCTCCGCAGCAGCCCCCTCCGCAGGAGGAACCCCCGAACCCTTTCAAGCGCCGGAAGACGTTCGTCGAGGAGGAATAGCGGGTCGCCGCCGGTCGTCTTCCGGTGCCCCGTCGGCGACTCGCAGCAGCCCCTCGCGGACGAGGCGCCGGCACAGCGTCACCCGGGCCTCTTCGGTCAGTGTCTCCGGCAGGTCCCGAATCCGGAACCGGGACTGCTCGAGGACGTACCGGAGCGCGGGCTCGCAGAACGCGGGGGCCACCAGCGCGCCTCCGTTGAAGCCCAGGCTCACCTCGTCTCCGTTGCGGGACAGCACGCTCGCGTGTCCCGGCCGGGTCTCCAGCTCGCTGTCCGGGCGGAGCGCACCCAGGTGCTCCAGGGAGCGCAGGTAGCCTCCCGGCCCGGGGCCCACCACCTCGTCCGCCTGCATGAGCTGCGCTTCCAGCGTCTCCAGCAGCGGGTCGAGCGGGCCCAGCCCGCGAATTTCGTCCGACAGTTGCTCCGCGAGCTCGAGGATGCAGGGCACCTGTCGCAGGCCTCGAGTCCGGACGGAAGCGACCGAGCGGCGCCAGTGGGCATGCCTGCTCACCACTGTCCTGACCAGCTCCGCGAGCACCGCGTCCATGAGCAGCGGCCGGACGCCAATCGACAGGTGGACGGAGCAGCAGTCATCGGTGACGGCCGAGTGCGGGGTGCCCCTGGGCAGGTACAGCAAGTCCCCCGCCGTCAGCTCGACTTCGCGGACCGGTGCTCCCCAGTCCTCGGTGCCCATCTTCCGGCCTTCGAGTGGGAAGTCCTCCTGCGCCGCGTACAGGCGCCACCGCTTCCGGCCGGACGTCTGCAGGACGAAGACGTCGTGCCCGTCGTGGTGGGTGCCGAAGCCCTGGGACGCCGGGCCGGTGATGTACGCGTTGCCGTTGGCGTAGCACCGGAGCTGGCGCTGCACGGCATCCACGAGCGCATGCACCGCGGGCCAGCGCCGGTGCACGCCGTTGAGGTTGAGGGTGTAGCCCTCGCGAAAGGCCTGGAACACCGTGCGCGGCGGGGCCTCCTCCTGCTCATGGAAGATGATGTCCGGCTTCCCCATGGCCACCAATCGCAGCTCATTGCCGCGCGGCTTGACGGTGAAGAGGTACTGCTCCACTTCATCGAGCCCGAACAGGCCGGCGTAGTGGTCGGGCGTCTGGCGTTGGACGTGGAGGGGTTCCTTCTCCCAGTACGCCTCCAGGAACGCTGGCAGGGAGAGTGGGTCGAGCAGCTTCGCGATGGCACGGTCGACTTCTGACATGGTGTGGCTCCTCAGGGATGGGCGATGACCATCAGGCTGGGGACCCGGGCCGCGACGCACTGGTAGCAGCGGCGCAGCGTCTCCGGGTCCAATGCGGCGAAGCTCTCGTCCAGTACGAGCAGGTCCGCCTGTTGAATCAGCGCGCGGGCGATGAAGAGGCGGCTGCGCTCCCCGTGGGAGAGCTGCCAGCCCGTCTCTCCGACAATCTGCATGATGCCGGCGGGCATCCGCGCGAGCAGGTCCCCCAGCCCCAGCTCCTCGCAGACGTTCGTTGCCAGCTCCAGGTCCTCCGGCTTCGGCGGCCAGGTCCGGCTCATCAGCAGGTTGAACGCGAGCGTGCCGGAGAACACGTGGTTCTCGTGGAACTGCGGCGCCGCGACGACGCCGTCCCGCCAGCGGTCGGGGCCGAGCGTGCGCCTGTCCAACCCATTCAGCAGCAGCAGTCCCGACTGGGGCTGGCGCAGTCCGGCCAGCAGCGCGCCCAGCGTGGACTTGCCTCCGCCGGAGGGGCCTTCGAGCAGGACGTGCTCGCCCCGGTGCACCCGCACATCGCAGCCGTCCAGCACCGGAGTGCTCCGCTCCGGGTAGCGGAAGACGAGGTGCTGCGCTTCCAGCAGCACGTCATTCCCCCGGGGCCCCGAGGCGGACGCGCTGACCGTGGACAGCACCGGCAGGGCGGCGTCCTCCGTCCGGCTCGCGGCATGGAAGAGGCTGGAAATCTGCTTCCAGGCACTGCCCGACTCGGCGAGCGCGGACAGGCCCATCACCAGCCGGTTGAAGGCGCGCCAGGCCAGCAACACGCCGCCCACGCCGATGGCGAGCGTCACCGGTGCCGTGCCCCCCAGCGCGAGCGACAGGGCAAGGCCCGTCATCCCCAGCAGCAGCCAGCCGCGCGGCATCAGCCCGGTGAGCAGCACCTCGCGCCGGTCCAGGTGCTCCGAGACACGCTGGTACTTTTCGAGCGCGTGGTCCTCGCCGTCGTGCCAGCGCTCCCGGGACTCCTGCGCCAGCCGCGTCCGGTGGCCGACCATGCGCTCGATGAGGTCATTGGTCATCCCCACGCGCGCGTCGTTCCAGCGCTGGCGGGCCTTGATGCAGCGCCAGCCGCCCAGCAGCGTGAGCGCCGTCCATCCGAACAGCAGCAGCGCGGGCACCGGCCCCACGCCGGCAGCCAGCACCGCCACCGCGAAGAGCAACTCCAGCAGCGCGAGGAGCCCCGCGAGCCCGCCATTCAGGGCCATCGCCTCGAAGGCATCGGCCTCCAGCACGCGCCCCAGGAGCTGGCCCGCGCCCTGGCTGCGGACCTGCTCCACGTCCATCCGCAGCGCCCCGGCGAGCAGCCGCTGCTTCAGCAGTCCTCCGGCCCGGACGCTCAGCCGCGCGGACACCTGGTGGGCCAGCATCTGCACCGGCACCTGGGTGAGCAGGAGCATCGCCCACGCGAGCATCCACCCCCGGTCCACCTGTCCCTGGAGCAGTCCCTTTCCGATGAGCCACCACGACAGGAGGCCCAGTGCGTACTGCGTGGTGTGCGCCGCGAGGAGCACCGCGAGCTGTCGGTGGATGCGCGCCTGCCGGAGCTGCGTGCGGAAGGCCCGGCCCGGGGGAAGGCGCAGCAACCAGCCCACGTCGAGCCACAGCGTGCCCAGCCGCTCGCCCAGGATGAGCGTGCGGACCTGGAGACGGCGGCGGGAAGGCACCTGCGCCTGTTCGAGCAGCGCCTCCACCGAGGGCCGCACGGGCGCCTCGATGTCCTCGCAGAGCGCGCCGTGCAGAGCGCTCCATTCGATGACCTCCACCTTCGAGTCCGGGCCCAGCACACGCAGCCGGCCGCGGCGCTCTCCGAGCAGGACGAGGATGCGCGGCTCGGCCTCTCCGGGCAGCTGGATGAGCGCGGGCCCCGCGCGGTGCAGCAGGGCGGGCAGCTCCGCGTAGCGCGTCCCGACGGGCTCCGCCTCGAAGCCCAGGAAGGTGGCGGCGGCCTCAATCCAGGGACCGAGGGGCTGCTCACCCCGCCGGAGACACGCGTCGGGGACGGGCATCCGCGAGATGGAGCGGCCCGGCATGCCGCTGTGGTGCGCGAGTCGCTGGAGGGCCTCGCACAGTCGGGCCACGGGCCAGCAGAGCTCTGAGAGGGATTGCGTCATGCCACGGCCTCCTCCACCCACGTCTTCAGCTCCAGTCGCTCGCGCGGCGCCGTCACCAGGACGCCGTCCACCATCCGGGCGCGAGTCCACGCGTCGTTGGACCAGACCTCCGCCTTCGCCTGGGCCTCGGCTTCGAGCAGGGCGCGGTAGCGCGAGCCCGGCATGGCGGCCAGCACGGACGGCTCGCCGTGCTCCACCACGCGTCCGCCTTCCACCACGAGCACCCGGTCGAAGCCGCGCGTCTCCGCGACGTCGTGGGTGATGCACAGCATCGTCGCGCGGGCCCACTGCCGGCGGGCCCGCTCCAGCAATTCGTGGCGCCGCTCCCGGTCCAGGCCCCGGAAGGGCTCGTCGAGGATGGCCAGCCGGACGTCGGGCCGCAGCAGGGCCCGGCCGAAGCGCACGCGCTGGCCCTCGCCACCCGAGACTCGCGCGCCCCCTTCACCCAGCGACGTCTGGAGTCCATCCGGCAGGCGCTCCAGCACGGAGAGCAGGTCGGCCGACGCGATGACGGGGCTCAGCGACGCGGGCAGCTCCGACGCCGAGCCATACGTGAGGTTGTCCAGGAAGGAGCGGTTCCAGAGCTGGACGGCCGGGTCCACCCACGCGGTCTCCCGCCGCAGTCGCTCCAGCCGCGCGCCGTCGAGCGGCGCGCCGTCCACGAGCAGCGTCCCCGTGGAGGCGCGATGCCAGCCGACCAGCAGGCCCACGAGGCTCGACTTGCCGGCGCCCGAGGGGCCGACAATCGCCACGTGGGTGCCCGGGGCGATGGACAGCGCCACGTCTTCGAGCACCGTGTGCCCGCCCGCCTTGATGCTCACGCCCTGGAAGTCCACGGCCACGCCCGGGTGCTCGGGCCCGGTGGGCCCGGATGCTTCCGCGTCGCCCGAGGTGTCGCCCATCTCGTCGCGCGCCCCGAGCGGCTCCATCAGGCGCAGCGTCACGTTCCGGTGCAGCGGGTACTGCCGGGCGAGCTGCGCGAGCTCCTGTCCCAGCAGCGGCAGGTTGAGCGTCCAGTAGAGGAACAGCAGTGAGCTGCTCTGCGCCCCGGTCCTCGACAGGTGCCCGAAGACGAGCGCCACCGCGAGCCCCAGGGTGGCCAGCGACAGCAGTCCCTCCACCACCACCGACACCCGCTGGAGCGCCGCCGACGAGCGGGCCCACTCCACCACATGGCCCTCATGCTCACGCCGGAGCGAGCGCTCCGCGCCGTGCGCCCGCACCGACACCAGGCCGAGCAGCGCATCGAGATAGAACCGGGAGATGGCGGCGGAGTGGCTGCGCACCCGCAGCTCGCGCTCGGCGAGCACCGGCTGAACCGCGAGCGGCGTCAGCAGTGCGGTGAGCATCAGCCCCAGCGCCAGGAACGCGCTGCCGGGGTCCAGCCAGATGAGGCCCGCGGTGGTGAGCAGCAGCTCGAAGATGCCAAGGACGAGCTGCCCACCCAGCCCGGGCAGCAGGCGCAGCCGGTGCAGGCTGTGGCAGCGCTCGGCCATGTCGGAGTGGGGACGGCTGCTGAAGTAGCGGTCATGCATCCGGGGGAGCTTCTCGAGGAAGGCCATCCGGAAGCGGACCTCGAGCCGCCGGCCCAGCCGACGCATGGACAGGCCGTTGAGCAAATCCAACCCCAGGCAGATGGACAGGAAGACGCAGAGCGCGAGCAGGGCCTGGAGCCACTGCGAGAGGAGGCTGAGCCGGCTGCCGACCTCCATCAGTCCCCGCAGGAGGAGCGCCTCTCCGACGGTGCCGAAGGCGGCCAGTCCCAGGCCCGCGAGCAGCGCGGCCGGCGCGAGCACGCCATCGGTGCGCAGCATGCGCAGCAGCTCGTGTCCGGGACGGGGCGGGGGCTCGGCCAGCGCGGCGGCGAGCTCCTCGGGCAGGCCCTCCTGCGGCGCTCCCGCGGGTGCGGCCTGACGACGGCGGGAGGCGTGCACCAGCACCGCGCCTCGGAAGACGAGCCGTGTGTCCGCCTCGCTCTCGCCCGGAAGGGGCATCACCGGCCAGTAGGGACGGGAGACGGTGATGGGCTCGAAGGGAGACTCCCGCAGCGCCTGGTGGAAGAACGTGTCCACGGCCCGCGCCGCCGGGCGTCCCGCCGTCAGCCCGCCGGAGCGCACGAGGTAGCCGACCATCTTCCGCGTGGCATCCAGCGCCGCGAGCGAATGCCACCCCGCGTCCGCGAGAGCCTCGCGCAGGTGTCCGTCAATCTCGTCATCACCCAGCCCCAGCGCGCGCAATTGGCCCCGGAGCACCGCGAGCATCGTCTCGGAGCCGGCCCAGTCCCGCCACGCGGGCGCCGGGAGCGCGGTGGTGTGCAGGTACACCTCTCCGATGAGCGCGCGGAGCGACACCCAGCGGCGACCCCGGCTGGGGTCCATGACCTGCACCAGCTTGCCGTGACGGCGCCACACCACCACGAAGTGGGTGGCCCCGCTCGGAAGCTGCACGACGACGATGGCGGGCAGCGCCTCGGAGGCCGGCTCGAGCAGGTGGTCGACCGGGAGGAGTTGCTGCTCGGCGTCGAGGCCGCAGCGCCGGGCGACCTCCTCCAGCGTGTCGATGGAAGTGCCATCCACATCCGTCTGGCAGGCCTCGCGCAGGCGGCCGTAGCTGACGGGGATGTCGAAGCCCTCCAGCAGGCACTTGAGGGCCGCGGGGCCGCAGTCCATCCACGAGGACTGGATGACCTCCGGGGCGAAGCGCCGGGGGCCGTCCGTGGGGCGAAGGCGAATCATGAGGCACCTCCCACCGTGGCCGGACGCGGAGTCGACGGAGCGCCCAGCCGCTGTCCCGCCTCGCGGAGAATCAGCGTCGCGGGCGAGAGGTCATCCACGGCGACCTCCAGCGTGCCGGGCAGGCCGTGCTGGCGCGGAATCTTCGAGGAACCGTCGGGCCGCAGCTCGCACTCCACGCGGACCTTCCCGTCCCGCGCTTCCGACGCGAGCCTGCTCACCGTGGCGGTGAGGGCGCCGTACTCCGCCCAGGGGAAGCCCTGGAGGCGCAGCCGGGCCGTCTGCCCGGGGCGGATGCGGCCCAGCGCATCGGAGGGAGGGAAGTCGGCGACGACGCGGAGCTTCCCGGGCGGGACCAGCACCGCCAGCTTGTCCCCGCGCCGCACCTCGGAGCCGGGCTGGAGCCGCGCCACCTCGCCCACCTGTCCGCTCGAAGGGGCGCGCACCACGAACTGCTCCAGGTCGTGGGTGAGGGAGGCGATGCGTGCCTTGGACGTGGTGATGAGCCCCTCCATGGCGGCCTGCTCCCGCTCCAGCCGTGCCACCTGTGCCAGGCCCTGGCTCTGCCGGTTCAGGCGCTCCGACTTGAGGCGGTCGGCCTCCTGCTCGACGGCGTCCAGGGCGGCGCGCCGCTGCTCGCGATCCGCCTTCACCTTGAGGTACTCCAGCTCGCCAATCGCCTGGCTCTTCGCGAGCGGCGCGAGCCGGGACTGCTCCTCGTCGGCGTAGGACAGCGCGGCCTGGGCCTCCCGCTGCCGGGCCCGGGCCTCGCTCAGCCCCGAGCTCGACGCCAGCCCTTCCGCGCCGAGCGCCTTCTGCTGGGCCGCCAGCTCGCTCCGGAGCGTCTCCAGTTGCGGAAGCAGGGTATCGAGGCGGGCCTGCTCCTCCTGGAGCTTCAGCCGCTGGGCATTCGAGTCGAGCTCGAGGAGCACCTCGCCCTTCTCGACCTGCCGGCCGATGTCCAGGCGGCTGGTGAGGACGCGCCCGTCCACCTGGGCCTCCACCGGGAACACGGCGCTGTCCACCTCGAGCCGCGCATTCTCCGAGACCTCGTACACGGTGACGCGCGCGAAGACGAACCACGCGAGCCAGCCGCACACCAGCAGCACCACGAAGACGAGGGCACGGCCTGGCCGCCGGAAGCCGTCCTCACGAAGGGCGCGCAGCGAGTGGGTGAAGTCCGCCGACATGTCAGGCCTCCCGTCCCAGCAGGGACATCAACCCGTCGGCCAGGCCCCCCGGCCAGCCGATGTAGTCATGGCCACCGTTGAGCTCGCGATAGGTGACGTCGTAGCCCCGGGCCCGCAGCACGTCGCGAAGGTGGCGGTTGGCGACGAGCTGGCTCGGGCTGTTCTTCGGGGAGGGGCCGCGCTCCAGGAGTCCGACGTTGAGATAGAAGCGGACGTCCCGGCGGGGCACCGAGGCGAACCGGGAGGTGAGCCACTCGTGCTCCTCCGCGTCTTCCGGTGCCCACCAGAACGAGCCGGACTGCGACAGCACGTTGCCGAAGACCTCCGGGTGGCGCAGCCCTGCGAACGCCGCCGCGAGCCCTCCGTAGCTCCAGCCCCCAATCACCGTCCGGGCGGGCAGGGCGGGGATGCGCAGCTCACCGCACACGCGCGGCAGCAACTGCGTGGCCAGCTCCTCCGCGAAGGTGTCGTTGCACGTCAGCTCCACTTCCCTGTCGGGGTGGTGCAGCAGGAGACAGACCAGCGGGGGGATGCGCCCGTCGGCGACGAGGTTGTCGAGGACGTCCATGACGCCGAGCTCGAGGTGGCCCTCGCCGTCGCAGAGCACCAGCAGCGCGGGCTCCGTCGTCGTCGAGTCACCCAGGGCGCGATACAGCCAGAAGGTGCGCTCACGGCCGGAGCGGGCGTCGCGGAACAGGCCCTGCTCGAGTCGGCCCTCCGGCACGTCCGGGCGGCGCGCGGCCCAGTGTCCGCCCGGCGCGTCCGGCAGCTCGATGACGGACATGGGCGGCAGCGAGGGGTTGGGGGAGAAGTGGCGGGGGTTGAGGGCGTCGGAGCGCCAGACCTTCATCCGCTCCTGGAGGTAGCGGGCCTCCTCGTCGGGCTCCAGCTCGTGGAGCGCGCGGAGCGGCTCGTCGGGGGAGAAGCAGTACGTCGTGCGCAGGTCTCTCCGCACGCGCCAGGTGCGGTGCCACAGGTCCGTGCCGGGCATCCGCTCCAACTGGTTGGGCCCCGGGTTCCAGATGCACTCCAGGCCGGGCACCACCACCACGTTGCGCACCGGCGCCTCCGCCCTCCAGACGAGGGTGAGGAGCAGGTGCTCCCGGTCGCCCTCCAGCGCTTCGAGCAGCGGCGTCCCTTCCCGGGTGAGCTGGTGCCAGAAGGTCTCGACGGCGGAGGTGTCCCCCGCCTCGACACGACGGCGCAGCTCCTGGATGCGCGGACTGATGACAAGCTGGCTCACGATGTCTTCCCCCCTCACGACAAAACTCAGGCGAACGCGGTCTGCGGATTGCCCTTCGCGCGGCCGACCTCCTCCAACGTCAGCTCGTTGAGCTGGACGATGCGGGTGGGAGCGATGTCGAGGATGAAGTCGGCGTCCTCCGACGCCAGGGCCCGGTCGATGAGTTGCGCCGTGTAGCCCACGTGCCGCGACTCGTCCCACATGAGCCGGTCGAGCATGCGCGTCAGGCGCTCCCGCGACTCCTCCGGGCAGTACGTCATGAGCACCGGGCGGGCCAGCAACTGGTTCACCAGGGTGCGAATCTCCGCGACGTTCATCTGGAGCAGGTTGTCCAGGATGGCCTGGCCGCTGTACGGCGGCAGCCGCTCCGGCTTGTCGCCGAAGCGGTAGATGGGCGCGAGCGTCTTGAAGTCGGCCCGGAGCGCATCGGTCACCGTGCCGGGGAAGATGCGCTCCACCATGCTTTGATACATGCGCGAGTGTCGCGCCTCATCCATGGCGTGCTGCTGGATGAGTGAGGAGATGGCTTCGTCGGGTGTCTTTCCGGCCAGGTACCAGAGCTTCCCGGAGCCCCAGCCTTCCGTGGACGCATTGCCCACGATGATGTTCGCGAACCACTCGCGGTCGTGCGCCATCTCCCGGAACTGGTCGCCGTACCAGTCGGCGCTGAAGGGGGGAGGATGCGCCTCGAAGGTGCTCCTGAGGCATTCGCTATAACGCTCGAGCGGTCCGACTCCGTGTTGTCCGAGCGATTCGAGGGTGATTTCAGCAACGACGTTCATGGCGCATCCTCCCTTTCTGCTCTTCACGGGTCCGGGTTACAGGTGCTCAGGCGCGAACGGGGCGTTGCGCGCGAAGTAGATGCAGTCGAACCCCGTGGCGAGGCCGGCGCGCACCGCGGTCTTGATGTTCAGCTTGCCGCTGGACGACTGGCGCGACTCCTCGATGGACTTCAGCTGGGTCTCCTTCAGCTCGAAGGAGATCTGCTCGTTCTGGGTCTGCATGTGATGCACTCCTCATGTTCGGGTTTGAGTCGAGGTCTCGGTGGCCGGGACTGGCCTTCCGCGTCCCTCAACTCGATGGAGCGGGCGAAGCGGGGCGTGTGATGCGCACGGTGCGCGCGTCAGACGCGGCACCTGGTCGCACGCCCTGCTTCCGGAGAACCATCCACCAGTGAACAAGCAGACAGGCCAGACCAGGCCGAAATACTTGGAAATAAAACATATCCGGAAATCAACGCCCCACGGAGGGCGCACGGGGGGTTCGATGGGTTCCGCGCTCCCGGTGTGGGGGCGTCGAAGCCAACCCATCGCCACCGGACTCCTGGGGGGACCGTATGCGCCATCCGTCGAAGTGGGTCGCCTGTCTCGTGTTGTGTCTCAGCGCAGTGGGGTGGGCCCTCCAGCCCGCCCAGCAGAGCACGCTGGCGAGCCAGGCCTTCTTCAAGCCCGAGCTGTACCTCCCCATCTCCAACATGCCGTTGGAGCAGGCCCGCTCGAAGCTGAAGGGCGTGGGGCCGAGCGCGTGGGACGACTTCTTCGCGCGCAACGGCCGTGACTTCCACGTGTACCTGGACCCGCTGACGGGCATGCCCTCCGCCATCCAGGGCTCCATTCCGCTCATCCCCGGCACGGGCGTGGGCAACAAGGTCAGCCTCGGCGGCGTGCAGCAGCAACTGGGCCGTTCCGTGGGGCAGGTGGACGAGGCCGTCGTCGCGGACCTGCTCTTCAAGTTCATCAGCGACAACCAGGCCGCGCTCGGCGTGGACATGCTGCAACTGGGCGAGCCCCGCGTGACGCAAGTCACGGACTCGCTGTGGCAGGTGCTGATTCCCCAGCAGGTGGACGGCATCCCCGTCCGCCATGGCCGCCTCGTGGCCACCCTCAACCATGGCAACCTCGTGCTGCTGGGCACCGAGGCGTGGAGCAACGTCACCGCGCCCACGCGGCCCACGCTGGACGCGCAGCAGGCGCTCACGGCCGGTGGCGAGCGCTTCGGGCTCCTGGAGTCTCCCGGGCAGCTCTGGATGCAGCCCGCCCTGGAGCTCGCCCCGCTGGCCCAGGCCGATGCGAAGGGCTTTGGCGAGGGCTACCGCCACCAGCTCGTGTGGACCTACGGCTTCCAGAATCCGGGGGAGCAGGAGCGCTGGAAGGTGACGGTGGACGCCGACACCGGCGAGGTGCTGGCGCTCGAGGATGACAACCACTACCTGGACGCCACCATCAAGGGCGGCATCTACCCGCTGACCAGCACGGAAATCTGCACCGCGAACGAGGCGTGCGGGACGATGCAGGTCGACACGCCCATGCCGTGGGCCAACACGGGGCTCGCCTCCCCCAACAACTTCACGGACGGCGCCGGTGTCTTCGCCTACAGCTCCGGCACCGTCACCACCACGCTGGCCGGCAAGTACGTGCGCGTCAGCGACACCTGCGGCGCCGTCAGCTCCAGCTCCACCAGCGGCAACGTGCAGATGGGCGGCACCAACGGTCAGCACGACTGCACCACCGGCGGCGGCGGGGCGGGCAACACGCCGGCCTCACGCTCCGCCTTCTACGAGGTGAACCGGATTGCCGAGCTGGCGCGCGGCTGGCTTCCCAGCAACACCTGGCTGAAGGGACAGGTCACCGCCAACGTCAACATCAACAGCACCTGCAATGCCTTCTGGAACGGCTCCACCATCAACTTCTACCGGAGCGGCGGTGGGTGCCGGAACACGGGCGAGATTGCCGCCGTGTTCGACCATGAGTGGGGCCACGGCATGGACGACTTCGACTCCGGTGGCGCGCTCAGCAACTCCAGCGAGGGCTACGCGGACATCGCGTCCATCTACCGGCTGCAGGCCTCCTGCGTGGGCTACGGCTTCTTCCACACCAGCGACCGCGGCTGCGGCAAGACGCCGGACGGCACCGGCTACAACCAGAACGAGGCCCAGACGGGCGCGGCCTGGTGCAACAGCAAGTGCTCGGGCGTGCGTGACGCGGACTACCTGGCGCACGCCAACCAGACGCCGGCCACGCCGCAGAACTTCGTGTGCCCCAAGTGCAGCTCCAGCACGGGGCCCTGTGGCCGGCAGGTGCACTGCGCCGCCGCGCCCGCCCGCCAGGCCGCATGGGACCTGGTTGCGAGGGACCTGCAGGCCGCGCCGTTCAACTACGACTCCAACACCGCCTTCATCCTCGGCAACAAGCTCTTCTACCAGGGCAGCGGCAACATCGGCGCGTGGCACGCCTGCAACTGCACCGCGGGCACGTCCGACGGCTGCGGCGCGAGCCACGGCTACATGCAGTGGCTGGCCGCGGATGACGACAACGGCAACCTGAACGACGGCACGCCGCACATGACGGCCATCCACGCCGCCTTCAACCGCCACGGCATCGCCTGCTCCACGCCCGCGCCCGCCAACTCCGGCTGCGCGAGCGGCCCGGCCACGGCGCCCACCGCCACGGCCACCGGCAGCGACGGCCAGGTGGCGCTGAGCTGGAACGCGGTGCCCAACGCCAGCGAGTACTGGGTGATGAAGACGGAGGGCTACGCCGGCTGCGACTTCGGCAAGGCGAAGGTGGCCACCGTCACCGGCACCAGCTACACCGACGGCGAGGTCGCCAACGACAGGCGGTACTGCTACTCGGTGGTGCCCGCCAGCTCGAGCGCCTGCTTCGGCCGCGCCGCCGCCTGTGTCTGCGCGACGCCGGGCGGCCCCTGCACGCCGCCGGGTGTGGCCACGCTCTCGCTGCCCGCGGACACGGCGATGGACGTGGCGCTGTCGCCGGTGCTCGACTGGGCCGACGTGGCGGGGGCCACCTCCTACGAGGTGCAGGTGGCCACGGACGGCACCTTCACCACCGTGGTGCGCTCGGCCACGGCGCTGGAGGCCAGTACGTGGACCGTGTCTCCCGCGCTCGCCAATGGCACCCGGTACTACTGGCGCGTCCGCGCGGTGAACAACTGCGCCAACGGCACCTACAGCTCCGCCTTCAGCTTCAACACCACGGAGACGACGTGCCAGCCGCCCGCGGCGCCCGCGCTGGCGAGCCCCGGGGACGCGGCGACGGGTGTCGCGCTCTCCCCGGTGCTCGACTGGGGCGACGTGTCGGGCGCCACCTCCTACGAGGTGCAGGTGGCCACCGACAGCGCCTTCACCAGCGTGGCGCGCTCGGCCACGGGGCTCGGTGCCAGCACGTGGACGGTGTCTCCCGCGCTCTCCGCCAACACGCAGTATTTCTGGAGGGCGCGCGCGGTGAGTGGCTGCGGCGCGGGCAACTACAGCGGGGCTTTCCGCTTCACCACCCAGACAGGAGGCGGGACGTGCCAGGCGTCGCTCGCGGCCTATGACGCCTCGCGCGGGACGCCGGCCTGCGGCAACGGGTGCGGGTGTGACACGGGCACGCTGGTGACGAGCCGCGGAAGCCAGTTCCCCACCGCCGAGCCCAACCAGCCCAACGCGCTCGACGGCTGCCCGGATGGGCCCTTCGGCTTCTACCACTTCGACGAGAGCATCGACCGCGTCGTGCTGAAGAGCGTGGACGGCGGCCCCATCACCCCGGGCAAGCAGGTGAAGGTGGACGTGACGGTGTGGTGCTACGACGCGACGGACCGGCTCAACCTCTACTACACGACGAACCCGGCCCTCCCGCTGTGGAGCTCGCTCGCCACGGGACTGGCGTGCACCGGGAGTGGGGCGAAGACGTTCAGCCACACATTCACCGTGGGCAGCGGCGTCGGGCAGCACGCCATCCGGGCCCAGTTCGTGGAGGCCAGCAGCCCGCTGACGAGCTGCACCTTCGGCCTCTACGACGAAAACGATGACGTCGTCTTCGGTGTGGCGGCCGCCGTCGCATCGGGGCAGCCGTCGAAGTCGCCCACGCGGGGACGGGCGCGCGCGGCCCGATAGGTCCGTCGCCGCCCGCCTCCGGCGAGCTCGAGCATGAGGAGGTCCCCTGAAGGACGATGCCGTCCTTCGGGGGACTTCCCTCAGGCCTTGCAGTACCAGGTGATCTGCCGCGACGTCGTCGAGTGATACACGTCGACGTACGTCGTCCCGACGTCGCACGTCGTGTATTCCGTCGAGCTTCCACACAGCCAGCGGAAGCGATTGTCGGACACGTTCACGCGCGTCGTCGTTCCGCGAGGAATGGTGACGTACGAGCCGCTGCTGTTGAGCACCTTCAGCACCGAGCTGCACTGGTCGATCGTGGTCCCCAGCAGGATGGGCTGGGTGACGGTGTCCACCTCGGCGGTGGCGACCTCTGCGTCCTCGTTGCCCACGCCGCACCCGACCAGCAGCGTGGTGGCAGCGCACATCGCAATCATAACTCGCTTCATCGTGGCCTCCAGGGCAGGTGATGATTCACTTGCTGGCGTCGGCGGAGAGCACGGCACATGCCAGCGGGTGGACGACACGGCGCCACTGGGAAGGGGGAAGCCGGGCATGCAGACATTGCCTGGAATGGCCGGCAGGTCTTGCCTCATGGGCCGGCAATCCCTGCCGGGGGGACTGCTGGCGCGCTATGGTCTCTCGCGGACCTGGCGCGGCGGCGCGGAGCAGGTGGCAGCGGGGACATGGCGAAGATGTCGGATTCGGTCGAGGTGAGGTGCCTCCGGTGTGGTGCGCCGGATGCAGGGGAGCGTGCGCGCTGCGTCTGTGGTGCCAGCCTCTTGATGGATGTGGTGCTGAAGGGCGCCATGGTGGACGAGCGCCAGCGCTTCGGGCTCGCGAGAGCGCTGGCCCTGCTCGGCCCTCCGGCGCCCTCGTTCTCCGAGGCCCGGGTGGCGCTGGCGATTCCGGGCAACCGCGTGGTGCGCGGCGTCTCCAGCGCCTTCGCGCAGAAGCTCCTGGCGGTGCTCTCCGCGCATGGCGCCGACGCGTACCTCCAGCCCTCGGAGCTGCCCGAGGCCGCTGCGCCCCGGCGCTCCTCGCGAGCGGCCCTCGCCGCGGCGCTCGGCGTCCTCGTGCTGGGCGGCGTGGCGTTCGGAGCCTGGGCGACCCGCTCGCCCAGGCTTCGGCAGCTCTCCGGCTGGGAACCGGGCACCTCCGCGCAGGAGGCCGTGAAGGCTCCCGAGGAGGGCACCCTCTCCACGCAGGACATCGCCAGGCTCGCCTCGCCTGGCACGGTGAGCCTGCGGTGCGAGGGCAAGACGGGCTCCGGCTTCTTCGTGGACGCGGAGTTGGTGCTGACCAATGAGCACGTGGTCTGCCCGGCCGGGAAGATGATGACGGTGATGTTGCCGGACGGGCGCCAGCTCCTCGGGGAGACGCTGAAGACCGACGTGGACCTGGACCTCGCCACCGTACGCGTGGTGGGGGCCAAGGCGGCGCCGCTGAGGGTGGGCGACGTCACGCGCCTGGAGCCGGGAGACAGGCTCGTCTTCATCGGCAGCCCCAAGGGGCTGGACTTCACCGTGCACGAGGGGAAGGTGGGCTTCGTGGGCCGGGAGTACCTGGGCAACGGGTACGTGCAGTTCAACGCGTCGGTGAATCCTGGCAACAGCGGCGGGCCGCTGCTCGACGGGCGCGGCGAGGTGGTGGGCGTCGTCTCCATGAAGGTCAACGACGCGGACGGCATGGGGCTGGCGCTGCCCATCCCGTATGCCAGCAAGCTCATCACCGTCCCCACCACGCCCGAGTCGACGGCGCGCTGGGATGCGCTGCTGGCGCGGGTGTCGCGCGACGAGCAGCGGGAAATCCAGCGCTACCAGCAGGAGACGGCGGAGCCGGTGCTCCTGTCGGTCCGCCGCGTCGAGCAGCTCGGCCTGGTGGCGTTGCTCATCGAGCGCTTCGACGCGCCCCCGCGCCGCGTGGTGCGCCGGATGGAGCTGGAGTCCGAAGGGCAGAAGTGCTCGCTGACGGTGGACTTCGAGTACTGGCGGCCGGTGCGCGACACGATGTCCGCGGCGGAGGACTCGCGGCGCCTGCGCTGGTTCGCGGCGCGAGGACTGTCGGAGGGCATCCACGTGGGCGCGGCGCGGCTGCCGGTGGAGGACTGCTCGCTCACCGGGGCGGGGAATGCCTCGCTGAAGCTGGAGGGCGCGGGTGCGCAGGCCGAGCGCTTCGACGTCCCGATGAAGGACTTCCACGCTTCGCGTGAGGACTGGAAGCGCAACAAGGGCGGCATCCAGATATGGCAGCAGAGCCTCTGGCAGCGGCGCGAGGAGGCGGACCGCTCCCGGCAGGAGGCCGACGAGTGGCGCAACAACTTCAGCCGGGCGCGGTCCCGCATCGCCACGCTGGAGGAGGAGAAGCGCAAGCTGCTGGCGGCCGAGGCCGCCGGAGGCCCCTCCACCAAGCGGCGCTGGGAGGTGGAGGTGGAGCTGAAGCTCGCCCAGGGGCAGCTCGCGGACCTGGAGCGGTACGCCACCGAGAAGCGCGTGCCCGCCGCGTGGCGGCAGTAGGGCTCGCCGTCGGCTCCGGTAGTCCACGAGAGTGATGGCGTTGGCCGCTTCCCGAGTTCGGGATGCAGCGGCTCCTGGATGGACTCGCCGTGTGGCTCGAGGCGCCGCGGCGCCATGCCCGCCCTGGACGTGGGAGCTCGCACTCACGGTGATAGGAATTGTCGTCAATTCATGGATTGTCTTCGCTTGGAGGCATGGCGCGACGTGTCGTGTGCCAGTTCTCCAGGGTCCGCGCGTATCTCTAGAAGGCTCTAGAAAGAGGGGGCAACGTGACGCGTGGCCAGCTGGCGTTGATGACATTCATTGTGGCGGTGGTGGCACGTCCCGCGTCCGCCGCCCGGGAGCTTCCGACGGTGGATGCCTTTGCGCGCGTCCCCCCGTCCGGGAGCGAGCCGAGCGCCCGGGAGCGAGCGAAGGGCGTCGACGTCGTCCACGAGGAGCCCCGGCTCGGAGTGCCCACCTTCGTCTGGGGTGTGCGTCCCGCGCAGGCCAGCGCGAAGAGCCTCCAGCCGGCGACGCCCGAGCAGGCGGAGCAAGCGGCGCGGAAGTACCTGGACCAGCAGGCCGGGCTGTACCGGCTGGGCAGCACCGACGCGCCCCACCTTCCGGTCAAGGACGTCCACCGCACGCGCAAGGGCGCGAGCATCGTCACCTTCGGGCAGGAGGTGGAAGGCATCGAGGTCTTCCGCCAGTCGCTGAAGGTGCTGCTGGACTCGGACAGCCAGCTCGTCGCCATGTCCGGCTACCTGAGCCCGGTGGCCTCCACCTCGCGGTTCGACAAGAGCGCTCCGGCCTTCACGCTGGAGCCGCGCGAGGCCATTGCCCTGGCCTGGAAGGACCTGCACGGAGACCTGCTCCCCGCGGTGAGCCTGACGCCCACGGGGCGTGCCCAGGGCGCCTACAGCCACTACGCGCTCACCCCGGGGCCGAGGACGGTGGTGTTCTCCTCGCCCGCGCGCGTGAAGAGGGTGTTCTTCCCGCTGCCCGACGTGCTGGTGCCCGCGTACTACGTGGAGCTGGACACCACGCCCGTCACCTCGACGGATGGAGACCGGTACGCCTACGTCATCTCCGCAGCGGACGGCCAGGTGCTCTACCGGCACGACCTGTCCTCGCACCAGAGCTACACCTACCGCGTGTGGGCGGACACCCAGAGTCCCTACCTTCCCCATGACGGCCCGCAGGGCACCGCGGGCTCGCCGCACCCCACGGGCCTGCCAGACGGCTACCAGGCGCCCTTCGTCGCGCCCAACCTGGTGACGCTGCGGAACGCGCCCTTCAGCCGCAATGACCCGTGGCTGCCCGCGGGGGCGACGCAGACGACGGGCAACAACGTGGAGGCCTATGCCGACCTCGCCTCTCCCGACGGCTTCGGCCCGGGCGACCTGCGCGGCACCCTCGGTGGCTCGGGCGTCTTCGGCGACGGCTACGACTTCACGCTCGCGCCGAGCGCCACGGATGCACAGCAGACGAGCCCGGTGGTGCAGCTCTTCTACGTCACCAACTTCCTGCACGACTGGTTCTACGACTCCGGCTTCGACGAGGCGGCGGGCAACGCGCAGGCCGACAACCACGGCCGAGGGGGCATCGAGGGAGACAGCCTCCTCGCCGAGAGCCAGGACTTCCTCGGCCGCAACGGCCCGAACATGTCCACGCCCGCGGACGGCGCGCGGCCCCGGATGGAGCTGCAGGTCTTCGATACGCGCGGGGTCCGGGCCGCAGACGTATTTGGGGAGACGATGATGGGCCGCTATAAACTGGGCGGTGCCACCTTCGGGCCCCAGCAGTTCAACGTCCTGGGCTTCGTCGTCATGGCCCAGGATGGTGTGGCGGGTCCCGGTGGCAGCACGACGGATGCGTGCGAGCCGCTGACCAATGCCGCCGCGGTGGCCGGAGAAATCGCACTCGCGAACCGGGGGGGCTGTGACTACACCGTGCAGGCCGCCACCGCCCAGGCGGCCGGCGCCTTGGCGCTCGTCATCGCCAACGACGGGTTCAATCTGCCGGAGTTCGAGATGTACGGCCGGGATCCTTCCATCACCATCCCCGTCGTCTCCGTATCCTATGGCGTGGGGTCGTCCCTGGCTCGGAGCAGCAAGAATACCAACGTGACGCTCATCCGGCAGGGGGCGGACCGCGACGGCGCGCTCGACAACACCCTCGTCGCCCACGAGTGGGCGCACTACATGTCCAGCCGCCTCGTCGGTGACGCCAACGGCCTGACGAACAACCAGGGCCGCAGCCTGGGCGAGGGCTGGAGCGACTTCGCGGCGCTGTTGATGATGGTCCGTGAGGGAGATGCCCAGTCGTTCTCCAACGATGACTGGAGCGGCGTCTACGCGCAGGGCGCCCACGTCGACAGCGGTGGTGAGAACCAGGGCTATTACTGGGGCAGCCGGCGCTACCCGTACAGCACCAACCCGCGGAAGAACCCGCTCACCTTCCGTCATCTCCAGAAGAACGTCGCCCTGCCTGGCGACATCCCGGTGAGCTTCGGCAGCTTCGGCAATACCAACGCGGAGATTCACTCCTCGGGCGAGGTGTGGGCGGTGATGCTGTGGGAGTGCTACGCCGCGCTGCTGCGGGACAAGCAGCGGCTCACCTTCGCCCAGGCCCAGCAGCGGATGAAGGACTACCTCGTCGCGTCGATGAAGCTCACCCCCAACGCGCCCACCTTCCTGGAGGCGCGCGACGCGCTGCTCGCGGTGGCCTACACCCAGGACACGGCGGACTACCTCCTCTTCGCACGGGCCTTCGCGAAGCGCGGCGCCGGGTCGCGGGCCGTCGCGCCTCCTCGGGATTCGACGGACCATGCCGGGGTGGTGGAGAGCTTCGACATCGGCAAGGACGTGGTCCTGGTCAGCGCGGAGGTGGTCGAGCAGGTGGGGACGACGGCGTCATGTGACGATGACGGGGCGCTCGACACCGGAGAGACGGCGCTCGTGCGGATGACCTTCCGCAACAACGGCATCGCCCGGCTGACGCAGACGAGCGTGACGCTCTCCAGCGACATTGCGAACCTGTCCTTCCCCCAGGGGGCGACGGTGTCCGTGCCGCCCACCGATCCGCTCGAGCTCGTCACCCTGGAGGTGCCGATCCGGCTCTCCGGCCCGGCCACTCCGGGCATCCTTCACCTGACGCTGACGTACCGGGACGCGGAGCAGACGTTCCCGAAGGACCAGAAGCAGATGCTGGTGCTGCGGGTGAACACGGACGAGCTGCCGGGCACGGGCACCGTGGAGACGGGGGACACGTTGAGCTCGCCGTGGCTCCGCGTCGCTTCGCCGGGCGCCCTCCCGTGGACGCGCGAGCAGGCTCTGAACGACCCGAACGGGTTCTTCCACGGCCCGGACAAGGACGGTGTCTCGGACATCTCCCTGGTCTCGCCGCCGCTCCAGCTCTCGGCGACGGCGGCCTTTCGCTTCACCTTCCAGCACCGCTTCCTCTTTGAATCCGGCGACGGAGGCATCCTCGAGCTGAGCGAGGACGACGGAGCGACCTGGACGGACCTCGGCGAGTTCCTGAACCCCCGCCCCAACGGATACGTGAGCGAGAGTGAAGGGAATCCCATCGGGGGCCGGATGGCCTACAACGTCCAGAGCGAGCGCTACCCGGCGTTCATCCCGGTCGTCGCCGACCTCGGCACCGCCCATGCCGGGAAGACGGTGCGCATCCGCTTCCGCATCGGTACGGACCGGACTGTCGGCGAGAAGGGCTGGGACGTGGACGACATCCGGTTCGAGGGGCTGGTGAACACCCCGTTCACGACGTTCGTCCCCCACCTGGGCCAGTGCATCAACCGGGCGCCCGTGGCGAACGCGGGGCCCTCGCAGACGCTCAGCGAGGGACGCCAGGTGACGCTCTCGGGTAGCGGCATGGACCCCGAGGGCGCCGCGCTGACCTACGCGTGGACGCAGACGGCGGGCCCGCAGGTGGTGCTCAGCAGCACGAGCGTGCCGGCGCCCACCTTCACCGCGCCGGAGGTGACGCAGGCCACGGACCTCACCTTCGAGCTGCGGGTCAACGACGGGGTGAGCACGAGCGCTCCGTCCGCGGTGACGGTGCGGGTGAGGAACTTCACCGCGGGGAATCAGGCGCCGGTGGCCGGCGCGTCACCGGCCGCCCCCGTGAACAAGGGGACACGCGTGACGCTCGTGGGGAGCGGCACGGACCCCGAGGGCGTCGCGCTCACCTACGCGTGGACGCAGGTGGGCGGCCCCGCCGTCACCTTGACGGACGCCACCGCTCCGAGCGCGGGCTTCATGGCGCCGCAGGTCGACTCCGACACGGAGCTGTCCTTCCAGCTCGTCGTCAGTGATGGAGAGCTGGACAGCGCGCCCGTCGTGGTGACGGTGCTCGTCTGGGGTACCTTCAATGCGCTGCCGGTGGCCCAGGCGGGTGAGGACCCGAGCGTCGACGAGGGCGCGCAGGTGACGCTCAGCGGCGAGGGCTCGACGGACCCGGACGGCACCGCCCTGACGTATGCCTGGACGCAGGTGGACGGCCCCGCCGTGGACCTCACGGTGGACGGCGCGAATGCCACGTTCACCGCCCCCTCGGTGGACGGGGACACGGAGCTCTCCTTCCAGCTCGAGGTGACGGATGCCCGGGGAGGGCTCAGCGAGGACACGGTGAAGGTGCGCGTGGCGGACGTGCCCGCGCAGGACACGGGCTGTGGCTGCTCCGCGGGGCAGGAGGGCTCCGTGCCCGGGGCCGTCGTCATGCTGCTCGCGGCGCTCGGCTTCGCGATGCGGCGTCCCCGCGCGCGGGCCGTGGCGGTTCCGAAGCACTGACGTCAGTGGGGACGCGCCGGGCGGAGCAAGACCCGGCGCGCCGTGCCCACGGGCTCCTCCCTTGCTGTGTTGCTCGAAACACCCGCGAGCCACCGGGTACTGGACGCGGGAACACGCACTCACAGTAGAATGGGGAAGTCTCGAAAAAGGGGGGCAGTCGAAATGAAGATTCAATCCAGGGTACCCACGCAGACACCACGCAGGCCCGATGAGTCCGGGAAGGAGCCCTCGGGGAAGAGGGCGGAGGGTTCGCCCAGGCCCGCGGGCGAGGCGACGGCGCGCAGGGCCGGCTTCTCGACGGTGAGTGAGTTCGCCCGCCCGAAGCCCGACGTGCAGTCCGAGTTCCGGCGCGAGTTCGGCGCGTTGGCCTCCGACAAGAAGAAGTTCCACGACACCATGCGCACGGTGTTCGGCGACGGCTACAACGCCGTCCAGGCCGAGCAGTACCGGCAGAAGGCGCAGGCCGGAGACTTCAGCTGGCTGCCTCCGGTGAAGCAGGTGCCCGCCGACCAGTTGAATGGGGCCAACGGCGCCTACGACGCCGAGTCCGGCACGGTGTACATCAACCAGGACCTGGACCCCGCGCTGGCCGCGTCGACCTATGTGGAGGAGGCGGGCCACCACCTCGACACGAAGCTCAACTCCAAGGACTCGGCGGGTGACGAGGGCGAGCTGTTCCGCCGCATCCTCTCCGGCGAGAAGCTGACGCCCTCCCAGGTGTCGGAGATTCGCGCCGAGAACGACAAGGGCACCATCTACGTCGACGGCAAGGCGAAGGAGGTCGAGTTCTGGAACCCCTTCAAGGCCGCGGCGAAGGCCGTGGGCAGCGCCGTGAAGGCGGTGGGAGGCGCCATCAGCAGTGCGGCGTCGGCCGTCGGCAACGCCGTGGGCAGTGCCGCGAAGGCCGTGGGCAGCGCGGCCTCGGCGGTGGGTAGCGCCATTGGCGGCGCGGCGAAGGCCGTGGGCAGCGCGGCGAAGTGGGTCGGCGTGCGCCTGTTCGACGGCGTCCGCGGCCTGGCCACGGGCGCGCTCAACACCGTGGTGGGCGCGTTTCGCAACGTCGGTGAGGGGCTCGGCACCTTCTTCGGAGGCGTGGGCAAGCTCTTCCAGGGGAAGTTCGGCGAGGGGTTCAAACAGATGGGCCTGGGTCTGGTGAAGACGTTCGTCCAGACGCCCGTCGACGCGTTCCTGATGATGGGCGGCCGGGCCCTCAGTGCCATCCAGACGCTGATTGGCGTGGAGCCGCCGGGCCGCAAGCTCAGCAGCGACGAAATCGCCACCCTGCGCACCGTCTACGGCGACAGCATCGACTACTCGTCCATGCGCATCAAGGAGGGCAACTCGGGGCTCTTCAGCCTCTCCGGCCGCGCCTTCACCCATGGCAACACCATCTACATCCCGCCGGACGACCTGCCGCTGACGCCCGACCTGCTGGTGCACGAGTCCGCCCACGTCTGGCAGCACCAGAACGGCGGCACGGACTACATGAGCGAGGCGCTGTGGGCGCAGAACGTCGGTGACGGCTACGAGTTCGAGAAGGGCATCAAGGAGGGCAAGTCCTGGAGCCAGCTCAACCCCGAGCAGCAGGCCGAGCTCCTGCAGCAGGCCCAGCGCGCGGGCTTCTTCGACCCCACCAGCGGAGGGACGTTCAACTACAACGGCACGGACTACACCGCCTACCTCAACTCCGCGCTCGCCCAGATTCGCGCGGGCCAGGGAGCCCCGTAGCTCATGAGGTCGTCACGCGCCGCCACGCTGCTGCTCGGCTTCACCCTCCTGCTCTTCACCGCCTGCCGTCCGAGAATCCAGGTGGCGCTGGCGTCCGGGGGCGAGCGGCTTCCGTCCCCCCGCTTCGTGGTGGAGGACCCCGAGCACGAGGACCGTCCCCGCTACGACACCGTGCAGGTGCTGGACCGGGCGGGGCAGGTCTTCTGGCAGGTGCGTGCCGAGCCGTTTGGCGACATGGCCAGCGTCCGTCAGTTCACCTATGGCGAGACGCTCCAGGGCTTCGCCGTACTGGAGGAGCCCAAGCCCCTCCAGCCTGGCGGGCGCTATGTCGTCTTCGTCCTGGGAAGCAACCGGGGCTCCCTCCACTTCGACGTGGACGCGGAAGGCGGTGCCCACGCCGTGGAGCCCTGACTCTCAGGGGTGGGGGCGGGCGCTGGCAGGCACGTACTGCTGGAGGAACCGCCCCACCACGGCCTGCGCGAGCTGGCGGCCGAAGCCGCCGTCCCAGACGTCGAAGGCGTGCTCCGCGTACGGCAGCGTGAAGAACTGGTGCGGCACGCCGGCCTGGGCGAGCCGCGTGGCCAGCACCTGTGAGGCGTGGAGCGGCACCACGGTGTCCGCGCCTCCGTGGACGAGGAGCGTGGGCGGGGCTTTCGGGCCGACGTGCGTGAGCGGGGAGAGCAGCGCGTACAAATCCCGGTGCCCGTCCAGGGGCACACCCGTGAAGCCCTGCAGGACCCGCCGCGAGCCCGCGCGGTGCCCGGCCTGGGAGGCCAGGTCGGTGGGCGCGTAGAAGCTGATGATCGCCTTCACCGACGTGTCCGGAGCGTCGCAGGAGGCGGGAAGCCGCGCGTCGCCCGTGGCGTAGCCGACGAGGGTGGAGAGGTGCCCGCCCGCGGACTCGCCGAACAGGACGAGCCGGTCCGGGTCGATGCCGTAGGTGGCCGCGTGGGCCTTCACCCAGGCGATGCCGCACTGGAGGTCTCCTGGCGCCTTCAGTCCGGCCGCGGGCGGGAAGAGCCGGTAGTCGAGGCTGATGACCGCGTAGCCAAGCGAGGTGAGGAAGCCGGCCCAGGCGCGGGCGTAGCCGCGCTCTCCTCCGCTCCAGCCTCCCCCGTGGACGTAGAGGACCGCGGGCCGGGCGGCGGAGGACGGGACGTCGGGGAGGAACAGGTCGGCATGCAGCTCGACGCCGTCGACGGTGGCGAAGCGCACCGTCTGGCTCGGGAGCGGCCGTTGCGCCACGAGGGGGCGGAAGTATTCGCGGAGGCTGAGCGGGATGCCGTGGGTCCGCGCCATCCACCACGCGGAGGCGGCGGGCATCAACGCCGCGTAGAGCAGGAGCAGCACGGCGGCCACCGAGCCCCAGCGCAGCCAGCCCCACTTCCCGGAATGAATCACATGGGCGGTGAGCAGCGCGGACACGAGCACCGGCAGCAGCAGGAGGAGGCTGTACTCCCGCAGGATGCCCTTGAGCAGGTTCACCAGCGAGGGCGCCCAGGGTGGCGCGAAGAACACCGCCACCAGCAACAGGCAGCCCACGGGGTTCAGGACCGCCAGGACGGTGAGCAGTGGAAGGAGGCGGGAGATGCGGAACAGGCGTTTCATCCGGAAGGGGGCAGGTCGTTCGCGGTGGAAGGCGCATGCTGGCCGGCTTGGAGGTCCACGACAATCATCCATCCGCGGGCCTTCTTCGAGCCGGACCGGGCCTTGGGCGCGTCTTCGGCCGAAAAGCAACCGGGCCCCTCCATTTCCGGCGTACGCCTCGTGAAACCCGGGGGTATTTGCAGTTTGATTGCGACATGAGCTTGCATTGTGCCGTATCTCCTAGAGTTGGTTGGAGGGGGCCGGACTCTGGAATCGGGAGCGTGCAAGGTGATGCGCAGTCTGCTGGTAGCTACGACAATCTTTGTGGCGGTAGGGGGACGACCCGCCCAGGCGGCCCGGGAGCTCCCCGCGGTGGATGCCTTTACACGCAGCCCTCCGTCCGGGAGCGAGCCGAGCGCCCGTGAGCGGGCGAAGGGCGTGGACGTCGCACACGAGGAGCCCCGGCTGGGCGTCCCCACCTTCGTCTGGGGAGCGCGCGCCGCGCAGCCCGGCGCGAAGAGCCTCCGGCCGGTGCCGCCCGAGCAGGTGGCGCGGACGTACCTGGGCGAGCAGGCCGGGCTGTACCGGTTGGGCCGCACCGACGCGCCGCACATCCCCGTGAGGGGCGTCCACCGCGCGAGCAACGGCGCGAGCATCGTCACCTTCGGGCAGGAGGTGGAAGGCATCGAGGTCTTCCGCCAGTCGCTGAAGGTGCTGCTGGACGCGGACAACCAGCTCGTCGCCATGTCCGGCCATCTGAGCCCGGTGGCCTCCAATCCCCGGCTGGAGAAGGAGGCTTCGGCCTTCAGGCTGGAGCCGCGCGAGGCCATTGCCCTCGCGTGGAGGGACCTGCACGGAGACCCGCTGCCCGCGGTGAGCCTGTCGCTCATGGGGCAAGCCCAGGGCGCCTACAGCCACTATGCGCTCAGCCCCGGGCCGCGCCTGGTGGTGTTCTCGTCCCCCGCGCGCGTGAAGCAGGTCTTCTTCCCGCTGCCCGAGGTGCTGGTGCCCGCCTGGTACGTGGAGCTCGACACCACGCCCGTCACCGCGACGGACGGCGACCAGTACGCCTACGTCATCTCCGCGGTGGATGGGCAGGTGCTCTACCGCCACGACCTCTCGTCCCACCAGAGCTACACCTACCGCGTGTGGGCGGACACCCAGAGTCCCCACATTCCGTATGACGGCCCGCAGGGCAACGCGGCGACGCCGCACCCCACGGGCCTGCCGGACGGCTACCAGGCGCCCTTCGTGGCGCCGAACCTCCTGACGCTGCAGAACACGCCCTTCAGCCGCAATGACCCGTGGCTGCCCATGGGGGCCACGCAGACGGTGGGCAACAACGTGGACGCGTATGTCGACCTCGTCGCGCCCAGCGGCTTCGGCGCGGGGGACCTGCGCGGCAGCCTCGGCGGGTCGGGCATCTTCGGCGACGGCTACGACCTGATGCTCGCGCCGAGCGTCACGGACGCGCAGCAGATGAGCTCGGTGGCGCAGATCTTCTACGTCACCAACTTCCTGCACGACTGGTACTACGACTCCGGCTTCGACGAGGCGGCGGGCAACGCGCAGACCGACAACTACGGGCGCGGGGGCCTCGGCGCGGACAACCTCCGCGCGGAGGGGCAGGACTACGTCGGCCGCAACAACGCGAACATGTTCACGCCCTCGGACGGCGCGCGGCCCCGGATGCAGATGTACGTGTACGACACGAAGGGGCCCCGGGGCATGGACGTCTCGCTGGAGCACCCGCTGGGAGGCCGCCTGCCGGTCGGTGTCTCCGCCTTCGGGCCCCAGCAGTTCAATGTCACCGCCGCCGTGGCCTTCGCCGAGGACGGCGTGGCGGGCCCCGAGGGCAGCGTGGCGGACGCGTGCCAGCCGCTGACCAACGCCGCCGCCGTGGCCGGGAGGATTGTCCTCGCGGACATGCAGGGCTGTGACTACACCGTCAAGGCCACCCATGCGCAGGCCGCCGGCGCAGTGGGCCTCGTCATCGTCCCCCAGGGGGAGATCGGGTCGCAGTTCTTCGTGCCCGGCCGGGCGCCCTCCATCACCATCCCCGTCGTCTCGGTGGAGCAGTACGTGGGGGGCTGGTTCCGCTTCCAGGCTCCGGAGAGCGTGACGCTCCTCCGGCAGGGGGCGGACCGCGACGGCACGCTCGACAACACCATCATCGCCCACGAGTGGATGCACTACATGTCCAACCGCCTCATCGGCGACGCCAACGGCCTGACGAACAACCAGGGCCGCAGCATGGGCGAGGGCTGGGGCGACTTCGCGGGCCTGTTGATGGTGGTCCGCGAGGGAGATGACCAGCTGCCCTCCAACGCGAACTTCAACGGCGTCTACGCGCGTGGCGCCTACGTCAACAGCGGCGGTGCGAACCAGGGCTACTACTGGGGCAGCCGGCGCTACCCGTACACGACGGACCTGACGAAGAACCCGCTCACCCTGCGCTACATCGAGAATGGTGTCCGGCTGCCCGCCGGCATCCCGGTGAGCTTCGGCAGCTCCGGTGTGAACAACGCGGAGGTCCACTCCTCGGGTGAGGTGTGGGCGGTGACGCTGTGGGAGTGCTACGCGGCGCTGCTGAGGGACAAGGAGCGCCTCACCTTCGCCCAGGCCCAGCAGCGGATGAAGGAATACCTGGTCGCGTCGATGAAGCTCACCCCCAACGCGCCCACCTTCCTGGAGGCGCGCGACGCGCTGCTGGCCGTGGCCCATGCCACGGACAGGGCGGACTACATCCTCTTCGCCCAGGCCTTCGCGAAGCGCGGCGCCGGGACGCGGGCCGTCGCGCCCTCGCGGGACTCGACGGACCATGTCGGGGTGGTGGAGAGCTTCACCAGCGGCAAGGACGTGCTCCTGGCCAGCGTGGAGGTGGTCGAACAGACGGGGACGGCGCTGTCGTGTGACGACGACGGGACGCTCGACACGGGCGAGACGGTGCGCCTGCGGGTGACCCTGCGCAACAGCGGCATCGAGCGGCTGACGCAGACGAGCGTGACGCTCTCCAGCGACACGACGGACCTGTCCTTCCCGGAGGGCGCGACGGTGTCCGTGCCTCCCACCGACCCGCTCCACCTCGTCACCGTGGAGGTGCCGGTCCGGCTCTCCGGTCCGGCCAGCCCGCGCGTCATCAACCTGACGCTGGCGTACCGGGACGCGGACCAGACGGTTCCCGGGGACCAGACGCAGACCCTCACGCTGAGGGTGAACACGGACGAGTTGCCGGGCACGGGCACCCTGGAGACGGTGGACGCGGCCAACCACCCGTGGCTCCTGGCGGAGCAACAATATCCGGACGCCTTCCCGTGGACGCGCCAGCACGCCGCGGGTGACCAGGACTGGTACTTCCACGGTCCGGACAACGACACCAACTCGGACACCCTCCTCGTCTCGCCGCCCCTCCATGTCTCGGCGACGGGCGCGTTCCGCTTCACCTTCCAGTACCGCCATGTCCTGGAGCAGGACTACGACGGGGCCGTCATCGAGCTGAGCGAGGACGGCGGGCTGACCTGGACGGACCTCGGAGCGTTCCTGAGCCCGTCCTACACCACGCTCATCCAGCCGGAGGGAGGCAATCCCATCGAGAACCGGATGGCCTACAGCGGTGAGAGCGAGGGCTATCCCGCGTTCATCCAGGGTGTCGCCGACCTCGGCACCACCTATGCCGGGAAGACGGTGCTCATCCGCTTCCGAGTCGGCACGGACGCGAGCGTCGGCGCGCGGGGGTGGGACCTGAACGACCTCCAGTTCGAGGGACTGGCGAACACCCCGTTCACGACGTTCGTCCCCCACCGGGGCCAGTGCATCAACCGTGCGCCGGTGGCGAACGCGGGGCCCGCTCAGGTGCGCTATGAGGGCCTCATCGTCCAGCTCACTGGCAGCGGCACGGACCCCGAGGGCGCCGCGCTGACCTACACGTGGACGCAGACGGCGGGGCCGGCGGTGGTGCTCGCCAGTTCGAAGTCGCCGCGGCCCTTCTTCCGCGCGCCAGCGGTGACGAAGGACACGGACTTCACCTTCCAGCTGCGCGTCCACGACGGTGTGAATGTGAGCGCCCCGTCGTCGGTGACGGTGCGGGTGCGGAACATCCCCGGAGGGGGCCCCGCGCCGCTGGACAAGTCCACCCCCGAGCTCGGCGCGGAGGACGCGGCGAGCGTCACCGGGGCCAACGGGCCCGTGACGGAGTCGGCTCCGGGCTGGGGCTGCTCGTCGGGTCCGGAGGGCTCCGTGCCGGGAGCCGCCGTCCTGCTGCTCGCGGCGCTCGGCCTCGCGATGCGGCGTCCCCGCGCGCGGGCCGTGGCGGTTCCGAAGCACTGAAGTCGTCGAGGACGCGCCGGGCGGAGCAAGGCCCGGCGCGTCGTGCTCACGGGCGCGTGCCGCCGTCAGGGGAGGCGAAGGTCCATGCCTCCACTTCCCCTGACGAGGGCCTCACGGAGCCTTGGGCTCAGTGCGCGACGGTGGGCTTGATGCCGTTCTTGAAGTCCTTGTGCCAGGCCTTCGGCAGGCGCTCGAGGAGGGAGAGCTGCGGCCCATCCTTCGGCTGCTGGAGGACGTCCTGCATGCTCAGGTCGCCCACCAGGAAGCCGCCAGCGAAGAGCGTGCGGCCATTCTTCGCCACCTTCAGCAACTCCTGGTCCGTCCCCAGCCGCAGGTTGTACACGCGGGCCTTCTCCGCCGACACGGGGGTGATGGAGGTGAGGGTGGCCGTGCCGCTGTCGGTCTGCACCCGGTCCTTCACCTTCAGGTTCTTCGCGGCGACCACCTCACCCGTGGACTTGATGACCGGGTGCATCTCGGTGAGCGTCACGTCGTGGCCCGCGTTGTCGCGCAGGCGCACGAGCGGCTTGACCTCGTTGCCACGCGCCACGTCCGTCACCGTCAGCACCGTCCCCTGGGCATTGGCGATGACCTGGTCACCCGTCTTCACCTGCTCCACCGTCGTGACGCTGCCGTCGGCCAGCTTCACGCGCGTCCCCTCCGCCATGCAGCTGTTGCGGAAGAAGATGTTGGGGGTGATGCCCGAGGTCGTGGTGGGGTAGGTGACGAAGAACTTCTTGTACACCGTGTTGCAGCGCACCTCGCCGGACACGAGGATGGAGTAGCGGGTCATCTCGTTGACGATGGTCTCCGCCTTGCAGTCGTTCGGGCTGGTGCCCGTGCCGGCCGTGTTGAACAGGCGGTTCATGTTCGTCAGCACGTTGATGTTGCTGGTGGTGCTACCCGTGCCGATGGCGCCGATGAACTGCGCCTCGTTGAGGCAGGTGCGGCCCGACACGCCGGCGATGAGCTGGATGCGCGCGCGGTCGACCTTGGTCACCACGCACTGGAAGCCGCCGAGGGCGCCGCCCACCAGCGTGCCGCGGACGGGCACGTAGAGGTTCTCGTAGTTGTAGGGGGCGTTGAAGGTCCAGTAGTCGCTGCCGTTCAGGATGCCCGGGTTGTTGGGGTAGGTCGCGGCCACACCGGTCGGCGTGGGCGGATACGGCGTCAGGTTGCCGCCCGCGTAGCCGGCGACCGCGTAGTCACAGTCCGCGCCGCCGCGGAGCTGGCAGGCCATGATTTCGGCCTGGGGCGCCTGGGCGAGCACCTTGCGCGGGTGGGTGAAGTCCAGCTTGGGCTGGGAGTCCAGCGCCGCCGCGCGCTCCACGATGTACGAGGTCTGGTCCAGGTTCGCGCCCAGCGCCATCACCAGCGACTCCATGCGCAGGGTGCGGCCCTTGCCCGTGGCCACGGTGGCGGGCGCGGTGACGTCATCGAACGCCAGGCCGTCGCCGTACTCCTCACCGGACGCGGAAGACAGGAGGACGGAGTTCGTCTCCGCGTCGTTCACGTCGTAGTTGAAGAGGTCGGCGTACACGTAGTCCGCGCCGTCCTTGCAGGACACCTGCACCACCGGGAAGAAGGTGGTGTAGCCATTGGCGGTGATGGGCGGGCTGCTGTACTTGAGGAAGTGGTTGCACCACGCTCCCTCCACGGCCAGCGAAGCGTCGCCGCTGGCCTTGCGCGTGAGGGCGCGCTCACGCATGTAGTCCAGCCGCCGGAAGAGCTCCGGCGCGTTCTTCTCGCTCTTGCCAGCCGAGGTCAGCCGGCCGACGAGGAAGGACCAGTCCGCGTCGTCCGACAGGTCCAGGTCGATCTGGTACACGCCGGGCTGCTGGGTGGCGACATCGAACTTCTGCACCAGGCGCTGGGACTCCTTCGGGTTGGCCTGCGGGGGGCTGAGCGGGTTCGACCAGCCCGCGGTCATCAGCATGAGGCCAGCGAGGGGAACGGCCTTGGCCAGCTGCTTCCACATTCCTCGAGTGCTTTGCATGTCCTCTCCTTTGCGGCGTGTACGGCATTTCCCACGTGAGGGGTGTGACACGTGGAAACCCACTAATTCCTCTCCAGGAGCCGGCTGAATCCGGGCCGCTGGCGCTGGCAATCAATCGCGGATATGAATCACATCCGCAGAACAGAAAAAGCCGCGAAAATTGATTTAAATGATAGAGCGGCATGGTGATTGGATAGCCACTTGGTTGCAATAGTGGGTTGTCACGATGCCTTGCGAAAACCGTTCGTGGTCCTGGAGGTCATATGTTTGTGACGTCAACTCCCCGACGTTTGGGTTTGCGGGGCCCTTGCTGCCTGCTTTTCATGCTGTGGGCCCTGCCGCTGCTGTCGGGCTGCTCCTCCGAGGAGTCCGGGGACGGTGACGGCGGCACGTCCCAGCAGGACGCCGGGGTGGACTCGGGCGTGGGTGCGGACGCTGGAGTGGATGCGGGGACGGACGGTGGAGCGGACGCCGGAGGGGACGCGGGGACGGATGCCGGAGGGGACGCGGGGACGGACGGTGGAGCGGACGCGGGGACGGATGCGGGAACAGATGCCGGAGCGGATGCTGGGACGGACGCTGGGACGGTCCAGGACACCGGTGCGGTGTGCAGCGAGGACGGGTGGTGCTGGGCGAATCCCACGCCTCATGGCGAGTCGGTGACGGCGGTGTGGAGCACGGCGGCCGGTGAGCTGTGGGCAGGCGGCCCTGGTGGCCAGGCCCTGCATTGGGATGGCTCGCGCTGGACGGCGCTGGCCACGGGCCTTTCCGGGGACCTGCTCCTCCTGTCCGGCTCCGGTGCCTCCGACGTCTGGGCGGCGGGAGCGGGCGCGGCGCTGGCCCGCTGGGACGGACGCTCCTGGGGCGTCGAGTCCCTGCCGGAGGGAGGCCTTCCGGGTGGACTCTCCATGCTCTCGCCCTCGGACGGGTGGCTCACCCAGCTTCCCTCCACCGAGGCGCCAGACGGACGGCTCTGGCGCCGGACGGCGGCGGGCTGGCGGCTGGTGAGCGGGGCCACGGGCTTCTCCGCGCTGTGGGGCCGCTCATCGACGGAGGTGTGGGCCCTCGCTGGAGGCCAGCGGCTCTCCCGCTGGGATGGAATGGACTGGGTGGGCCTGGGTGGTGCCCTGCCGGTGCCAGGCGCCGGAGGTGAGCGCTACACCGCGCTGTGGATGTCGCCCGACGCCAGCACGGGCTGGGCCGTGGCGACCTCCGGCGCCATCGCGCGCTGGAGCGGCTCGGGGTGGACGGCCATGCAGTCTCCGCGTGCGGTGCGCTTTCATGGTGTCTGGGGCAGCGGCTCCGCTGACGTCTGGCTGGTGGGTGCCCAGGGCACGCTCCTGCATTGGGACGGTCAATCGCTCGCACTGGTCGAGTCCGGAACCCGGGAGGACCTCCTCGCCGTGCATGGCACCGGCCCTGGTAATGTCTGGGTGTCGGGTGGCGGGGGAGCGCTGCTCCACCGGGATGCGCGCGGCTGGCACCTGCTCACGAGGGACCTGGCGCCCGGCGTGAGCTGGAGCGCCGTCACGGGCTCGGCCGCGGACAATGTCTGGGTATTCGGCCGCGCGGGCGCGGACGGTGTCGCCCTTGTCTGGGACGGCGAGGCCTGGCGCGTGGCCACGCCTCCGCCGGGCCCGGTGAGCTGCGCGTGGGTCATCGGCCCCGACGACGTGTGGGCCGTTGGCGCGAGCGCCCATCACTGGAATGGCCAGCAATGGCAGAGCCACGCCCTGCCCGCCGGGCTCGAGCCTCACGGCATCCATGGCACCGGGCCGTCGGACATCTGGATGGTGGGTGCCGGGGGGCGGCGCGCCCTGTGGACGGGCAGTGCCTGGGTGGATGGCGGCACGGCGGACTTCACCCTCCACGATGTCTGGGGACTCTCGCCCGAGCACTACTGGGCGGTGGGCGAGGGCGGAGCGCTCGAGTTCTACAACGGCGCGGTGTGGACTCCCGTGGAGGCCTCCCTCACGCCGCACGCGCTGCGCGGCGTCTGGGGCGTGGGCCCGGAGGACGTCTGGGCGGTGGGCGACGAGGGCGTCCTGGTGCACTACA
Organism: Pyxidicoccus sp. MSG2; assembly: GCF_026626705.1. Taxonomy (NCBI): domain Bacteria; kingdom Pseudomonadati; phylum Myxococcota; class Myxococcia; order Myxococcales; family Myxococcaceae; genus Pyxidicoccus; species Pyxidicoccus sp. MSG2. Next base: position 7,814,096 of record NZ_JAPNKC010000001.1, read on the forward strand.
ACGGAGGGACGTTCGACGTGGACACCACCAGCGCCGCGGGCGTGCGGCTCAACGACGTCTGGGGCGGCGCGAGCGATGACGCCTGGGCCGTCGGAGAGGGAGGCGCGGTGTTCCACTTCGACGGCACCCGGTGGCGGCGGCAGCTCAGCGGCACGACGAAGTCACTGGTGGGCACCTGGAGCACGCGCGCCAGCGCGTGGACCGCGGGCAGCGCCGGTCAGGTGCTGCACCGCCGCTAGTCCCGGAATGGCGGGAGGAGGGCGGTGCCCCTCCTCCTCCGGGACATCCCCACTCCGGCTACCGGGAGGTCTCTTCCGGTGCCCTGGCGGAGATCTGGCACGTGGGATATCGCAGCGTGAGGTACGGGTCATTGGTGCTGCAGAGCCGGCACACGGAGCCGTCGCAGTACGAATCGCCGCCACAGCAGTAGCCGTTGCAGACCATGCCGCCATTCGGACAGCAGGTCCGGTCTCCCGAATAGCAGGCGCCGTTGCCCGCGCAGTAGTCGCCCTGGGTGCAGGAGTCGCCGTCGCTGCACGAGCTGCCGTACTGGCGGGGCGCATACTGGCAGGTGCCGTTGGTGCACGTACCCGCCGTGGCGTAGCACTGGCCCGGCGGGCTGTTGCAGGTGATGGGAGTGCCCTGGCACACGCCGCTGCCGCTGCACGTGTCCCCCAGGGTGCAGGCATTCGAGTCATTGCAGGCCGCGCCCACCTGCTTCAGCGGGTACACGCAGGAGGCGCTGTAGCAGGTGCCATTGGGCTCGTGGCACGGGCTCGGGGGCGTGTTGCAGGCGCCGCAGGTCGACGGCACTCCCTGGATGTCGAGCTGGAAGTTGCCACAGGCCACGCCCCGTCCATCCACGGCGATGCGGACCTCCTGGTTGGCGGCCAGGTTGACGGTCACCGTGGACCGGGAGGTACCCCCCGCGTCGTCATTGCAGCCGAGCGACGCGCTGTCGGCCCACCGGGTGATTTCCAGGACGGTGTCGAAGGTGGTCCCCGGCCCCTGGGTGCTGAAGGTGAAGGCGCCGTCATAGGGCGCCACCCAGTGGTGGCTGAACTCCGGAGCGCTGCTGCCGACGCAGGCTGGACTGACCTCGTTCGAGCTGCCGCAGGTCCGCCCGAGTGACACGCCCGTCCCCGTGCGGCTCCGGATGTCGATGTACGAAGACGACACGACCAGCGCCGCTTCCCGGGTGGACATCACGGCCCCGGGGGGCGGGGCTTCGCCAGACACCACAGGTTGCTCGCAGCCGGGAAGAGCAAGGCACCACAGCAGGGTCAATGCTGTCGTGGAAATCCCATACAAACTGGTTCGTGACATGGACGCCCCCTTTTGCAGGAGGCGAAGCCTATCACGGATGCAAGGGATTGAGCCGGGGCTATCTGGCTATTCCAGAATCTTCGGCCCGTCCGTCGGGTCCTCCGTGGGCTCGCGGAAGCAGGCCCGAGCCCCGCCACAGGAGTGCGGGTGCACGATGTCATCATCCGGCCCCACGCTCTCTCCGGTGGCGACGCACCAGAACGTCGCCGTCGACACGTAGCCCGTGTCCCAGTCCACCGCCGCCTCGTACCGGTAGCCCGGCGTCCCCTTGGAGCGCAGGCGCCGGCAGACGGTGGGCGGCTTCGGCTCGCCGTGCGAGTCCATGCGTGCCTCCCTCAGGCCTTCGACGCGGCGAGGACCGTCCTGCGGACCACCGCTTCCAGGACGGGCACCTTGTAGGCGTTCTTGGACAGCGGCGTCGCGCCGCTCACCGCCGCCTTCGCGGCCTGGCGCGCCAGCTCCTCGTCCAGCGGCTTGCCCACCAGCAGCTTCTCGGCCTCCGTCGCACGGCGGGGCGTGGGCGCCACCCAGCCCATGGCAATCGCGGCCTCGCGCACCACCTTGCCGTCCATGCGCAGCACCACCGCGACGTCGCAGATGGGCCAGTCGTAGCTCTCGCGCTCGCCCTGCTTGTGGTACGCGCTCTTCGTCCCCGCCGCGAGCGCGGGGAGGCGCACGCGCGTCAGCACCTCGTTGGGGGCGATGACGGTGTCGCGCGGGCGCTTCATGTCCGGCGGCAGCAGGAACTCGGACACGGGCACCATGCGTGTCTTGCCCCCGGGGCCGGTGAGCTCCACCGACGCGCCGTAGGCCACGAGCGCCGTGGCCGGCGTGGAGGCGTGCACCATCACCGTGCGCTGGTTGTCGAAGATGGCGTGGTACTGGTTCTCCCCCTCGCGCACCCGCTCGACGTCGTTGCCGCCCAGCTGGTGGAAGTGCTCGCTCCGGAAGTACCAGCAGCGGGGCCGCTGGAGCAGGTTGCCACCCAGGGTGGCGGCATTGCGCACCTGGGGCGTGGCCGCGTGCCCGGCCGCGTCCGCGAGCGCCACGTAGCGCCCACGCACCTCGGGCTCTCGGGCAATCCGCGCCAACGTCACCAGGGCGCCCAACTCCAGGCCCTGCTTCGCGTCGAAGCGCACGCCATCCAGGCCCTTGATGGACTTGAGGTTCACCACCCGGTGCGGCGAGACGACGCCATTCTTCATCAAGTCGAGCAGGTCCATGCCGCCGGCCTTCGCCATGACGGGCTGGCGCTCGCTCGACTCTCCCAGCAGGGAGACGGCCTGCTCCACGGATTCCGCGTCGACCCACTCGAAGCTCTGCATGCTTCCTCCGAATCCGTCTCAGGTGGTGCGCAGCGCCGCGAGCACGTTCGCCGGCGTCATCGGGAGCGTGCGGATGCGCTTGCCCGTCGCGTTGTAGAAGGCATTGGCCACCGCCGCCGCTGTCGCCACGTTGGCGGGCTCGGCCACTCCGCGCGCGTCCGTGGAGGACTGCGCGCCGAGCTGCTCCAGGACGATGACCTCGATTTTCGGCACCTCGCGCGAGCCGACAATCTTGTACTGGTCCACGTTGGCGTTGAGCTGGTGGCCGCTGCCCGGGTCCAGGTGGCGCTCCTCGTAGAGCGCGTAGCTGACGCCCTGAATCACGCCGCCGAAAATCTGGCTCTCGGTGAGCTTGGGGTTGATGGGGCGCCCGCAGTCGTGCACGGCGACCACGCGCTCCACCTTGACGATGCCCGTCTCCGTGTCGACCTCGACTTCGGCGAACTGCACCCCGCCGATGCCGTGCCGGCTGATGCTCATGTCCGGGGTGGACATCGCGTAGCCCTCGTAGTCGTCACGGCGGTCGGCGCGGTGGGACAGCTCGCGCACGCCGGACTTCTTCACCGCGTCGCGGAAGGGCAGCGCGGAGGACGCCTTGCCCTTCACCATCACCTTGCCGTCGGCGAAGACGATGTCGTCCGCGCTCGCCTCGAACAGGGGCGCGATTCGCGCGGCCAGCTCGCGGGCACAGCGGTGGGCGGCATTGCGCGCGGCGGGCGTCAGCGAGCTGGTGACGCGGCTGCCGCCCGAGGCCGGCCCCTGCGGGTAGCGCGAGTCACCGACGTACGCGCCGATGTCCTCGGGCCGCAGGCCGAACTCCTCCGCCACCACCTGCGCGAGGATGGTGCGCGTCCCCGTGCCGATGTCCTGCGTCGCGCTGAAGGCCTCGACGGAGCCATCCCCGGACACGCGCACCTCACACGAGGTGTTGCGGTGGACGAGGTAGACCCACTGGGACTGGGCGACGCCCATGCCCCGTTTGATGGGCCCCTTGTCCGAGCCCGCGGGCCGACGCTTGTTCCAGCCGACCTTGTCGGCGCCCACCTTGCGCTCCTGGGCGCGGGCCCGCGCGTCGTCCGTGTCGGAGACGTCAATCTTCGCCCGGAGCGCGAGCGCGTCCATGCCGATGCGCTCGGCCAGCTCGTCGATGGTCTGCTCGAGGGCGAAGATGCCCTGGACCTGGCCGGGCGCACGGAAGGCGGCACAGGGGCCGGCGTTGGTGAAGACGTCGTACTGCTCCACGTGCACGTTGGGGCAGTCGTAGAGCGTGGAGTGGCAGAAGCCGACGCCCGCGCCTCCGGCCACGCCGCCGCTGCCGTAGGCCTGGAGCTGGATTGCGACGAGCGAGCCGTCCTTCTTCGCGCCTACCTTGAGTCGCTGGATGCTGTTGGGGCGATTGCCGCCCGACACGTGCTCCTCGCGGCGGTCCAGAATCATCCGCACCGGGGCCCGGGCCTTGCGCGAGAGGTGGATGGCGAGCAGGCCGTAGTTGCCGATGCCGTACTTCGCGCCGAAGCCGCCTCCGGTGAAGTCGCTGATGACGCGCACCCTGTTCTTCGGAAGTTCGAAGAGCTCGGCGGCCTCGTCCCGCACGCTGGCCACCCACTGGGTGGACGCGTAGAGGGTGAGCAGGTCGTCCTTCCAGTCCGCGACGAGCCCGTGCGGCTCCATGGGCACGTGTGTCTGCACCTGGGTGCGGTACTCCGCTTCGACGACCACCTCGGACTCGCGGAAGCCCTTCGCCACGTCGCCGCGTGGGCCCATGCCTCGCGGCTTCGTGTCCGGGCCGCGCACGTTGCCCTTCTGCGGCAGGCCCGGGGGTGCGCCTCCGCCTCCCGCGGTGGCGGGCTGCTCGGTGGGGCCGGGGAAGACGCGAGGCGCGTCCTCCTTCATCGCCTCTTCGATGCCGGTGACGTGCGGGAGCGGCTCGTACTCCACCTTGATGAGGCGGGCGGCGGCCTCGGCGGCGCGGGGCGAGTCCGCCGCCACCGCGGCGATGGGCTGGCCCGCGTAGCGGACGGTGGGGTAGCGGCCCTGCTCCGCCTTCGGGTCCCTCAGCTTCGCCGTGGAGAGCAGGCGCTCCAGGATGTGGACGGCGCGCACGCCCGGGTAGCGCTCGGCCGCCGAGGTGTCGATGGACTTGATGCGCGCATGCGGCAGCGGCGAGAGGACGCGCTGGCCCCAGAGCATTCCCGGGAGCTGGATGTCGAAGGTGTAGCGGGCACGGCCGGTGACCTTCTCCACGCCGTCCAGGCGGGAGACAGGCTTGCCGATGGACTTCAGCTTCGCGTTCTCCGGCAGGGGCGGCGGCTCGTCGAGCGGTACCCGCCGGGTGACCTCCTTCAGGCCGGCGCCGACGATGCCGTACTGCATTGCCTGCTCTCGCGAGGGGCCCGGGTTGGGCGGGGGTGGCTTCTGCGGGCCTCCGGCCTGCGCCTTCTGGCCGTCGGAGGGCTTCGCGGTGCCCTGCGTTCCGGTGGTGTCCTTGACGTCTTGCATCAGCTCTTCCCCTTGCCCTTGCCGCCCGCCTGGGCTGCCGCGAGGGTGGCCTTGAAGACGTTGGGATAGGTGCCGCACCGGCACAGGTGGCCACTGACCGCCTGCTTCACGTCATCGAGCGTGCACTTCGGGTTGCGCTCCACCAGGGCGGCGCAGCTCATCACCATGCCGGGCGTGCAGAAGCCGCACTGGAGCGCGTCGTTCTCCACGAAGGCCCGCTGCACCGGGTGCAGCTCGTCCCCGCGCGCCAGCCCTTCGATGGTGGTGACCTTCCTGCCGCGGGCGTCGAAGGCCAGCGTCATGCAGCTCGCGGCCACCTCGCCGTCGAGCCACACCGTGCACGCCGAGCAGGCGCCGCGGTCGCAGCCCACCTTCGTCCCCGTCATCCCGAGCTGGTTGCGCAGCAATTCGGCCAGCGTGGTGCCGGGGTCGGCCTGGACGATGACGGGGCGGCCGTTGATGTCGAGCTGGAGGGTGGAGGGCTCGGGTCCGAGGACCGCGGGCCCGGCCTGGGTCGCCGCCTGCGCGGCCGTCTGTACCAGGGTGGCGGTCAGCGCGGAGGCACCCGCGCCGGTGAAGAAGGCGCGGCGGCTGAGCTTGGGCAGCAGGGGCTTGGGGTCGGAGTCATCATCGGATGGGGCCAATGTCGAATGCTCCTCTCGACCCCATCGTTACAGACGCCCTCCGCTGTTCATCAAACCTGTCTGTAACGTTCGCGGCGACAATTTCGGTTTCTCAACGAAACGCGAGGGTTGGGAACAAGGACTGGGGGGATTTCGTCAGACCTCCGTGAACCACCGCTCACCACGAGGTGCCCAGCTCGAGCATCAGCACGTGCTTCTCGTAGTTGCCATTCGTGTAGTCGTAGACATGGCAGAGGTAGTCCGGCGACGTGCAGGCCCCGGGCTTGTCCTCCAGTCGCGTGTCCATGTTGGAGCGGTTCACCAGCAGCTCGTAGCGCGCGGTGAGCTGCAGCCACCGGGACAGCCGCGCGCTCGCGCTGGCGAGCAGCGTGAAGCGCCAGTCCCGGCGTCGCCGCAGGTCCCAGGCCTCTTCGCTCCCATTCAACGGCGTGACGCGCAGGTAGCTGTCGCTCAGGTAGTCGCGCCGCTCCAGCTCGGCGTCGAGGCCCGCGTCGAATGCCGGGCCGAGCACCCGGCGCGTGGACAGGCCCACGGCGTGTCCCGCCCAGCCGAAGGGGATGACGTACGCGCGCGAGGCGCCGGTGGTGTCGGCGGTGGTCTCCTGCACCAGCGTGCCGATGCGGTCCTCGCGGTAGCGGTACCACGCCGTCAGGCTCTGCGACGGCAGGCGGAATTCCTGGGACAGCGTCGCGTCCAGTCGCGGCCCGGTGAGGTAGTCGAACTCGCTGGCCAGTCCCGACTTCCGGGCGAAGGTGAGGTCCAGCCGGGTGCTGGTCAGCTCGCTCTCGTCCACCGCGAGCCAGCCCCAGCCATTCACCGAGGCCTGCAGCCCACGGAAGTCCGCGAGGCCGGTGAAGAACAGGTCGCCTCCAGCGGAGAGGCCCACGCGCACCCGGCGGGCGGCTTCCCACTCCACGGTGGCCGCCGCGCGGTGCAGTTGCAGCGAGTAGTCGCGCACGGCCTCGAGCGTGTAGATGCGCTGGCTTCCGCCGTAGGAGAGGTGGGCGAACAACGCATCCGAGAGACGGAGGCGGGCCGCGAGCCCCACTCCCGCCTCGACGAAAGCGCTGGCGGTCTCCACGTCGCTGCTGGCCCCGGACACGTCGCGAGCCGCCACGCCGACCTGGAGCACGTTGCTGTCGAAGCCTCCGCCCGCTCCGGCGGACAACCGCAGGCTCGGGCCGCTCGCGCGAAGTCCGAAGGAGAGCCGGTCGAGGTACTGGTGCGCGGTGCGCTGGTCCGCCGGGTCGAGTGAGAGCGCGAGGGCCGCGGTGACGTCTTCCCATGCGATGGAGCGTGCTCCCGTCCGCCAGGCGGAGGCTCCGGCCATGAGGCGCGCGCGGCCCGAGCTCGGGTCTTCCTCTGCCGCCCGGAGGAAATGGGCTCGCGCCTCGTCGAAGCGCCCCGCGTCGAAGGACACCAGTCCCTGGCGGTACGCCTCGTCGCTCCGGCTCACGGTGCGTCCCTGGGCCTGGGCGACGAGGGCGCGCAATTCCTCGACCTGGACGGCCTCGCGCTCGGAGGCGCCGGGGGCCGCGCGGTCCGCCCAGGTGGCGGCGCGCTCGGGCGAGCCGGCATCGAGCGCGGCGAAGCCCGCATTCAGCCAGGCGACCCGAGCGAGCGTCGCGTCGGTTCCGGCGTCGGCGAAGGCCTGCTCGGCTTCCTCGAAGCGGCCCAGGGCGTAGAGACAGGCGCCCCGGTTGAAGTTCCAGAGAGCGGGCTCCGGCGCGTCCTCCGCGCGCCCCGCCGCATCGAGCGCTTCCAGGGCCTCGGCGGGCCGGCCCGAGCGAAAGCGGGCGAGCCCTACGAGGTAGAGCGCGGCACCGAGCCTCGGAGGCTGGGCGCCTTCCCGGGCAAGTCGCTCCGCTTCCGCGTAGTCGCCACGAGCGAACGCCTCCTGCGCGGAGGCAAGCGGGTCGGCCGCGGCTGCCTGGGTCACGGGCTCCGGCTGTGCGGAGGCGTCATGAGCGAGCGCCTCCTGCGCGGAGGCAAGCGGGTCGGCCGTGGCTGCCTGGGCCATGAGCTCCGCCTGCGCGGATGCGCCATGCGCGGACGTCACCTGCGTCGGAGCAAGCGGGCCCGTCGTGGCCCCCTGGGCCACATGCACCGTCTCACCACGGGCAAACGCCACCTGCGCCGAGGCAAGCGGAGCTGTCGTGGCCACCAGGGCCACGAGCGCGAGCGCTGGGGCGACCGTCATCGTCGCGGCTGATTGGGCGACGGTGGCGGTGGTTGCGACGAAGGAGGCGGCGGTGCGCCGTCGGTCCGTGGGGACGAAGGAGGCCGCGCGCGCCCGTCACCTCCCGGAGGAGGATGCCCGCCACCACTCCGTCCCGGGCCGGGCGACGGCTTGTTGTCACGGGACTCCGTGCCGGGCGGCGGACGTACCGCATCCCCGCGCGGAGGCGGCGCCGGGCGCTCCATCCGCATACGGCCGAAGATGGTGTCGACCTTCTCTCCAGGCGCGATGACGTCCACCGTATGGGAGCTGTGCACGCGCGCCCCCGGCTCGGAGGAGGGCGGCGACGGTGCAGGCGCGTTCTTCGTCGGAGCCTCCGGAGCTCGCGCCGCACCCGTCTCCGTGGAAGGAGGAGGCGTCGCGGGAGCGGCCTGCTCCTGTGCCCGAGCGGCACCGCCGACGAACAGGACGAGCGCCGCGAAGGCCGCGGCAATCCCTGGCGAAGACCTGTTCATCCGTCCGTCACCTCCAGCACCACGTCGTGCTCGATGCGCTGGCCGCCGGCGCGAGCCTCGGCCGTCACGAGGTAGCGGCCCGGCCGCTGTCCGCGCACCGCGATGGGGATGACGTTGCTACCCGCACTGAGTGCCTGGGTCCACTGGAAGGAGCGCAGCGGCAGTTCCTCGCCGTCCGCCCAGAAGGAGAGCCCCTCCGGAAGGCTCACCTGGAAGTCCGCCTGGGCCACCGCCACGTCCGCCGTGAAGTCCAGCTTGATGACCGCCACCTTGCTCACGGGCACCTGTGTCCCCGGCACCGCGAGCGGGCGAGAAGCCACGGCGGGCGGCGGGGCAGGGGGCGCCCACACCGCGCCCAGCAGCAGGAATGCGGCGACCCCGGCCGCGACACCCACGGAGGGCCAGACGATGGGAGCCCGGTGCCGGAAGAGCCAGCGCACCCAATCCCACCCGGGGGCGGGGTCTGGCGGCCCGGCATCCACCAGGCGCCGATGGAGCGCGGACTGGAAGTCGAAGGAGGGCGGCTCGTCCCGCAGTGCTCCCAGGCGCTCGCGCAGCGCGCGGTCCTCGGTCTCTTCGGGCTCACTCATCTACCGCTCCTCGAACCATGAGACGAAGCATCCCCATTGAATGTTCCCACCGACCCATCCCCATCCTGGCTCCCGGGGGCCTGCCCGCCCGCCAGCAGGGTGCGAAGCTGTGTCCGGCCCCGTGAGAGGCGCGACTTCACCGTGCCCACCGGCACCCCTTCGATGGCGGCCACCTCTTCATAGCTGTACCCCTCGACATCGAAGAGCACCACCGCCGTGCGGAACTCCGCCGGCAGCGCCCGCAGCGCGCGCCACAGCCGCTCCTTCTCCTCCGCCCGCGCGATTCCCTCGTCGGCGGGCTCGGCGCCCGACGGGGCCCGGACGTGCTCCACCTCCAGGGGCTCCTCCAGGGCGCGCTCCCGTCCGGCGCGGCTGCGCGTGGCGTCGAAGAAGACGTTGCGCACCACCGAGTAGAGCCACGTCTTGAAGGCGGACTGGAAGCGGAACGAGCGCAGGCTCTTGTAGACCTTCACCAGCGCTTCCTGCGCCAGGTCGTCCACGTCCGCGTCCGAGGCGGCGAAGGCCCGCGCGAAGCGGCGCACCTGCGGCATGTGCGAAGCGATGAGGAGCTCGAAGGCGCGCACGCTGCCGTCCTGGGCCTCGGTGATGAGTGCGCGCAGCTCGTCGTTCCCGGTCAAGCCACCAGTGTAGCGGTGTGCGTGGCGCGCTCCGCAAGCACGGAAGCGACGAGTGCCGGGAACACGAAATTAATTCCTCTCGTCCCATGGGCGCAGTGGGAAGCGGGCCGGGCACTGGAAACACCAAGGAGCACGAACGATGCGCAGGAACAGGGGCAGTCAGTGGCTTGGAGCACTCGCACTCGCCGCGGGCGCGATGACGGCGGGTTGCAGCTCGGACAAGACGGCCGACGAGGCCACCTCGGATGTCTCGCAGGCCGTGGAGGCCGTCTCGGATTCGAGCGACGCGGTGGAGGTCTCCAGCCTGCTGCACGGCCTGGACAAGTTGCGCCCGCAGGCGGTGGAGGGCTTCCACTGTGATGACAGCCCGGACATCACCACCGTGGAAGTCTGTGGCCAGAGCCTGCCGGCCACCGTGCACCTCGAGTGGACGGACTGCGCCGCGCCCACGCGTCCCGGCGGTGGTCGTGGGCCCGGCGGCGGTGGTGGCGGCCGTGGGCCCGGTGGCGGCGGTGGCAGGCCCCCGCCGGAGGGCACGGACGGCACCGTGCGCGCGCACTCCACCGGGGGGGCCGGCGATGGCGGCGCGCCCGGTGGCCGCGGCCCGCACGGCGGGCCTTCCACCGGCACGGTGGACATCGCGACCACGTACACGGCGCCGGAGAACTGCGAGGGCGCGGTGACGCAGGAGCAGTCCGTCACCTTCCAGATTTCCCGTACGAACTCCGACGGTGAGGTCTCCACGGCGCAGGGCACCACCACCTCCTCCGCGGAGCTGACGCTGGGCGCCCCGCCGCGCCAGAAGGCGACGCAGGCGGATGTGACGCGCACGCGGACGGACGCGTCGGGCGCGGTGGTGAGCTCGGTGCACCTGACGGGCTCCCTGTCCGTCGCGTTCTCAAGTGACACGCCGCCGGTGCGCACCATCGACGGCGCGTACACCGAGGCGTTCCTCGATGGCTCGGAAGGCACCGTCACGCTCGCGGCCATCGTCCGGCCGTCGCGCGACGTCTGCCCGTGGCCCACGTCCGGGACGCTGACGCGCGCCACCGCTGACGGAGAGCACGTGCTGACCTTCGGCCCCGAGTGCGGCGACGCGACGCTCGATGGCACCGCCGTGGACCTGCCCGAGCGCGGCGAGCGAGGTGGGGGCCGCCACTAAGGCGTCTCCGAATGGGGCCGCCACCCAGGCGTCCCCGAGGCACCGCGGCCCGGGGGCGCTTCAGCTTCCCCCTCGCCAGCCCCCCGGGCCGCGGCCTCTTGTCCCGAGTCCCTCCAGTGCCGCCGTGGGTCGCAACCGCCCCCGACTCACTGTACGGGGTGATTCTTATTTTCTGGGTTTTCGGTTTGACCGCCGCTCCTGTGCCTTCCTAGTTTCGCCCTGTTCGTGCGTGAAGCCGACGCGCGGTAGCGAGAACGAGATGAAGGCGCATTGGTTGTGCGGAATGACGGTGGTCCTGGCGATGTCGCTGGCGGGCTGTTCGGACGAGCCCCAGCCGCAGGCGGAAGAGACACAGGGCTTCACGCTCCTCCAGCGTGACGAGACGACGCTCGAGGCCACCTACAGCGCGGGTGGCGCGTCGGTGCGGATGCTGGTGGTGGAGACGGAGTCGAAGGTCGTCGAAGTGACGTACGACTTCGGTGCGCCGGTCATCGGGTTCCACCTCGACTTCAACCAGGGCACGGGCAGCTTCATCCCCAGCGGTGGGGCGCTGGACGCGGCGCAGTCCGAGCTGATGGGGCCGCTGCTGGAAGGCGTCACGAAGCTGGTGGCCGAGACGGACGAGGCCCAGCGCACGCGCGTCGAGGACGCGGCGATGCGCCAGACGAGCTTCATGCAGATTGTCCCGGTGGGCGAGCTGCTCACGGGCTACGAGTTCGTCTCCGAGCGCGGGTGGACGCATCTCTCCTGCACCTGCGGCAACCAGTTCATCGGCTCGGGCTATTACCGTCAGGCGGGCCGGGGCTGCGGTTGCACCGGTGGCTCGGGCGGTGGTTGCAAGGGCCGCTGCGGCCAGGGCTGCGGCATCACCAGCACGCCTCCGTGCGTGGGCACCACGGCGTACACGCAGGACTGTGCCAAGCACGACTACGGCCTGGGCAGCTTCGCGGCGGCGTCCGATGACTACACGTTCGCCAGCAACAACTGCAGCTGCAGCGGCGTGGGCACCTGCGGCTGATGGCTTCCTTCAAGACATGGGTGGCGCTGGCCGCGGTCCTGGGCGTGGCGTCAGGCTGTAGCCGGTCCTCTTCCGGTCCCTGTCCCGATGGCGCGCGGCTGCACGGCCGCGCGCCGCCGGAGGGCACCGTGCAGTGGTGCGCGAAGTCCGACGGCGTGAAGCATGGCCGCTGGGCGGAGTGGCACTCCAACGGCAAGCCCAAGACGGAGGGCCAGTACGTCGACGGGAAGATGGAAGGCCGCTGGGTGAGCTACTTCGAGGACGGCGTGAAGCAGCTCGAGGGCGAGTACCGCGGTGGCCTCAAGCAGGGCCTGTGGACCCTCTATTACGAGGAGGGGCAGAAGAACCGCGAGGAGGTCCACACCGCCGGCTCGAAGGAGCTGAAGTGGACGGCGTGGCGCTCCGACGGGCAGAAGTGGGCCGAGGGCACGCTCGTCGGGCACCAGGCGCAGGGCCCCTATTCCGAGTGGCACCCGAACGGAAAGCTCGCCGTGACGGGGAACTACGCGAACGGCGCGAAGGCGGGTGATTGGAAGTACTTCAACCCCGACGGCCAGCCCACGGAGTCACCGCAGGGTGACTTCGCGAGGGATTGAGCTGGTGGCGCGAGTGAGGCCCGTCCACCCAGGCGGGTTCTTCCTCGCGCTGCTCCTCGTGGTGTCTGGCGCGTGCGACGGACCGCACGCGCCCGGCCCCGTGCAGGCGGCGACGCGGCAGGCAGTGGTGGGAGGCGCGCCCGAGCCCGGCTTTCCGGCGGTAGGCGCCATCGTCCCGGTGTCGCCGACCTGCGGAGACTCCGACGCGGCCTCGCCCGTCACCTGCACCGGAACGCTGGTCGCCCCCCGAGTCGTCCTGACGGCGGCGCACTGCGTGGAGAACGCGGACGCGCCGCAGGTCCTCTCGGTGGTGTTCGCGGCGGAGACCGCGCGGGCGCTCGGCAGGGCGCGCGTGCGCGCCGTCGCGGGCCGGATTCACCCCGACTGGCGGGCGGGGGCGCACGACCTCGGAGTGCTCATCCTGGCCGAGGACGCGCCCGTCCCGCCGGTGCCCCTGCGCGGAGCCCCGCTGCCGGCGGACGTGGTGGGAAGGACGACGTGGGTGGTGGGCTTCGGTCTGGACGAAGCTGGCAGGACGGGCCTGCGCCGCGGTGGCACCGCGCGCGTGACGGCGGTGGACCCGGGGGCCTTCTCCATCGAGTTCGCCCCCGCGATGTCGTGCGGCGGCGACAGCGGCGGCCCCTCATTCCTGGAGATTGACGGCACCGAGCACCTCGTCGGCGTCACCTCGTTCGGGGACCTCGCCTGTACGACGGGCACGAACACGCGCGTGGACGCGCATGCGGACTTCCTCCAGGCAGTCATCGAAGAGGTTGCCCTCTCGCCGCCCACGCGGCCACCGCTCGACGCGACGGTGGATGCGTGCACGGCGCGCTGTGAGGCCCACGCCGACTGCCCGCTGGGCATGGCCTGTGTCGACCAGCCCGGAGGAGGCAGGAGCTGCGCGGTGGCGGGCCTGGAAGCAGGCCGCTTCGGCGCGCCCTGCTCCGAGTCGGATGGCGCGCGGCCCTGCGTGAAGGCGGGCGACGCGTGCCGGCTGTGGCTGCCGTGTGCGGAGGAGACAGTAGACGGAGGGGGCTGCTCGCTGGCGGGGGGCGCCGTCGGGGCGGAGACCTGCGCTACGCTGCTCGCGCTGGCCCTTGGCCTGGCGCGTCGTCGCTCCAGGCCGCACTCCAGGTAGTTCTCGCGTTTCCAGGAAGTGAAAAGTGCGCGAAGGTAGGTAAAGGTCCGCAACCTTTCTTCGCCGTCCGCGATAACTCATCTGTAGGCTTTCTCGCCGCCCCCCGCGAAGGCACTCCCCATGAAGCTCAACCGGAAGACGCCCCCTCCTTCCCCCAAGATCGAGACGACCTCCCCGCCGAAGTCGCCCGCCTCGTCCGTCAAGGGCGGCTCGTCGCCCGGCCCGTCGCGGACGAACTCGGTCTCCTCCCCGTCGACGTCCGCCCCCGCGAAGAAGCAGGACAACTTCGACACCGGGTCTCCGCGCCCGTCGCGCCGGCCGTCCAACGCCAGCACCGAGCAGGTGAACGGTCCGGACGCGAGCGGGGCGAAGAAGCCGACCACCAACGCGGACATCCGCAAGTGGTACGTGGACAAGGTGGCGACCATCCCCGAGCTCGACAAGCAGTGGGCCGCCCAGGGCGTCTCCATGGAGGAGCGGGCGAAGCGCGCGGTGGCCATCCGTCACGACGCCCGGCTCGAGGCGCGGAAGATGATGAGCAGCCCGCTGGAAGTCGCGATGCTGCGCGCCCGGGACTTCTTCACCTACGGCAGCATCAACGGTCCGAGCTTCGACCAACTGGTGAAGAAGGCCGAGGGCAAGGGGCTCCGTGGAGAGGACGTCTTCAAGGAGCTCATCGGCAGCTCGAACCGGACCAACCAGACCGTGAACCAGCACCTCCTCGGACAGACGGGGACCCAATCATGACCGCCGACGAGCTGATGACCCGGAAGCTGAGCTGGGCCAAGGCCAGTGATCCGCTTCACCCCTTCCGCACGCAGGTGGACGGGCACACGCTGACCATCCGCCTGAATGACTTCCCCGAGGAGTCCATGTACTCGCTCCTCATCGACGGCCAGGCGGTCAGCGACTTCGACGACTGGCCGAAAATCTGGAGCCGTCCGAGCTAGTTCCCCGGGCGCGGGCCGAACAGCTCGCGCACCAGGCCCCAGCTGTGGCGCGGCCCGTAGCGCAGGGTGATGAAGACGAGCCCCAGCAGCAACAAGACGAAGGGGCCCACCACGGCCCCGACGACGATGCCAGCGAGCAGCCCGCCGAGGCCCCACAGCACGCCCGCGGAGAAGCCCAGCGTCGCGCCCACCACGCCGCCCAGGACCGCGCCACCCAGGATGATGGGTTCGATGAGGTTCATCGGTCCGTCACTCCCGCGCGATTGAGGTTCCCTGCGCGCGCGTCGCCGTCAATCATCCGGCACATGGACGTGCCCTCGCCAGCGCAGCCCGTGTCTCTCTCCGTCCAGCGCCGCGTGAGGGCGCTCGTCTTCATCACCGTGTTCCTGGACCTGGTGGGCTTCGGGCTCATCATCCCGCTGCTGCCCTTCTACGTGGAGTCCATGGGCGGCACGGCGACGACGGCGGGCGTGCTGCTCGCGCTGTTCTCCTCCGCGCAGCTGGTGGCCACCCCCCTGCTCGGGCGGCTGTCGGACCGCGTGGGCCGGCGCCCCGTCATCCTGCTGAGCCTGCTGGGCAACGCGGTGTCCATGGCGCTCTTCGCGTACGCCACCCACGTGCACCTGCTGCCCGTGCTCTTCACGTCGCGGCTGCTGGCCGGAGCCACCGCGGGCAACCTGGCCGCGTGCCAGGCCGCCGTGGCGGACGTGACGGACCCGGAAGCACGGGCCGCGGGGCTGGGCCGCGTGGGCGCCGGCATCGGCCTGGGCATGGTGCTGGGGCCCGTCATCGGCAGCCAGCTCCATGTCCTGGGCGAGTGGGCGCCGCCGATGGCGGCGGCGGTGCTCGCGGCGGCGGCGATGCTGGGTGTCTTCTTCCTCTTCCCCGAGACGCACCCCGACCATGGTCCCGCGAGTGCGCGCGGCACGCCGGGCCGGAAGAAGGTGCGGCTGGCGGAGGCGCTGGCCCGGCCGGGCATCGCCCCGATGCTCGCGCTCTTCTTCCTCACCTTCATCGGCATGACCAATCTTCAGGTGTCCTTCGGCCTGCTCGCCCAGGTGCGGTTCGGTTGGGGTGAGCGCGAGGTGGGGCGCCTGTTCGCGCTGCTGGGCCTGATGACCTTCGTGCTGCAGGGCTTCGCCATCGGCTGGCTGACGCGCCGGCTGCGCGGAATCACGCTGGTGCTGATGGGCGCCACGCTGATGGGCGTGGGCCTGGCCTGCATCGCCGTGGCGTCGCGCCCGGCCATGCTGGTCGTCGCCATGGTGCTGGTCGGCACGGGCATGGGCATGCTCCAGCCGGTGCTCGCCAGCCTGGCGTCCGCGCTGGCGGGCCCCGAGTTGCAGGGCGGCGTGCTCGGCATCGCCCAATCCGCGGGCGGGCTCGCGCGCGTGGTGGGCCCGGTGTGGAGCGGCTTCCTCTATTCGACAGTCTCTCCCGGTGCGCCCTTCGTGAGCGGCGTCGTCTCCGCCGTGCTGTCGCTGGTGGTGGCGATGGCGCTGCGCAACCGCTTCCCGGCCCAACGCCCGGCTCCCGCCCCGTGAAGCGCTGAGTCATTTCAGTGCACGCGCAAACCTTCATGCGCGTCCGTGAAAACATCCAGTGCCCCGGCATCAAAGACAGTCAATGTCTGTTTTTTCGGCCGGGGAATGCGCAAGTTCCGGAGTCTTCGGCGTTAATAGAGACATCACCCCTGAGGAGGAGCATGCATGAGCAACTCACGAGGCAGGGTGGTTCTCATCACCGGCGCATCCTCTGGAATCGGGCAGGCCTGCGCGGAGTTGCTGGGCGCGAGTGGCCACACGGTGTACGGCACCAGCCGCCGGTCCTCGCCTGACGGCGCGCACCACAAGATGCTGGAGATGGACGTCACGCAGGACGACTCCGTCCAGCGCGCGGTGGAGGCGGTGCTGGCGGCGGAAGGGCGCATCGACGTGGTGGTGAACAACGCCGGCTTCGTCATGGCGGGCGCGGTGGAGGACGTCTCCATCGACGAGGCCCGGCGTCAACTGGACACCAACTTCTTCGGGGTGATGCGCGTGTGCAAGGCGGTGCTGCCGTCGATGCGGGCGCAGCAGTCCGGGCTCATCGTCAACATCAGCTCGCTGGGCGGCGCGGCGGGCCTGCCCTTCCAGGGGCTCTACAGCGCCAGCAAGTTCGCGCTGGAGGGGCTCACGGAGAGCCTCCGCCAGGAGGTGGCGCCCTTCGGCATCGAGGCCACGCTGGTGCAGCCCGGCGACGTGCGCACGCGCGTGCGGGAGAACCGCGTGAAGGCGAGCCAGTCCGGCCCCGGCTCCGCGTACCGCGAGGCCTTCATGAAGGTGCTCACGGCGGTGGAGGTGGAGGAGGGTGAGGGCATCGCCCCGGAGGCCGTCGCGCGCAAGGTGCTGACGCTGACGGAGAAGCGGGGCGTGCGCGTGCGCTACACCGTGGGCCACCTGTCGCAGCGCGCCGCGCTGATGGCCAAGACGCTGCTGCCCTCGCGCACCTTCGAGCAGATGGTGATGTCCCTCTACGGGCTGTCCCGGCGCTGAGCCGCCGACCGCCGGCTCCAGGTGCTGCCCTCCTACCGCCAGCGGACGACGGAGGGCAGCACCATGCCCAGCGCCAGCAGGGTGATGGCCAGCCACAGCGAGGAGCGGCCGTTGATGGCATGGACGATGGCGAGCAGGAGCGCGCCGAGGCCGCAGATGAGGGGGATGGACATGGGCGTGTCGCTTTCAGGGACTGCGCGGTGGGAAGACGTCGCTCACGAGCCGCCGCCCTGGCACGTCTGGGCGCCAGACGGACCCCAGCAGTCCTGCTTGGATGAGCACTGGTAGTTGAAGCCGGGGTTGGGCAGCACGGCCGACTGGGCCTTGATGATGAAGTTCACGTAGACGTTCAGGGCCCGCGTCTCGTTGTCGGACACCTGGTAGGTGGGCGTCGAGTTGTTCGGACCGACGAGCACGTTGGTCGTGGGGCTCGACTGGAACTGGAGGATGTCCGTGGGGACCTCCTCGCAAAGGGTGGGCGGCGGGGGCGGCGGGCTGGCGGGCTGCACGGCGTCGTGCTGGTGCGTGAGGAAGGCGTCGAGCTGCACCGAGCCGACGCTGTTTCCGCTGTTGCCCTGGCCGTCGCTTCCACTCGCCGAATAGCGCGCGTTCAGCCGGCTGGCGGTGTCGGGGTCCCTCGGCTGGCTGGTGTTGCTGACGCCGGGGAAGTTGCGGGTGGCGTCCCGGTTGACGCCGCGCAGGAACGAGCCCCGGTAGTCCGGCAGGTAGAACTGGATGGGGGCCGTGTCGTTTCCTGACTTGGGCGGCGCCCCATACAGCGTGCCGATGGTGTTGTAGAGCTCGGGGTAGGTCGCGTTGTCCACGACGGCGCCGTCGCAGAAGAGCCAGCCCTGCGCCATGAGGTTGGCCTGGGTGCACGCGTTGATGGGCCCGGCGTAGGGCAGCACCGAGCCCACGGGTGACACGACGGCGGTGGGGACCCGCGTGGGGAAGCTGGCGTGCGTGGGCGGAAAGGGAATCATCGGCGTATCTCCGGAAGGGTGGAGCCCTCCCGTAGATAGAGGAGGGACGTGGGGACCTCGACGCGCCAGGGGTGGGTGTCACACGCGGGCTTGCGGTCCATGGCCTCCAGCAGCGCGGTGAGCAGGTCCACCAGCACCTCGGGGACGGGCACCTCTCCGGGTCCCCATGGCGGGAGCTGGCCGTAGGCGAAGTAGTACGCCACCGGCAGCCAATAGTTCGGCGCCACCGGGACGAGCATCCGTGCCGAGCCGGCCCGCAGGAAGCTGAGGAAGCGCGCGTCGGAGTCCTGCGCGTGCGTGGCCAGCCCCATCCAGTCGAAGGTCGGCTCCGTCGGCTTGCTCCCCGTGCCCCACGGGTAGAAGCGGTAGGCCATGTCCTTCCAATCGAAGGCCGCGTCGAAGAAGCGCAGGTAGGGCGGCTGCTGGTCCTCCGGGCGCGGGTGGAGCGCCTGCAGCGCGGCCAGGCCCTTGCTCTTGAGCGCCTCGTGCTCCAGCTCGCGCAGCGTCCACGGGGACTCCCGCAGCCGCTGCCAGCAGCCCTCGTACCAGAGGCGGCAGCAGCGGAGGTAGCCGGCGAGGATGGCCTCGTAGACGCGCAACTGCCACACCTCCCACAGCATGGAGGTCCACGGGGGCGAGGGCGGAGACAGCGACGTGTCCCCGTCGGGAGGAGGCGTCACGCCTTCAGCGCGGTAGTAGGCCTCGAGCAGCTGGTAGTTCGTGTCGTCGATGTCGCGGTGCGAGGTGATGGGAATCCAGAAGCGCTCCGGCGGGAGCGGTGGCGTGGGCAGGCGGCCCGAGGGCTCGAGCAGTTCCTTCAGCGCGCTGGCGGGCTGCGGGACGAGAATCTCCACGATGAGGCGCGCACCCCGCTCGTCGAGGCTCATCCGGTAGATTTTCTTCAGCCACTGGTAGATGCCCACCTGGCGCAGGTCCTTGCCGCGGTTGTCGTGCACGGCGCGGGAGACGCGCTCGTGCTCCTCCATGAGGCGCCGCTCGCGCTGCGTGCCGAGCCGCGCTTCCAGGCGGTTCGCCGCGAGCTGGAGGGTCTTCTGGACGGTGCGGGTGTCGTCGGTGGTGAGCGTGTCCTGGTCGCTCAGCGAGTCTTTGGCGGTGCCGCCCAGCGTGAGCGTCAGGCCGTTGCTGCCGTAGCTGTAGGTGACGTTGGTGAAGTCGCGGGTGAGGGTGTCCGTGGCGGCCAGCGACTCCACCTCGTGCCGCAGGTCCTGGTCCGTCTGCGTCTGGTTGGACTTCGACTCCTCGTCCTTCGACTCGCGCTCGCGGCGGGAGTGCTGCTCGGCGTGGGACTGGTAGCGCTCGGAGAGGACGCGCTTCTCACCCGGCATCACGTTGAGGGTGTAGGCAATCTCTCCCGGCTCGTAGCCCCGGAGCTGCTGGCGGACGAGCTTGAGCAGCCCGAAGCCGAGCAGCTGCGTCCAGCCGGTGTCGTCCCCCGGGGGCGACAGCGGCGAGCCGAGGGTGCTGTCCGCCAGCGGCACGCTGTCGGGGAGCTGCGCGCGGGGCAGCACGACGAGCGCCGAGAGCGCCTGCTTGCGCGGTTGCTCCTCCCTCAGCGTCGCGTCGCCACGCTGGAGCCGCTGGAGGAAGGCGAAGACGCGCAGCGCGTTGATGAGGGCGTCTCCCTCCTGCGTGCGTCCGGGGCTGTTCGCGGCGTGGTTGATGGTCTGGTTCCACAGCGTCGTCTGGAGGTTCTTCGCGTCATCCGAGACCACCCAGGTCCCCGGTGATTGCTTCAGCGCGTCGTGCGCCGTCTTCACCAGCTTCGAGAACTCGCAGAGGCCCTTGATGGCGGAGAGCACGGGATGCAGTCCGGCGAGCTGGCTCGTGGAGACGGGCAGCGGTGGAGGAGGAGGCGGCGGCGGGGGCTCGCAAGCCTGCGCGGGCGGAGCCTCGGCGGCTGGCGGCGCGCTCGTGGCGGTACTCGCGGGGGTGCTCGCCTCCTGGGTCGGGGGCGGCTCGGCGGGCGGGGGGGGCGTCGCCGGCGCGGAGGACGCGGTGTCGGCGGGGTGGAAGATGAAGCGGCCGTCCGTCTCGGGCGAGCCACCCTTCTTCGCGTACTGCATCACCAGGTAGGAGAGGATTTCGACCGACTCCGCCGGGTTGTCGATGACGACGCCGACGGGCTCGTCATGGTTGGGGTGGAAGGGCGGGGCGGGCTGCTCGGTCCACCACTCGGAGATGGTGAGCTCCTGCACCGTCGAGGCGCTGAGCTGCACCTCCGCGCGGAAGTCCACGCGCGGCAGTTGCTGGAAGTGCAGCTCCAGCTCCAGCGTGGCGGGAGGCTGACCGAGCTGCATCCACTTGCGGCGATTCACGGAGTCCAGCTGGAACGACTCCTCCTGGCCGTTGGTCGCGGAGCGCACCGTCCCGCCGACGGCGAGCCCGTCCGGGCTGGCGTGCCAGGTCACGGTGAAGCGGCCCATGCCCGGCAGCTCCACGCGTCCCACCCGCCCACGCTCAAGCGGAGGGGGGAGGTGGCCCGGCGTCTGCGCGACGGGTGCGGACGCATGGACGGAAGCCGGAGCGGGGGCGGGTGGGACGGCGGGCGGCGGAGAGGCCCGGGGCGCGGGGGCCGCCGGAGGAGATGGCGCCGCGGGAGACACGGGCGTGCCGGGGAACGGGGAGCGGCCGGGAATACGCGGAGCCATCTGTCACCATCCTTTCAGGGGACGTCGTAGCTGCTGACGCTGCTGACGCCGCCGCCGCTGACGCCGCCGCTGCTGGCGCTGCCACCACCGGAGGCCACCGGCAGGCCGTTGCCCTGGCCCGTGGACCCGTAGTCATTGCTGCTCGAGGCCTGCATGGGCCACCAGGAGCTGATGCTGTCGGGATGGTCGGGAGACCGGTTGACGTTCCAGCCGCCGATGTTCGTCCGCAGGACGATGTCCGGCGAGAGCTGGATGGTCAGGATGATGGAGACGGGCCCCGACGAACCCATCTGGATCTGCGAGGCCAGGTCCAGGCGGGCCTCGGTCTTCAGCGGCGCCTCGGCGATGGTGCACTGGGGGTTGGAGGTGGACTGCAGCGTGTAGCCGCCGTAGTTGTCCCCGCACTGCGAGTTGAGGGTGACGGAGTACGGGTCCGAGGTCTCCCAGGACAGGGAGAAGCCGTTGTACTCCCAGCTTCCCGAGGCAGCGGGGGTGTCCGTGGCCTTCAAGGGCTGGATGGAGGAGGAGGATTTCGTCGATGGGCTGGGCATGGGGTCTTTCTTCGGAGTGGGTCAGGTGGCGCGCAGACCGGTCTTCCCGGTCTCCTTGTCATGGTAGGCGGTCACGGTGCAGTTCAGGGTCTTCAGGCTCAGGCGGTTGGACATGCAGCCGCCGATGACGGCCTCCATCTCGTAATCGTCCGCCAACCCGAGCGAGCCGGAGTGCTGGGGCGGGAGCTGGAGCAGGCCCCCCAGCTGGGGGCGAAGTCGCTCCACCTGGAAGCACAGCGGCAGCAGGGTGCTGTTCTCGCACCGCAGTTGATGGGGCTGGAGCGGGGGCTCCTGCACCACCTCGAAGAGGGGGCTCTGGTCGTCGTTCCGGCGGAAGGCGAAGAGGCGGAGGGTCGGCCCGTTGAGCACGTCGAGCAACAGGTCATACCGTGCTTCTGGAGCGCTGTTGAACACGCGGACGCGGTACTGCTCGTCCACGTTCTGTCGATACCTGCCCCCCTTGTCGAGCGTGAAGCTGCCCGACAGTCCCGCCTGCTGGCGGAGCCGGAACTGGACGCGCAGGGATGTGTCGTTGATGAGGAGCAGGGTCATCGTCGTCTCGAGCGGCTTCGAATGGGAATCCGGAGAGGCAGCCGTGGGGCGGGGACAGACGGACGGCGGTCGCTGGAAACCTTCCGCCCGTCCCCGCGCGCACGAGCCTTCAGCTCACCGTGAGGGTGTAGCTCTCGTCGTTGTTGTCCGGGGTGACGGTGATGGTCGCGTTCGGGTCCGTGATGGTCACCGTCGCCGTGGTGATGCCGTCGGCGATGGCGTAGCACTGCCACTGCTGCGCGGTGCTCACGGTGGTGTTGTTGTGCTCGTCCACCACGGTGACGATCTGCACCGGCGAGCCCGGCTGGCTGATGGTGAACTGCACCGGGTTGCGCCAGGTGTTCTCGCACACCAGCGCGGAGGGCTGGGTACCGGGGGACTGCACGAGCTGGAAGTCGTAGAAGCCGTCCTCCGTCAGCACCTGCGCCAGCAGCGTGGCGGACGTGTTGTTGAAGGAGAGCGTGTTGGACGTGAGCGAGAAGTCGCCCATCGTCGTGAACGCCTTCACCTGGTAGTTGGTCGTGGTGGGGACGGAGGCCTGCCCACCGGCGTGGACGCCGATGCGGGCAACCTGGTTGGTGCCCTGGGACAGGCGGAACTCCACGGAGGGGGAGTTGGCGGCGGGGACGGAGTTGACGAGCTTGATGGCGGACATGACGGCTCCTGCGTTGTGGGGTAGAGGCCGGGGGCTGCAATCGCGTGAGAGGCCGGCCGGGAAATGCGCCCCCACACGTGAGACATGAAGCTGGGTGTGTCTGGATTTCAGCGTGTGCCGCGTGCTGCGTGTTGCGGCGGCAACGATTTCAGGACGCCTCAGCCTGCTCGTTGTGAACGGCGCGCTTTTCCCGCTGCGAATCCGGCTTCAGATCCGCCAGCACGGTGCGCAGGGCGCGGTACGCGAGCTGGACGCGCTTGCGCACGTTGCAGTTCGTCAGCCCGAGCTGATGGGCGATGTCTTCATAGGACATGTCGTGCAGGAAGCGCATGACGAAGGGCTCGCGCAGCGTCGGTGGAAGCGCCAGGACGTGCTCCCAGACGCAGCTCTCCACCTCGTCGCGCAGCACCAGCGTCTCGGGGGAGGGCGCGGTCGACTCGAGGGTGCCGATGCGATCTACCGGCTCGTCGTCGTCGCTGGAGTCATCATGAAAGCGCTGGCGCCGGCGGTGCGCGTCCACGCAGACGTTGCGCAGCACCGCGCCCAGCCACGCCTTCTCGTTGGTGACCCGGAGCTCCTGCCCGTGCACGGCTTCACACGCGCGGAGCATGGCCGCGCTGTACGCCTCCTCGGCGTCAGCGCGGTTTCCATTCATCATGCAGAGGCTCTGCCGGTAGAGGTACTCGCTATGGCATTGCCAGACACTCCAGAAGCTATCCCTTGAAATGGACATCGCGGCCCGCGGGGCCCAACGCGAATCCGATCAGCAGGTCCGGTGCTGACCGAAGGCGAGGAACCTGAATGTGTGAGTTGCCGTACGGAAGGCACTTCAACGCTTGACCCGAAGCGAAAGGGTCATGGGGCCGCGTGTTCAATATTGATCCGGGGACTGACATGCGGGGCCGCGACGATTTGCATCACAGTTGCTTCGCGCCACGCGTCACCCCATGACGTGAAGACCGCCAACCTCGCCATCCTCCTCACGCGCGTCGTGCATGACACGGCGCGAGAACACCCTCGCACGTTCGACGAGGAGCGACGGCTGCGCGACGCGCACGCGTGGCGCGTGGTGCCGGCGTGTCGCGCCCGCGGAGGTCGGGTATTCAGCACGCGCGGTGGCTCGTTCCTGGTTGCCTTTGCGTCGCCTACCGTCGCGGTCCTGTGCGCCCTGGAAATGCAGACGCGGCGTGCGCGTGATGACACGCACGCGCGGAGACCTGGGCGGTTCGAGTTGCGACAGGTGGTGAGCACGGGTGAGGTGTGGCTGGAGTCGGACGACGTCGGCGGTGAGCCGGCGGACCTGGCGGAGCGGCTGCTGGAGGCCCTCACCGGCGACGGCGTGTACCTCACCGAGTCCACCTGGCTGGTGATGGACAAGGCGCGCATCCCCACGGAGCAGGTGGGCGTCTTCCTGCGCGACGTCGTCCCCGGCGGGGTGCGCGTGTTCCGTGCGCGAGCGCCCGCGAGCGGGCTGGGGCGGGGCCCCGGCTGGCGCGGCGAGGCACGGCGCGGGGTGGCGCGGTTGACCCTGGTGTGCCGCCGACTTGTGCGCCGGGTGCGCGACGTGACGTGGAAGCAGGCGGGGTGGGCGGCGCTGGGGCTGGGGTTTCTGTCGGTGCCCGTGGTGGCCTGGCGCTGGCCTTCACGTTGGGAGTCAGCGCTCGAGGCGGTGGCGCGC
The DNA here is from genome assembly GCF_026626705.1 of Pyxidicoccus sp. MSG2. Classification (NCBI taxonomy): domain Bacteria; kingdom Pseudomonadati; phylum Myxococcota; class Myxococcia; order Myxococcales; family Myxococcaceae; genus Pyxidicoccus; species Pyxidicoccus sp. MSG2. The sequence continues at coordinate 7,838,301 of NZ_JAPNKC010000001.1, forward strand.
GCACCGGAGGCGGAGCGGGCCGTGAAGGCGCGCGAAGCGCAGGAGTTGCTGGGCGCGGAGGAGGACGAAGGTGTGCGCGCCTTCCATCAGGGACAGCTGCGCGAGCTGTTGGGCGAGTCGCGCCTGGCGGTGGAGGACTACCGCGTGGGCGCGGAGGCGGGACATGGCGCCGCGGCGGAGCGCCTGGTGGAGCTGCTGGGCCACGCGGAGTGTCCGGTGCGCGCCGCCGCCGCGCGGGCGCTCGGTGGGCTCTCCGTGGATGGGGCCCGTGAGCCGCTGAGGGAGCTGGCCGAGCGCGGGCCCGGTGATGGCGGCGGTGACAAGTGCGGCTCGCGCCGGGCGGCGGCGCAGGCGCTGCGCAGGTTGGAGGCGGCGTCGCGGTAGGATGCCAGCCACGGGAGCCGGGGCTCGTGAAGAAGCGAAGGGCCGCCCCGCGACTCAGCCGGGGCGGCCCTGCGTCTGCTCGGCGGTGTCGCGCTCGTGGCGCGAGCTACGGGCACTTGCCGTAGTAGGCCTGGTACAGCAGATAGAGCGTCTTGCCGTCGGTGGCGGAGACGTTCTCCTTCGTCGCGAGGACCTGGAGCCAGCTGTAGCAGGGCCAGCCCTGGCTCGGGTCGTTCGGGTCCTTCTTCGCCAGGCAGACATCCGTGTAGAGGGGCGCCGACGGCTGCTCGGAGGAGCCGCCAGTCGGACAGACTCCGGTGTAGCTGGCATAGCGAAGCCAGAGCGAGGTGCCCTGGGCGGTGGAGTCGTCCTCGGCCAGCGAGAAATGCTGGTCGCAGTCACCCAGCCGGCTCGCGCTGATGCAGACCAGGGTGTAGTGCGGCGACTGCCAGATGGGGTCCGAGGTGGCTGCCCGGGTCACGGATGCGCCGACGGGCTTGCCCACGGGCCTGGCGGCGCACCTACCGCCCTGCAGGCGCTGGCCGCGACCACACAGCACCGCACTACAAGGCGCCCCGCCCTTCTGTCCTGACCTGCCGCAGTCACTCCCCTGGGCGAGGGCCGGCGAGGCCAGGAGCGCCATCGAAACGAGGATGCTGCCCATCCACTGCGTGCTCTTGCGAATCATGTTTCCTCCGTCGGAGATGCGTGATGGGGCGCCCACCGGCGAGCCGCGCGGGCGCACCCGGAGACGGGAGGAACACGGAGGAGGCGAGGACGGGACGCGCGGAGGCGCGCGTCACTGCTGCCGGGGTTCGGGCGCTCGGACGACGTACATCGGGAAGCCTTCCAGTTGGTCCGGAAGGCCGCGGGTGTCCGCGTCCTCGGTGACGAAGAGCACGAGGCAGGGTGCGTCGGCCCCTCCGTGCTCGCGTGCGTTGCCCTGGGCGAGCCCGGTGACACCGGGCCTTCGCAGCAGCCCTGGCCCGTGCCGCTCGATGATGTCCCGCAGGTCCTGGTCTGCCATCGTGACTCCTCTTTTCCGCCTCACGGGTGCGCCCGGCACGGGCCGGCGGGCGCTCCGAGTCTAGAGCTTGACCGCGACCGAGCCGCTATCGCCGCCCAGGGACATGAAGGTGGTGATGAACTGGTTCTTGAACACCGCCGTGCCGATGCCCGGGATGCCCACCCTGAGGATGGCGTTCACGTTGGTGATCTGGCCGGTCGTCCGCTCGGTGGTGCGACCCGTCTTCTGCACCTCCATGCCGATGAGGGGCGCCACGGAGCAGTCGTTGCCGGCGAGGCGCACGTCGAGCAGGTTCAGCACCGTGTCGATGGGCGAGTAGAAGCTCTGCGTGGCGCTGTCACCGCCCCACAGCAGGCCGACGGCGGGATTCGCCTTGCTCGGCGCGGGCACGCCGTTGAGCGGCGTGTCGTCGATGGCGGAGGGGTCGGTGGGCGTGGCCAGCGCCGCATCCACCGCGTTGGAGCCCTGAGCCTCGGGGATGATGGGGATGTACCTGGAGAGCTTGGCGATGGTGTTGGCGGGTGCGACGCCACCATCCGCGGGGCCCGGGTAGACGATGGGCGAGCCCAGGGGCGCGGTATTGTTGGCGGCGAGCACGTGGTTGTTGGACAGGATGCGCTTGGAGCCGTCCGAGTTGGCGTAGACCACCGCGCCGAACGTCCCCGCGGTGATGCTGATCTCACCGATGCTGGTGCCGGGATGCGCCGGCCTCACGTTGGAGATGTTGGCGTGCTGGTAGAAGGGACCGGACGCCGGGATGATGTCCGTGAGGACGTCCTGACCGGAGACCGACAGCTTGCCGGGAATCATCACGCTCGAAGGCAGCGTCGCGCGCGACACCTTCTGCGCGACGAAGAGGGTCACCGCGTAGTCTCCGGTGCTCTTGCCGCCCACCTGCTTGAGGCCCACCGCAACGCCCAGGACGTTGGGGTCCTTCATCAGGGAGTCGCCGTAGAGGTTGACGGCACGTACAGCCAGGTTCAGCGGGGTCGTGGGTGCGGCCATGGGACATCTCTCCTTCCTCGCGCTCGCGCGAGGGCTGTGGGGTGCAGCCGGAGAGACGTCGCAGCATCAACGCTTGTGAAGCGGGGGCTTGGAAACACCGCGAGCCAGGGCGCCCACTCTCATGGGCACGCTGGCTCGGGAGCACTGCCGGGATGTCGGATGAGGATCAGGCGGCGAGGGTGGCCTCGTCCACGCCGGCCTCGGCCATCAGCGTGGCGAGCGCGGCCTTGAGCTTGTCCTTGGCGCGGATCTCCAGCTGGCGGGCGCGCTCGCGGGAGAAGCCGAAGTGCTCGCCCAGCTCGCTGAGGGTCATCTCCGCGTCGCCCATGACGCGCTGCTCGATGATGAAGCGCTCGCGCGGGTCCAGGCGGCGCAGGGCGCGCTGCACCAGCTCGCGGGTGAGGTCCGCCTGCTGCTTGTCGGCGACCTCGTCCACCGCGGAGGCGGACTCGGACTCGACGAAGTCCAGGTGCGTGGCGTCACCGTCCTCGCCCATGGGCGCGTCCAGCGACAAGTCACGGCCGCCCATGCGCTGCTCCATCTCGCGCACCTCGGTGGCCTTCACGTTCAGCTTCTTGGCAATCTCCTCGGCGTTGACGATGTGGCCGTCACCGGCGCCCATCTTCTCCAGCTCGCGGCGCGTGCGGGCCAGGCTGAAGAACAGCCGGCGCTGCGCCTGCGTGGTGCCGAGCTTCACCAGGCTCCAGTTCTTGAGGATGCAGTTCTGGATGTACGCGCGAATCCACCACACCGCGTAGGAGATGAGGCGGATGCCCTTGTCCGGGTCGAACTTCTGCACGGCCTTCATCAGGCCGATGTTCGCCTCCTGGATGAGGTCGGACATCTTCAGACCATAGGAGCGGTACTCGTACGCCACCTTCACCACGAAGCGCAGGTTGGCCGTGACGAGGTGGTGGCCCGCGGCCAGGTCGCCCGCGCGGAAGCGGCGGGACAGGTCCTGCTCCTGCGGCTGCGTGAGCAGCGGGTAGCGGTTGATCTCCGAGAGGTACGTGGAGAGCGAGTCGGGGGAGGCGGAGAAGGAGTTGGAGGTCTGCATGGTGTCTCTCGGGGTAAAGAGATCGAAACCTGGGGGTTCGCTCGACTGCGGACGGGGGTGGCCTATCGCAATGCGTGTGCCACGGCCGATCTGCAGCGTTCCCGAGTGGATACGCGGGTTTGCACAAACGCCCCGGGGTGCTTAGGGGCGGTAGTCGGTCGTTTTTACAGGGGGCCGGGAGGAAGTCTCTTCCGAACGTCCACCAGCAAACGTGAGGTTGCGTGGGACGGCCCGCGAGGGGCAGGCAGGCGGACGAGCCCTCGGAGGGCGGGTGTGCTCCTTCTTACCTCCCGCGTCATCTCCACCTTGGAGAGATGGCGGACGTCTTCCAGCTCTTCGCTGTCTCCGCGGTGGTGATGGGTGTGTCGCAGACCCTCGCCCGGGAGCGCATCTTCGCCCCGCTGCGGGAGCGGCTGGGGGGGAAGGACACCTGGCTCGGATACCTGATGTCCTGTCCTTATTGTGTGTCGCACTACGCCGCATTCGCGCTGGTGCCGCTGACGGGGACGTACGCCATCAAGGTCACCGTCGGCGGTTGGCCGGGCACGGTGCTGAGCTGGTTTCTCTCGTCGCTGCTCATCACCGTCATCGCCGCCTTCTTCCGGGTGGTGTTCTGGTTCGTGGACGAGACACAGGGCCTGGTGAAGCGTCGCCAGCGCACGGAGGAGGAGGAGACGGCGACCCGACGCCTCATGCGCAAGCGCGTGGAGCAGACGGTCGCCCCGGAGGACCGGAGTGAGCCTCCACCTCCGGACTCGCACTGACACACGGCCCGAAGGCGCCTCAGGAGACTCGTCCTTCAATTTTGGGGAAACCCTGTAAACTTTGACTTCTCGGTGTCGTGCGGGGCTACTGCGCAGGCGGGCGGGGACGCCCCCTTCACGTGCGTCCGCTCGCGGAGAGCACTCACATGAGAGCGGGTCCATTCCTCAAGCAGGCGCTCGCGGGCGCGGCGCTGATGGCGACGAGCGCCTGCGGTTCTTTGTCTCCGGCCGATGAACTCCCGCCTCCGGCGGACGTGGCCGTCTCGTCGGCGGCCATCGGTGCGACGCGAGGCAACTACCCGGCGCCGCGCTCGCCGGTGATGCTGGGCGTCCACTCGCCCGACATCGCGGGCCAATTGGGCGCGCTGACGGCGATGTTCCCCGGGCGCAAGGGCTGGATTGTGAAGGAGACGTACAGCACCGACGTGAACTGGATTGGGGGCCTGCTGAGCGGCATGGCCATCGCGGCGGGGCAGGGCTTCACGCCAGTGGTGCGCGTGGACTACGCGCGCGACGGCGGCAACATCAACCCGCTGGGCGCGTCGGTGGCGGGCGCCACCATTCCGTGGGAGGGCGGGACGAACAACGGCTCCTGGGGCCGTTGCTACCTCTCGCCGGACCCGAGCGCGCGAGCGGGCGACATCACCACGCCGGGAGGTACCCACAAGGAGTGCTACCTCGACTACCTCCGCCGCGTGCTCACCGCGCCGAACAATGGCGCGGTGCACACGTGGATCATCGGCAACGAGATGAACATGAAGGGCGAGGCGCTGGGCTTCCCCGGCGGCCGGATTCCCTACAACGTCTACGGCGACGTCTACCGTTCCGCGCGGGCGCTCATCCGGGGCACGGCGGGGCACGGGAATGACGTCGTCTATGTCGGCGGCGTCTCGCCCAACGCGACGGACTTCACCTCTGACGTCTATACCTCCGGAAAGGACTACCTCACCGGGATGCTCTACAACCTGCACCCGGTGGACGTGGACGGCATCTCCATCCACGCCTACGCGGGTGGGGTGAGCAATGCGGCCGCGGGCCTGACGACGTTCCGCACGGGCACCACGGGCGCGGGGCTGGGGTACCAGAACACGCTCCAGTGGATTGACGCGCTGGGCTTCTCACAGGTGCCGGTGCTGCTGTCCGAGTGGGCGGCGAACGTCGAGGGCTCCTCCACCGAGAGCCATGTGGCGAGCTTCATCGTCACGGCGCTCAACGACATGAACGCGTGGAACGGGGGCGGTTCGAATCACGACCTCATCGGAGCCGTCTGGTACACGTGGGACGACGGGAACTGGCCGCAGCAGTCGCTGTCGCGCTACCCGGCGATGCGTCAGGCATTCACGAACAACTCCAACACGTTCAACGCGGGAGATGCGAACACGGGCTGGGGCGCGTGCTGGCGGCAGAGCACCTCGCCCTCGCGCTCGTTCCCGGAGACGGGGAAGACGGTGCGCGGGTTGTTCCTGAGCACGTATGACTCGAAGGGCGGGCTGGGCGTGTTCGGCTATCCCATCGCCGAGGAGGACTGTGGGGTGGACACGCGCACCGGGCGCATCCTCTGGCAGCAGTGGTTCCAGCGGCACCGGCTGGAGTACCACCCGGAGCTGCCCTCGGGTTCGCAGGTGGCGCTGGGGGCCATTGGCAGTCAGCTCGCGCGCGAGCGGTATGGCATCAACCCGGATGACTGGACTCCGGGGCAGAGCTCGCCCGGGTCGAACTGCTCGCTCATCGGTCCGTTCGCGGGAGGCGGCAAGTACGTGTGCGGCGCCTTCCGGGACTACTTCAACGCGAAGGGCGTGGCCGTGCTCGGCTATCCCATCTCCAAGGAGCTGGACTTCCTGACGAAGGACAACCGGTGGATTCGCGCGCAGTGGTTCGAGCGGGCACGGCTGGAGTTCAACAGCGCCGTGACGCCCATCCCCATCCAGGGCGGGCTGCTCGGGTGCGAGGCGTCTGGAATCGTCGGGCCGGGGTGCTGAGGACCCGCTCTGGGAGCGCGCCCGGAGCTTCACCCCCGGGCGCGCAACTTCCGTCTCACATTTGTAGACAATGGTGGGCAAGCCCATCGCCCCCGTGGGCTGGAGGTCTCCCATGAGCCCCGTCGACCGCAGCCGCAACCTCTCCGTCCCCACGAGCCCCACTCCGGCCCGCACCACCGCGACGGCGCTGAAGAACCCGATTGGCTCGCTGGTGGATGCCGCGAAGGAGGGCCTGGCCGACCTCCCCCGCTTCGTGAAGATGGGCGCGGACGTCTTCGAGGCCACGCACCTCAGCGAGCTGCGCCGCATCTTCGGCGGCGACGCGAAGCCGGACCGGATGAGCGACGGGAAGTTCGTCGGCGCCAAGGGGCAGTCCTTCCCGCCCGGCACGCCGCTCAAGGACATCCCCGCCGTCACGCCGCTCGACAATCCGAACCCGTCGAAGACCATCCTCTACGTCAACGGCATCATGACCCCCATGGAGGGGCAGCTGAAGGAGATGCAGTCCATCGCGGAGACCGCGGACGCGCGCGTCATCGGCATCCACAATGCCACCCAGGGGCTGGTGACGGACCTGGCCCAGTGCGTGACGGACAAGCTCGACAAGGGCACCAACCCCGCCGTGGACACGCTGGCGGACACCGTCTACGGCGAGCTGAAGGCGGGCCGCGAGGTTCACCTCATGGGCTACAGCCAGGGTGGCCTCATCACCGCGCGCGCCCTGTTCGACGTGGAGCGCCGGCTGCGCATGGAGGACGGCATGTCCAAGCCGCAGGTCGAGCAGCTCATGAGCAAGCTCAGCGTGGAGACCTTCGGCGCCGCGTCCACGCGCTACCCGGACGGCCCCCAGTACGTCCACTACGTCAACAACGCGGACGCCGTGCCCACCCTCACCGGCCTGGGCGGCAGCATCGACCCGGCGGCCTTCCTCAAGGACGCGGGCAAGGGCGCCGTGGTGCACCGCTTCACCGACGGCAACCTCAACCCCATCAGCAACCACATGCTGGACACCCTGTACATGAAGCACCGGGTGGACTTCGACGAGGCGCGCGCGGGGCGCTTCTAGCTCACCAGAAGCCCTGCTCCCGCAGGAGCGCCGCCAGCGGCCGCGCGCCGGGTTGGTGCGCCTCGAAGAGCTGCCCGGCGGCCGCCCACGTGGGATTGGCCCAGGTGCCCGCGCCGCAGAGGAGGAGCGAGCACCTCAGCTCCTCTGCGGAGGAGAACCGCGCGTGCTCGAAGGGCAGCGGGTTCTGGCTCGCGAGGAACACCTGCCGCGTCCCCAGCTCCCGCATGCACGCCTCCACCCACTTCGGGTGCAGGCCGTTGGCCAGCTCGTCCGCGATCGCGAAGTCCTCATTCACATCCAGGTAGTAGAGGAAGGACAAGAGCCGCTTCTGCCCGAAGCCCAGCTCCGCGTGTGACAGCCCCCCGCCGTCGCCGCGCGCGAAGTGGAAGCCGAACCCGCCGAAGCCCACGCGCCCGCCGTTCTCGAACGAGCGCTTCTCCTGCACCTCCACGCGGAACGTCCCCGCCTTGAAGCCCGCCAGGACACGAAGCGCGCCAGGAAGCTCCGCTCGAGCGCGTCGTGCCGGAACACCAGCACGTCTGGCGGCGCCTCGCGCTCCACCTGCTCGCGCAGCCACCCCGGCATCCACGTGGGCAGCGCCATCAGCCCCAGGGGGAAGACCTCTCCGTCCCGCACCTCCATGGCGTAGCGGATGCCGCCGATGCGCTCGAACATCCCGAGCGCCTCATCGAACCGCTGCGGCGCCAGCAGGAAGGTGCGGCGTAGCAGCTCCTTGAGCCGCTCCTTCATGTCGCGGTCGATGTACTGCGCCGTCATGAAGAGCAGCGTCCACACCGAGCGGTCCAGCAGCGACCAGTGCATGGTCCGGGACCACGCGGACTCTCCGTCCACCTTGCAGTCGATGCCCGCCTCGTCGGCGCGCATCACCAGCCTCGAAGCGGGGGACGTGAGCTTGAGGTCCACCTCGATGCGGGGGTGGAGCCCCGACGTGCCCGTCTGCGGCGTGCGCAGCGGCAGCAACTCGGAGCCCTTGCGCGGCGGCTCGGACGGGTCCGGCGTTGCGGCGGTCTGCTCGTTGCGGACGAAGACGTGGAGCTTCATCCCCGGGAAGGTGAGGTCGTATTCCAGTGAGAAGGTCTCATGGACGAGGCTGGAGAAATCCGAGCCGACGACAGTGGAGATGAGCTCCAGCAGCGTGGTCCTCCCGGTGCCGTTCTCTCCCAGCACCAGGTTGAGCGATGGGCTGAATACCAGCTCGGTGCCGGGGGTGACGCTTCGGTAGTGATGGACCACGAGCCTCGTCAGCTTCATCGTGCCGACAGCATGGCCACCCCGGGCGGCAGGGGAAACACTTCCGTGACGTCGAGTGTCCAGTCCGCGCTTCGCCCGCGGGGGCAGGCGCCGCGAGCCCCGCCTCCGGGGTAGGGTGGTGTCTCCTCCAAGCGGCGCGCGGTGCCATCCGCCCGCCGGAAAGGTTCGGTCGGGACATGGACTACCGGAAGCTGTTCCAGGTGCTGGTGATGGGCGGCGCGCTGGTCGGAGGCGCCACGGGCTGCAACCAGGGCAACAAAGCGAATGAAGACCGCTCCGGCAGCACCGAGGGCACGGGCGGCTCCGGCTCCACGGATGCGGGAACCCACGATGCGGGCACCGCGAAGGTGGGTGGCGGCGGCGTGAAGGGCTGGTGACGCACCCGCCCGTATCATGACGCGGTGCGAGCCCGCGTCGAAAGTGTGGAAGGTCCACGTCGCGTCGCTACACTCCGCCCGCTCTTCAACCCAATGGGTTGAGAAAGGACGAAGTGAGGACGATGAAGAACCTGGCCCTCGGATGTCTGCTGTCCGCGCTCGTGGCCCTCGTGGCCACGCCCGCGGCCGCCCAGCTCGAGCTCCCCGCCGCCAGCCCCTCGGCGAAGGTGATGCAGCGGGTGGGCGTCACCGACATCTCCATCGACTATTCCAGCCCGGGAGTGAAGGGCCGGAAGATCTGGGGCGACGTGGTGCCCTTCGACAAGCCGTGGCGCACCGGCGCCAACGCGGCGACGAAGATTACGTTCAGCCGCGACGTGACTTTCGGTGGCAAGGCCGTGCCCGCGGGCACGTACTCCATCGTCACCCTGCCCTCGCAGAAGGGCTGGAAGGTGATGCTGAACAAGGAGCTGGGCCTGTGGGCGACGCCCGCCCCGTACGTGGCTTCCAACGACGTGGCCACCGTGGCCGCCACCACCACCGAGATTCCGAGCCGCGAGCGGCTGGCGTTCATCTTCTCCAACACCACGGATGACGCGACGTCGCTCGACCTGGAGTGGGAGAAGCTGCGCGTCTCGGTGCCCATCCAGGTGGACTCGGCCGCGCACGCGAAGGCCGGCATCCAGGCGGCGGTGGACGGCTCGTCGCGGATGCTCGCCAACGCGGCCCGCTACATGGCCGACACGCAGAAGGACCTCCCGGGCGCGCTGAAGCAGGCGGACGCGTCCGTCGCCATCCAGTCCAACTGGTTCAACCAGTGGATTCGCGCCGACATCCTCGCGCGCATGGGCAACTACGCCGAGGCCCGCAAGGCCGCGCAGGCGTCGTGGGATTTGGGCCAGAAGGACAAGAGCTTCTTCTTCCGCGACCAGGTCTCCAAGGCCCTCGCGGACTGGAAGAACAAGTAGCAGCCCCAGGCCCGCGGACCGGGAGCCCCTCAGCGCTGGGGGGCTCCCCTCGCGAGCCGGCGGTAGAGCGCTTCGTAGCGGTCGATGGCGGGGCCGAGCTGGAAGCGCTCGAGCACCACCTCCCGCGCGCGGCGCGAGAAGGTCCTCCAGCGGGCCGCGTCCTGGACCAGGGTGAGCACGTGCCCGGCCATGGCCGTGAGGTCCCCCACCGGCGCGAGGAAGCCCGTCTCCCAGTGGGTGACGAGCTCGGGGATGCCGCCGATGTCGCTGGCCACCACGGGGACGCCGCAGCTCAGCGCCTCCAGCGCGGCGAGCCCGAAGCTCTCCTGCTCGCTGGGGAGGAGGAAGACGTCCGCCGCGGCGAGCAGCTCCTCGAAGCGGTCCTGCTTGCCCAGGAAGGCGACGCGGCTCTCCAGGCCCAGCCCGCGCAGATGGCGCTCGGCGGAGGTGCGCTCGGGGCCGTCGCCAATCATCACCAGCCGGCAGGGGCGCTGGCGGTGGACCTCGGTGAAGATGCCCACCACGTCGGTGATGCGCTTCACCGCCCGGAAGTTGGAGACGTGGATGAGCACGGGCTCCGGCTCACGCAGGTCCGGGAAGAGGGGCAGCAGGCAGGCGCGGTCCCGCCGGGGTGCGTAGCGCTGCGTGTCCACGAAGTTGAAGATGACGTCGATGGGGACGCTCTCGGGAATGCCGAAGCCCTTCCACGTGGCGCGACGGAGGAAGTCCGACGGCGTGGTCACCGCGTCGCTGCGCAGGATGGAGAAGCGGGTAATCGGCAGGTAGCTGGGGTCGATGCCCACCAGCGTGGTGTCCGTCCCGTGCAGCGTGGTGACGATGCGCGGCGCCTTGTCGCCCAGCACTTCGCGCGCCATCCACGCGGCCGTGGCATGCGGGACGGCGTAGTGGACGTGCAGCACGTCGAGCCGCTCGTAGCTGGCCACCTCAATCATCTTGGAGGCGAGCGCAATCGGGTACGTGCTGGAGTGCTGGAGCGCCGGGTAGTCGCTCTCCGTCACCTCGTGGAAGAAGACCTTGCGGCTGGTGCCGTGCAGGCGCACCGGCAGGTCCTTCGCGATGAAGTGGACGCGGTGGCCCCGGTCCGCCATGGCGAGGCCAATCTCGGTTGCCACCATGCCGCTGCCTCCGAAGGTCGGAAAGCAGGTGATGGCCACGTTGAGCGAGTCAGTCATCGGCGTTGGGGGAAGAACAGGGGGCGCGCGAAGCTATTCCGGCGGAAGTGCTCCACCGGGTCGGCCAGTCCCAGCGTCTCGCGGACGACATACGGCTCGCCGTACGCCACGCCCACCTGCGCGCCGTAGAAGGCGTCCCGGGCTTCCAATGAGGAGAGGGACAGCGGCGAGCCCACCAGCGTGGGCGGCGCGTCCGGGCGGGGCTGTACCTGGCTCGCGTAGCAGCGCACCGCGGCCCGCTTCTGCTCGTACACGGAGGACACGTCCACCACGAAGCTCGGCTCGGCCAGGTGGCGCAGCGGGTAGTAGAGCACCTGCCTCGGCGTGAAGGGCGTGCCGGGGGGCTCCGCCTCGAACTTCCGCACTCCGGCGAAGAACAGTGCGCGCGTCACCAGCGTGCTGGTGGCCTCGTGGTCCGGGTGGCGCTCCTCCTCCCAGGGGACGACGACGAGCTCCGGGCGCAAGCGTCGTAGGACTTCCACCACGCGGGCCACGGCGGCGGTGCGTGCGCGCTCGGGCTCGGGCGATTCGAAACCGGCCCACGGATTCACCCAGCCATCCGGCAGGCCGAGATTCTCCCGGAGGGACAGGCCCAGCGCGCGGGAGGCCGCGTCCGTCTCCTGGGCGCGCGTCTCGGGCGTGCCGCGCGAGCTCTTCTCGCCGCGCGTCAGGTCGATGATGCCCGTGCGGTAGCCCTGGCCCGCCATGCGCGCGAGGAGGCCGCCGCAGAACAACTCCACGTCGTCCGGGTGCGGGCCGAAGGCGAGGACGTCGAGGCCGTAGGACTCGCTCATGGCGTCAAATCCCGGAGGTCGCCGGAGAAGGGCACGCAGGCGTCGAGCACCTGCTGCGTGAGGGCTCGCGTGCCGATGCGACAGGCGAAGGAGGGCATGGCGAGGACGCGCTCCTGTGGCTCGCCATTCGGGGTGAGGTACGTGCGCAGGCGGTCCACCCGCTCGGCGGCGACGCCGTCGCGCCGGGCGAGCGCGCGGGCGTACCGGCCCGTGAGACGGGACACCGCGACGCGGACGGTGCCCCGGGTGCGCTGGAGCGCGTCCTGGAGTGTCGCGTCCAGCGCGAGCATCGAGTCGTTCAAGCGGTCCAGCTCCGCCGCGAAGGCGCCGAAGAGGCGGGCCTCCAGGGCCTCGGGGGACTCGAGCGGCTGCGTGGCATCGCGTGCGGCCAGCCGCGTCAGCAGTTCCTCGCGCGGCGTGCCCACCTCGTCGGGCTGGAGGCCCAGCTTTCCGAGCCACCGCCGGGTGCGGTCATCGAGCACGCGGAAGCGGGCACGCGGCACGATGAGCGGCATCGGCAGGCCCGCATGCGCGTAGAGCGGAGCGAGCTGCGCGAAGTAGGCCACCTCTCCAGGGCCTCCGACATAGGCCGCCGTGGGGAGCCACGTGTCCTGCAGGAGGGGCCGCAGCAGCGCGGACGTGGTGAAGCGCAGGGGCTCCCGCTCCAGCCAGCCGAGCAGCTCGGCCGTCGTGACGGTGTGGCCCTCCGGGTGGCCGACGAGGCTCCAGGTGTCGGGGCCCGCGGGGTCCAGGCGGTAGCGCGGGCCGTCGACACCATCCGGTGAGAAGAAGCCGAGCGGTGAGCCGGGGCGGATGTGGACCTGCTCGGAGAATCCGGCGTCGGTGAGCGCCCGCACCCGGGCGGCGAGCGCGGTGGAGATGGCCTCCGCCTCCAGGATGGCGCGGCGGTGCACGGGCGCGGCGAGCGGCGCGAGGCGAGCGTCCCTCGGGTCGAGGAACACCAGTCCTTCCTCGGCGAACACGTGCGAGAGCACCTCGGTGAAGGCCTCCGCCAGCGTCGCTTCGGGCCGGTAGGCGCGCTCCAGCAAGGCGAGGTGCTCGTGCGCGTGCGGCTCTTCACCCAGCTCGGCGCGCAGCGTGGCCAGGGCGGCGGTGACGCCCGGGCCCAGGTGGCGGTGGGCGATGGGGACTCGCGAGGCGGCGGCGTCGGGCACATCCAACGCCACGCGCAGGGGGCCGCCGGTGGGGCGGGGGATGAAGCAGTGGTCGACCTCCGGCAGGTCGTGGTCCTCCGTCTGGAGCCAGAAGACGGGGACGCAGGGCCGGCCCGTTTCCTTCGAGAGCGCGCGGGCCGCGGTGATGGCGGCGGCGGCCTTGTAGAGGGTGAAGAGCGGGCCGAGGAACAGGCCCATCTGCTGTCCCGTCACGACGGCCACGGTACCGGGGCGTGACAGCAGCTCGAGGTTGCGCTCGCGGGCGGGACTGGGGGCGAGGCGCGCGTTGCGGGCCACGAGCACGTCGAGCAGCACCGGTGACACGGTGCGCGACGCGGCGGCGGCCACGGCCTCGGCACGCGCGTCCGGGTGGCGGAAGCGGTCGGGGAGGAAGGAGAGCGCACGCGCATCTCCACGGAGCCACACGGCAGAGAACGAGGACGTCACGGGGCGGGCTAGATAACAGGTCCGGTGTGGACGGGCACGGCAACGGACACGCACGCGGCGCACTTATTCCCTGGCCAATCGCGTCAACGACAATTGAAGGCGATTGAAGGTCACGCGCGCGGGTGCGAGGGCCTTGTTATAGGGTCCGCCCGAATGCGGAACCTGCTCGGTCTGGGAATGGCGCTGGTCATGAGTCTTGGAGTCGGGTCGACGGCCCTCGCACAGGCGCCGCGACAACCCCACGCGGGAGAAATCGCCGCGGGACTGCGGCGGCTGGGGACGACGGGCAGCGTGCTCTACGTGGCCGCCCACCCGGACGACGAGAACACGCGCTTCCTCGCGTGGCTCGTGGGAGAGCGCGGCCTGCGCGCGGGCTACCTCTCCCTTACGCGCGGCGACGGCGGGCAGAACCTCATCGGCACCGAGCAGGACGCGATGCTCGGGCTCGTCCGCACGTATGAGCTGCTCGCGGCGCGGCGCATTGACGGGGCCGAGCAGCTCTTCACCCGGGCGCGCGACTTCGGCTACACGAAGAGCGCGGACGAGGCGCTGAAAATCTGGGGCCACGACGAGGTGCTGGCGGACGTGGTGCTCGCCATCCGACGCTTCCGGCCGGACGTCATCGTCACGCGCTTCACCACGAATCCGCCGAACCACGGGCACCACACCGCGTCCGCGCTCCTCGCGGCGGAGGCCTTCACCGCGGCCGCCGACCCCAAGCGCTTCCCCGAGCAGCTCTCGGAGGTGAGTCCCTGGAAGGCGGACCGGCTGCTGCACAACACCTCCAACTGGAGCCTGCCCGCCAACGCGGACATGTCCGGCTACCTGAAGGTGGACGTGGGCGGGTACGACGCGCTGCTCGGGCGCTCGTGGGGTGAGGTTTCCGCGGAGAGCCGCAGCCAGCACAAGAGCCAGGGCTTCGGCGTGCCCGCCGAGCGCGGCCCGCTGCTGGAGTACTTCTCGCCGCTGGCCGGGACGCGCCCGAAGGCGGACGTGTTCGAGGGATTGGACTTCACGTGGAAGCGCTGGAGCGGCGCGGAGGCCGTGGCCCGCGCGGTGGACGAGGCGCATAAGGGCTTCGACGTGCGCGCGCCGTATCGCAGCGTGCCCGCGCTCGTTCGCGTCCACGATGCGCTGACGTCGCTGCCGCAAGACAACCCCTGGAGGGCCATCAAGCTGCGTGAGACGGAGGCGCTCATCGCCGCGTGCGCGGGGCTGTTCCTGGAGGCTCGCGCCACGGAGCCCTCGGCCGTGCCTGGCTCGCAGGTGGAGCTGAACCTGATGGCGCTGAACCGCTCGCCCGCCGCGCTCCGGCTGGTGAGCGTGACGCTCCCCGGAGGCGAGTCCGTGGCCGCCGGCACCGAGCTGGCCGTGAATGCACCGTTCAAGCTGACGCGGAAGGTGCCCCTCTCCCAGTACGCGGCCATCACCACGCCGTACTGGATGCGCAAGCCCGTCACGGGCGGCCTCTTCACGCTGGACGAAGCGGACCGCGCGCTCACCGGCAGGCCCGAGGGTGACCCCGCGCTGACGGTGACGTTCGTCTATGAGGCCAACGGCCGGCGCTTCGACGTGACGCGGCCGGTGGTCTTCGTGTGGACGGACCCCGTGCGCGGTGAGCTCTACCGCGCCTTCGAAATCGTCCCCGCCGTCACCGCGACGTTGGAGCAGGACGTGCTGATGTTCCCCAACGGCGCGGCCCGGTCCGTCCCCGTGGTGCTGGCCGCGGGCCGCGCGGACGTCAGCGGCAAGGCCCGGCTGGAGGTGCCCGAGGGCTGGAAGGTCGAGCCCTCGGAGGTGCCATTCCAGTTCGCCGCGCGGGGGGACGAGCGCACCGTGGTCTTCACGGTGCGCCCGCCAGGGGGCGCCACGGGGAAGAGCCGGCTGCGCGCCGTCGTGGAGACCGGAGGGCGCTTCGATTCGTGGCGCGTCCGCACGGTGTCGCACGAGCACCTCCCGCCGCTCGCGGTGCGCCAGCCCTCGGAGGCGACGCTGGTGCCCTTCACGCTGGCCACCAAGGTGAAGCGCATCGGCTACATCCCCGGGCCGGGCGACCGCGTGGCGGAGAGCCTGGCGGCGGTGGGCTACGAGGTGACGGTGCTTCCCGAGGAGCGCCTCGCCGGGGAGAAGCTGGAGCGCTACGACGCCATCCTCGTCGGCGTGCGTGCCTTCAACGCCAACCCGCGCCTCGCCGTGCACCGCGAGCGGCTGCTCAAGTACGTGGAGGGGGGAGGGCGGCTGGTGGTCCAGTACAACACCAACAGCCGCGTCGGCCCGCTCACCACCTTCGTCGGCCCATACCCGCTGGAGATTGGTCGCGACCGCGTGACGGACGAGACGGCGGCGATGGCGCCTGTCACGCCGAACGAGCCGCTGCTGCGTGCTCCCAACACACTTTCCGCCGCGGACTTCGAGGGCTGGGTGCAGGAGCGTGGCCTCTACTTCGCGTCCACGTGGAATGAACACTACCGGCCCGTGTTCGCCATGAACGACGCGGGTGAGGCGCCGCTCAAGGGCTCACTGCTCGTCGCCCGTCATGGCAAGGGCGTCTTCGTGTACACGGGGCTCGCCTTCTTCCGTCAACTCCCCGCCGGAGTTCCCGGCGCGTACCGCCTCCTGGCGAACATCCTCGCGCAATGAGCACCCCTCTGGAGAAGTCCCCGGCGTCCCGGCCCGAGATGGATGACGCGCCACCGCTGCTCGGCTCCTGGCGCAACATCTACTTCGTGGTGCTCGGCACCTTCGTCCTGTTCGTCGCCCTGTTCTGGGCGCTCACCGAGGCGTACTCGTGACACTGCTCGACTGGTTGGTCCTCGTCGGGACGACGGCGTTCATCGTGGTGTGGGGGATGTGGAAGGCCCGGAGCGCCCAGACCACTGAGGACTACCTGCGTGGGGCCCGCGAGCTGAAGTGGCCCACCATCGGCCTCGCGGTGATGGCCACACAGGCCAGCGCGATTACGTTCCTCTCCGTCCCCGGGCAGGCCTACGAGGACGGGATGCGCTTCGTGCAGTTCTATTTCGGGCTGCCGCTCGCGATGGTGCTCATCAGCGCGGTCTTCGTGCCCATCTACTACCGGCTGAACGTCATCACCGCGTACCAGTACCTGGAGTCCCGCTTCGATTTGAAGACGCGGCTGTTGGGTGCGTTCCTCTTCCTCATCCAGCGCGGGCTCGCGGCGGGCATCACCATCTACGCGCCCTCCATCATCCTCTCCTCCATCCTCGGCTGGCCGCTGGAGCCGACGGTGGTGGCCATGGGGGCGCTCGTCATCGTCTACACGGTGGGCGGCGGCTCCAACGCCGTCAGCCAGACGCAGAAGCAGCAGATGGTGGTGATGATGGGCGGCATGGTGGTGGCCGCCCTCGTCATCATCTGGCGACTGCCGGAGCACGTCTCGTTCGGCAAGGCCGTGGACGTGGCGGGCGCCTTCGGCCGGATGAACGTGGTGAGCTTCGACTTCAACGTGCAGGACCGCTACAACTTCTGGTCCGGCATCACCGGCGGCTTCTTCCTGTCGCTGTCGTACTTCGGCACGGACCAGTCGCAGGTGGGGCGCTACCTCACCGGGCGCTCCATCTCCGAGAGCCGGCTGGGGCTGCTCTTCAACGGCGTGCTGAAGATTCCGATGCAGTTCCTCATCCTCTTCGTCGGAGTCCTCGTCTTCGTCTTCTACCAGTTCAGCACGCCGCCCCTGCTGTTCAACGAGCCGCTTCGCGAGCGCGTGCAGGGCACCGCGCAGGCGGGCGAGTTCGCCGCCGTCGAGGCTCGGTGGGAGCAGGTGCATGCGGCCAAGAAGGCCGAGGTGGAGCGCTTCCTCGCGGCCCGTGAGGCGGGGGACGCGGCCGCCGAGTCCACGTCCCGGGAGGCGCTGCGGGGCGCGGCGAAGCAGGCCAGCGACATTCGCAAGGAGGCCAAGGCGGTGGTGGCCCGCGCGCTGCCGGGCGTGGAGACGAAGGACTCGGACTACATTTTCATCGGCTTCGTGAAGCGCTGGCTGCCGAGCGGCCTGTTCGGGCTGCTCATCGCAGTCATCCTCGCGGCGGCGATGAGCTCCATCGCCAGCGAATTGAACGCGCTGGGGGCGACGACGACGGTGGACTTCTACCGCCGCGTCTTCCGCCCGAATGCGTCGGACCGGCACGTGCTGGTGGCGTCCAAGTTGTTCACCGTGTTCTGGGGCCTGGTGGCCGTGAGCTTCGCCACGTTCGCGTCGCTGCTCGACAATCTCATCCAGGCGGTGAACATCCTCGGGTCCATCTTCTATGGGACGGTGCTGGGAATCTTCCTGGTGGCCTTCTTCCTCAAGCACGTGCGCGGGCATGCCGTCTTCGGTGCGGCGGTCATCTCCCAGGCGACGGTGATTGCACTCTTCATGCTCAGCGACATCGGCTACCTGTGGTTCAACGTGATTGGCTGCGCGCTGGTGGTGGTGCTGGGGCTGCTGCTCCAGGCCGTGCTGCCCCGGCAGCCAGAGCCGGTACCCGCCGCGGGCGCGTGATAGCTTTTCGCCCATGAGCCTCGTCACCCAGGGTCGTGAGCCTCGGCGGCAGATGGTGCTTCGGCCCCAGTCCGGGTCGAAGCAGGTCGTCACCGCCGTCCATGCCTCCGCCGTCACCGTGGAGACGGGCGGCCGCTCCGAGCCCGCGCCCCGCGTGCCCGCGACGCGGATGACCTTCATCATCCACGTCCAGTCCGTCTCTCCCGAGGGCGACGTGAGCTACGACTTCACGCTCGACGCGGTGGACCTCCTCGTCCAGCCCGGCACGTCGGAGCAGAATGTCGACGCCATGCGCGACAGCCTGGCCTTCCTGCCGGGCCTCACCGGCAAGGGCACGGCGGGGCGGCGGGGCAACACGCTCGACCTCAACCTGCCCGCAAGCCTGGAGCCCCAGCGCCGCAAGGAATTGAAGGAGCTGGCCACGGCGCTCCAGTTCGTCGGCAACCCGTTCCCGCAGGAGCCCATCGGCGTCGGGGCCCGCTGGGAGCAGCCGCTCTACGGCTCCGGCCCCATGGCGGCCAGCGGCTCCGCCAGCTTCGAGCTGGCCGCCGTCGCCGGTGAGCGCCTCACCACCCGCTTCCTCATCCAGCAGACCTCGCGCGAGCAGCCCGTGCCGCCGGAGTACCAGACGCGTGCGGACGGCGGAGAGCGGATGATGCTGCGCTCCCAGACGAAGGGCGAAACGCTGTTCCGCCTCGACAGGCTGTGGCCCGCCCGCAGCGAGATGGAGATGCGCGTCCAGGCCGACCTGTCCTCCGACAAGGAGGACCCACCACGGCGGATGCGCATCATCACCGACGTGAAGATTCGCCTGGAGGAGCAGGAAGGCTGATCCCACCCCGCACGTCGGCAGGGGGACAGCCGTTCAGGGGGTGAAGCAACTCTGACCCCCTCTTCTCCGATAAACTCTCCAGAGAGACGCGCGGGCTCCACCTGGGGTTGGAGCCCGTGTATTCATTCATCCGCCATGCGCGGACAGTGCGCGGAGTGGGGGCCATGAGAATCAACGAGGGCGGAACCCGAACCACGGGAACTGGCGAGGCAGGTGGTTCCGGTCAGAACTCGGCGGCCGCGGAGGCGGAGCGCGCCGCACGCGAGGCACAGCGCGCCGCGGAAGAGGCCGCTCGCGCCGCGGCGGAGGCGGCCCGGGCCCAGGCGGCACAGGCAGCCCAGGCGCAGGCCCGGGCAGAGGCCGCGGCGAAGAAGGCCCAGGACGCCCTGAAGCAGGCCCAGACGGCGCTCGCGCAGGCGCAGAAGCAGGGCGCTCCGAAGAGCGAGCTGACCCGCGCCGAGCAGGCCGTCGCGCGCGCCAACACCGCCGCGCAGCAGGCCGCCACGTCCGCCCGGAACGCCGGCAACCGCGCGTCCAACGCCAGCTCCTTCGTCCCCGCGCCGCCCCTCGCAGCGCCGCCCACGCAGCGCCAGCCTCCCGCGGGCCCGCCGGGCGTCACTCCCGGCTACACCAAGGAGCAGGCCGCCAAGGACGCCACCGAGCTGTACCGCGCCATGAAGGGCGGACTCACAGGCTGGGGCACCGACGAGGACGCCCTCTTCCGCGCGCTGGACAAGAAGTCGCCGGGGGACATCGCCCTCATCCGCCAGTCCTTCAAGGAGCACTACAACCTCGACCTGGACAGCACCATCCGCGAGGAGCTGAGCGGCGACGACCTCACCCGCGCCAACAGCATCCTCTCCGGCAACAAGGGCAACGCGGGCGCCGCCGCCATCCAGCAGCAGACGGGCTGGTTCGGCGACAAGGACGCCATCCTCAAGACGCTGCAGCAGGCCAGCCCCTCCGAGCGCCAGTCCATCGCCCGCTCCTTCCAGCAGATGTACGGGAAGGACCACAAGGACATCCAGGCCTCCTCGCCCGAGGAGTTCATGCGCAAGGCGCTGGAGCCGAGCCTCAACGGCGCGCAGAAGACGCAGCTGAGCAGCCTGCTCGCCACCACCAGTGCCACCGCGCCCGCGCAGGTGAACCAGCTGGAGGCCAGTGCCGCGCGCTCCAAGGTGAATGACGCGCTCCAGGGCTTCTTCGGCGCCGACAGCCAGAAGGTCTTCGACACCCTCGAGGGCCTGCCGCCCGAGCAGAAGAAGATCCTCCTCGCGGACACCGCCCTCCAGGCGGAGATGCAGAAGAAGCTGTCCAAGGAGGACTACACCCGCGCCCGCGGCATGCTGGAGGGCAACCCCGCCGCCGCGAACGCCGCGAAAATCAACAGCGCGACGCAGGGCTGGTTCGGCGCGGACAAGAGCGCCATCCTCGACGTGCTCAAGAACACGAAGCCGGAGGACCTGCCCGCCCTCAAGGCCGAGTTCCAGAAGCAAACCAATCGCTCGCTGGAGAGCGAGGTGCGGAGCTGGGGCGGCAACGACGCCGCAGTGGGCTTGAGCTACCTCAACCCGCCGGCCGCCAACGACAAGGCGGGCCAGGCCCGCGCGGACGCCCAGCGGCTGCACCGCGCCATGGACGGCGCGGGCACCGACGAGGCGGCCCTGCGCGAGGTGCTGGGCAACAAGTCCAAGGCGCAAATCAATGACATCACCGCCGCCTATCGCGACCTCTACAAGAAGGACCTGCGCTCGGACCTGACGTCGGAGCTGGGCGGCCGCGACAAGTTCGAAATCGTCGACCAGATGTATGACCTGGGCGCGGTGGACATGAACGCGCCGGACGCCGCTCAGCAGCAGGTGGCGCGCCTGCGGGCCCAGCAGAAGTTCGAGCAGAGCGGTGGCCTCGGCGTCATCGACACCATCCAGACGTGGACGAAGGGCGAGTCGGACTCGGCACGCCTGGAGCGCAACCTGGACGCGGCGGAGACGGCCATCGCCTCCGGCAACACGGATGCGGCCAACACCCGCGTGGGCTACTCCACCGACGACGTGAAGGACGTGCAGGAGACGAAGGACAGCACCGCGGACATGGCCGCCACGGCCGCCGTGGTGGTGGTGACGACGGCCGCGGTGGTGGCCACTGGCGGTGCGGCCACGCCGCTCGCCGTCGCGGGCTACGCGGCGCTGGGCGCGGGCACGCGCGTGGCGACGCAGGCGTACTTCAAGGGCGACTCGCTCGGCACCGACGGGCTGATGCAGCAGGGCGCGCTGGGCGCCGTCGAGGGCGCCACCGCCGTGATTCCGCTTCCCAAGGGGCTGGGCGGCGGCTCGGTGGCGGCGGTGGAGGGCGCGGAGCAGGTCGTCAAGCAGACCGTGGCGCAGCGACTGAAGGGCGCGGCCATCCAGGGCGCGTGGGAGGGCGGCATCGGCGGCGCCACCGGCGGCGCGGTGGACCAGGCGATGCAGAGCGAGACCTGGCAGAACGGGCTGATGCCGGGTCTGGCGCAGGTGGGCAACCGCGCGGTGCGCGACGGCACCATCGGCACCGTGTTCGGCGCGGGCACCGGAGTGGCCGTGGACGGCACCATGCAGGGCGTGTCCCGCATGACGCGGCCGCGCGAAATCCCCGTGGTGCAGAACCCGGACCTGCCGGGCAACACCACGCGCGTGCGCTACGACAACGGGCGCGTGCACATCGAGGCGGGGCCCCACGCCACGCCCGCGCAGATTCAGTCGCACCTGGAGACGGCGCGCGCCCTGCAGAAGTACGAGGGGCCGATGGGCCAGATTCGCCAGCTCAAGGACCGCATCACCCAGGCGATGACGGGCCGGCCCGGCTTCGGCACGCAGGGCTTCGAGTCCCAGCTCGAGGTGAAGAAGCTCAAGGGCATCCTCGGCGAGCTGGAGGGGATGCAGCAGCGCATCGACGACCGTATCCGCGCCACGGCCGGCAAGCCCGACGCGGCGACGGTGGCGGAGCGCGCGGCGCTGGAGAAGGAGATTGCCAACGTGGAGGCGCAGTTGCGCATCCACGAGGTGCAGGTGCACTCGCTGGATGTCGGCCGCGGCTACGTGGCCAAGTTCGACAAGAACACCGAGCGCGTCTTCTCCGGCCGCGTCACCGAGCTGAAGCAGATTGAGTCCGGCCTCGGCGCCCTGCGCCCGGACGAGGCCTCGCTCACGAAGCTCATCGACCACGCGGCGGACCTGCAGTCCACCGGTCGGCTGGAGGGCATGGACGACTGGATTCGCGCCACGTCGGCCCAGGCCGGCACGCGCGATGACCTCATCCAGCGCATGGCCGAGCTGAACCGCGCCGTGCAGCAGGCCGAGACGCTGGCGCCCGGACAGCGCATCCGCCTGGACGGGGCGTCGGGCTCCGGTCCGTTCAACCTGAAGCTGGAGGCGGCGGGCCCGGCCCGCACGCCGGGCGCGCTGGAGCAGACGACGCGAGCGGCCTATGCCACGCCGGCGCAGCGCGAGGCGTTCGACGTCTGGGCGGCGCGCACGGCCAGCAGCGGCGCCAACGTGGAGACGGTGCTCGGCCGCATGCCGGAGGCGGTGCGCAACAAGCAGGTGAACGACATCGCCGCGGACATCGCGGCGCTGCGCTCGCCGAGCCGTGCGCGGCACACGGAGAACCTGCTGGACCCCATCAACCCGCAGCTGGCCCACACGGTGAAGAACGGCAACATCACCGTGCACTACGAGGCCCGGCCGCCCGACGCGCACGAGCTGGCGCAGGCCCAGAAGCTCGCGGCGGCGCGGGGCGAGGAGGTGCACATCTTCGGCGACGACGCGGCGGGCCGCTCGTACCCGGGCATCGACGGCACCATCGGCAACCCGAAGCGGCCCATGCAGCTCAAGTTCGTGCCGTCGACCACGGACGCGACCGCGGCCCGGGCCATGGCGCAGGGCGCCCTGGAGCATGCCCAGCACACCGGCATGAAGAACGTGGAGGTCTTCATCGAGGTGGAGGGCAAGACGCGCGCGCAGGTGGCCGCCGCCTGGAATGGACCGTTGACGGGCAACAGCCCGCCGCCCCTGGGTCCGACCGTCGACGGCAACGCCGTCAAGCGCATCGAAATCCAGGCCGCCGACGGCAGGATGGAGGTTGTGTTCAACCCGGCGACCGGGGCCTACTCGTTCAACAACCTCTGACGGAGCCCTGAATGGCTGGCCACTTCATCGACTGCTTTGCGCCCGGCGTCGGCCCCGAGGCCGCGGCGGACCGCATCGCAGCGGCGCTCTCCCGCGTGCAACGCAAGGTGCTCTCGCGCCAGCGGCTCACGCCCGGGGGACAGGCGCCGGTGGCTGGCCCGGGCACGCTGCGCTGGCGCGTCCAGAAGCTGCGCGAGGACGGTGGCAGCTTCCTGGTGGTGGAGGAGACGGGGCCCGCGCGGTGGGATTTGTCCTTCTTCCGCGCCCTGTCCGCCACGGTGGGCGGCATCGTCGTGGCGCGCGAGCACTACAGCCGCGAGGAGCGCCGGGGGCTGGCCACATTTCTGTTCGGCCGCACCGTGGAAGTGGCCGCGCGCGACCCGCAGCACGGCGCCACCACGGTGGGCGGCACCTCGCTGGAGCAGCTCACCGGCACCCGCTCGGTGGACGACGTGTACGAAGCGCGCTTCGCCGAGCTGACCAACACGCTCGCCTTCCGACTCCGTGAGGGCACGGTGCTCGCGGCGGAGGACTGGCAGGTGTCGCCTCCCGTGGAGCGCTTCGCGGCGGAGAAGCCGGCCGCGCAGAGCCAGGCCTTTCTTCCCAACCTCGAGGCCGCGGCCTGGAAGAAGGCGCTGGCGGCGGGCGCGGCCAAGGGCTGGGAGTGGCGCACCGCCACCGTGCGGGGCGCCTCCTTCGTGGAGCTGCGCCGTGACGGGGCCTTCGACGAGGCCGACATGGCGGGCCTCTCCGCGAAGGTGCCGGCGGTGGTGACGGCGCTGGAGGTGCGCGGCGCTGGCGAGCCCTTCCGCTGGTCCGAGGCGGAGAAGGGCAAGGTCGTCGAGCGCGGCACGGGCAGTGGGGCGCCGGAGCTGTTCAAGGTGCTCTACCGCGCGGCCACGCTGGTGGGTGAAGGGCCCGGCATGGTGTTCGGCCGCGGCGCCGAGGGCTGGACGCCCGCGCGCTGAGCGCTGGCCCGTGGTTCGCATCTCCCGGGCCGGGTCCGTAGACTCGGGGCCCACCTGAGGAGGTGTACCGTGGAGCGCATCCAGCCCGTGATGGGCCACCGCGAGGACGCAGGGGCCGCGTGCGTGGTGTGCGAGGCCGCCCTCGACACCTCGCGGTGCGGCCACTGCGGCGCGGCCGTGGCTCCGGGTGGTTACCGCGTCCAGCGGGTCATCTCCCAGTCGGTGCATGGCCGCGTGTACTTCGCGGTGGGGCCGGATGGCCGTGGCGTGGCGCTCAAGGAGTTGCTCTTCGCGCTGGTGCCGGGCACGGAGCAGCTCGACGCGTTCGAGCGCGAGGCCGCCGTGCTGCGCTCGCTGAGCCACCCGGACATCCCCCGCTTCGTCGCGAGCTTCAAGGAGGGCAGCGGGGTGGGGACGCGGCTGTACCTCGCGCAGGAATTCCTGGAGGGCGAGTCGCTCCTCCAGCGCATCGACCGCAAGCGCCTGGACGAGGACGAGGCGTGGACGCTGGCCGCGCAGGTGCTGGAGACTCTCCAGGCCCTGCATCAGCGCACGCCCGCGCTCATCCACCGCGACGTGAAGCCGGCCAACCTCATCCTCCGCCCGGACGGGCGCGCGGCGCTGGTGGACTTCGGCGCGGCCCGGCACCTCGCGCGGGACGTGACGCACGGGTCCACGCTGGTCGGCACCTTCGGGTACATGCCGCCGGAGCAGCTCGGTGGCACGGTGGAGCCCTCGAGCGACCTGTACGCCCTGGGCGCCACGCTGGTGCACGCGCTCAGTGGCCGCATGCCGGCGGACCTGCTCGATGACGGGCTGGCGCTGTCCTTCGAGCAGCACGTCCAGGGCTCCGCGCCGCTCCGGTCGTTCCTCCAGCGGTTGCTGGCTCGGAAGCGCTCGGAGCGGTTCGGCTCCGCGGCGGACGCGCTCACCGCCCTGCGTGCCGCCCGGGCCAGGCCTCCCGAGGCCCCCGGGGTCGGGCAGGGCGAGGTGACCCCCTCGCCCTCCCAGGCAGCCGAAGCCACCACGCAGCCAGTGCCCCTGGCGCAGGAGGCCGAGGCTCGAGTGGTAGGGGAGGGCGTCACCGAGGCCGTCCCGACGCTCTCGAAGCGGCGCATCGTCCGCCGGGTCCTCATGGGCGTGTCCCTGGGCGTGCTGCTCGCCGGAGCGCTCCTCGCGAGCGGGCTCATCGACCAGGACCCCGTCGTGGTGGTGGTGGACCCTCCCGACGCCGTCGCCCCCGTCCGCCCGGGGACGCCGCTCCCTCCGTCGAGGCCCGCGCCTCCGGGCGGCGGCTCGCACCGGAACTTCCGCACGCCCTGGCCGGGCGCGTCCTCCTCTTCGTCTTCCTCCTCGTCCACGTCGTCCGGCTCCCACTAGCGGGCAAGCGGCCAGCCAGCCACGCACGGGCGTGGAGGCGCGGCTGTGCGCGCACAGGCCCCCGTGGCTGGCCGCCCACGTCCCGTGGCTTCGTTCCACGGCCCGACTCGTGCTTACATCCGCCGTAGCTGGCCCCCTGCTTGCTCCTTCCCGGACAGGCATCTCGCGCCGCACCCCACTCCATGTCCTCAAACGAATCGGAACCCACTCCGCCCCGACCGCGGTTCCTCACGCGCGTATTCGGAGAGCTTCGCTGGACCCCGCCCTCCTGGGCCGCCTCGCTGGGCCGTGCCTCTGCCGGCACCGCGCGCCGTGGCATCGACAAGGTCCGTCAGCATCCCAAGCGCTTCGCGCTCTCGCTCCTCGCCCTGGTGCTGCTCGTCGTGGGCGCGGATGCCGGCTACCGCTGGTACCAGAACCGCCCCAAGCCGGTGAGCTACGCGCTCTCCGCCACCAACCCTCCGTTGACGAAGCTGGAGGAGCAGACCCAGCCGATGCCGGTGTATCTGCACTTCACCGGCTCGGTGGCGCGCCTGGAGGCCATCGGCAAGCCCGTCACGGCCGGCATCACGATGACGCCCGTGGTGAAGGGGGAATGGCGCTGGGCCAGTGACCAGATGCTCACCTTCACCCCGGCGGAGGACTGGGCGGTAGGGCAGGAGTACAAGGTCTCGCTGGACCGCACGCTGTTCCCGGACCACGTCCTGCTGGACGCGTACGAGACGACCTTCAAGTCCGCGCCCTTCTCCGCGTCCATCTCCAACCTCGAGTTCTACGAGGACCCGCGCAATCCGAAGGAGAAGCGCGTGGTGGCGACGCTGACGTTCTCCCACGCGGTAGACCCGGCGACGCTGGTGCGCAACCTGTCGCTGCGGCTGGGCGAGGAGAAGCGCGGGCTGCTCGGCGCGAGCTCCGACAGCTTCCCGTTCAACGTCACCTACGACAAGCTCAAGGGACAGGCGTACCTCCAGTCGGACCTCATCTCCATCCCGCAGAACGACACGCCGATGACGCTGATGGTGGCGCCCGGCATCCGCGCGGCGCGGGGCGGTGACGGCACGGCGGACCGGCAGGAGCGCCGCGTCACCATCCCCGGCATGTTCACGTACTTCCACGTGGGCGGCTCCGAGGTGTCGCTCGTGCGCAATGACCGCTACGAGCCGGAGCAGGTACTGGTGCTCAACCTCACCACCGGCGTCACCGAGGCGGAGCTGCGCAAGAATCTCCAGGTCTGGGTGCTCCCCAAGGACCGGCCCGCGAAGGACGGCCAGCCCGTGGTGCCCAACGCCGCGTGGAGTGACTACGGCGTGGCGACCATCGGCGAGGAGCTGCTGCCGGCCTCCGCGAAGCTGAAGCTGGACGCGGTGCCCACGGATTCGGAGTTCGCCACGCTGCACAGCTTCCGCGTCCAGGCGGACGTGGGGCGCTCGCTCTACGTGCGGCTCAACAAGGGCACGCAGTCCGCGGGCGGCTACGTGCTGGCCGAGCGCTACGACACCATCCTTCAGGTGCCGGCCTATCCCGAGGAGGTGAGCATCCTCCACGAGGGCGCGCTGCTCAGCCTCGCGGGCGAGAAGAAGGTGACGGTGATGTCGCGCGACGTGAAGGCGCTGCGCTTCGCGCTCGGCCGCGTGCTGCCGGACCAGCTCAACCACCTGATTACGCAGACGGAAGGGCGCTTCGCCCACCCCGAGTTCAACTCCTACAACTTCAACGAGGAGAACATCTCCGAGTCCTTCAACGAGGTGCGCCCGCTGGAGGGCGCCGGCCGTGGCAAGGCGCAGTACGCCGCGTTCGACCTCGCGCCCTACCTCACGCCGGAGAACGCCTCGTCCTCGCGGCGCGGCCTGTTCTTCTTCAAGGTCCAGAGCTGGGACCCGGTGCACAAGCAGACCACCGGCAAGGAGGACGCGCGGCTCCTGCTGGTGACGGACCTGGGGCTGGTGGTGAAGGACAACGCGGACGGCTCGCATGACGTCTTCGTGCAGAGCCTCGGCGCCGGCCAGCCCGCGGAGGGCGTGACGGTGAGCGTGCTGGGCAAGAACGGCCTGCCGGTGGTGAGCGCCACCACGGACGTGGACGGCCATGCCGCCTTCCCGAAGCTGACGGACTTCGTGCGCGAGCGCGCGCCCATCGTGTACCTGGCGAGCAAGGGCGACGACTTCGCCTTCATCCCCGTCAACCGGTATGACCGGCAGCTCAACTTCAGCCGCTTCGACGTGGGCGGCGTGGAGAGCGGCTCCACGCCGGACCGGCTCTCCGCCTTCCTCTTCTCCGACCGTGGCCTCTACCGCCCCGGGGACACCTTTCACGTGGCCCTGGTGGTGAAGGCGTCCGACTGGAGCCGCCCGCCCACCGGCGTCCCGCTGGAGGCGGCCGTCATCGACCCGCGCGGCCTGGAGGTGCACAAGAAGAAGCTCACCCTCTCCGCCGTGGGCCTGGAGGGGCTCCAGTACACGACGGAGGAGACGTCCCCCACGGGCAACTACCAGGTGAATCTCTACGTGGTGAAGGACGGCAAGCGGGGCAGCCTGCTCGGCTCCACCACCGTACGCGTGGAGGAGTTCCTCCCCGACCGCATGCGCATCACCACGCGCTTCAGCGCCGAGCGCACCGAGGGCTGGGTGCCCCCGAAGGACCTCAAGGGCCAGGTGACGCTGAAGAACCTCTTCGGCATCCCCGCCGCCGACCGGCGCGTGTCCGCCGAGGTGTCCCTCTCCCCGGCGTACCCCAGCTTCCGCAAGTACCCCGGCTATCTCTTCCATGACCCGCTGCGCGCCCAGCGCACCTTCACCGAGCGCCTGGAGGACACCACCACCGACGAGAATGGCGAGGTGGAGCTGGAGCTGGGCCTGGAGAAGTTCGAGAAGGCCACCTGGCGCGTGTCTTTCCTCGCGGAGGGCTACGAGGCGGAGGGCGGGCGCGGCGTGTCGTCCGAGGCGTCGCTGTTGGTGTCGCCGCTGCCGTACCTCGTGGGCTTCAAGCCGGACGGCGGGCTGTACTACCTGAGCCAGGGCTCCGCGCGCTCGGTGGACTTCATCGCCGTGGACCCCACGCTGAAGAAGCTGGCGGTGCAGGGCCTGAAGGCGGAGCTCATCGAGCAGCGCTGGGTGTCCGTCCTCACGCAGCAGTCCAACGGCACGTACCGCTACCAGTCCGTGCGCCGCGACATCACGGTGCGCACGCGTGATCTGCCCATCGCCGAGGCGGGCTTCAAGTACGCGCTGTCCACCGACCAGCCCGGTGACTTCGTGGTGGTGGTGAAGGACGCGGAGGGCACCGAGCTCAGCCGCGTGGAGTACTCCGTGGCGGGCCAGGCCAACCTCACGCGCGCGCTGGAGAAGAACGCGGAGCTGGAGGTGAAGCTCGCGAAGCAGGACTACTCGCCGGGCGACGACATCGAGCTGAGCGTCAAGGCGCCCTACACCGGCGCGGGCCTCATCACGATTGAGAGAGACCGCGTCTACGCGTGGAAATGGTTCAAGGCGGATGCCACCAGCACGGTGCAGACCATCCGCCTGCCGCCGGGCCTGGAGGGCAACGGCTACGTCAACGTGACGTTCGTCCGCGCCATGGACTCGCAGGAAATCTTCATGAGCCCGCTGAGCTACGGCGTGGTTCCGTTCTCCGTGAACCGCGACAGCCGCGCGCTGCAGGTGACGCTCACCAGCGCGGACAAGGCCCGCCCCGGCGAGCCGTACCGCATCCGCTACCGCGGCAACCGCGCCGGCAAGGTGGTGGTGTTCGCGGTGGACGAGGGCATCCTCCAGGTGGCCGGCTACCAGACGCCGGACCCGCTGGCGCACTTCTTCAAGAAGCGCGCGCTCGAGGTGCGCACCGGGCAGATTCTGGACCTGCTGCTGCCGGAGTTCTCCGTGTCCCGGGCGGTGTCCGCCATGGGCGGTGACGACGAGGGCGCGGCCGCCATCGGAAAGAATCTCAACCCCTTCAAGCGCAAGAGGGACAAGCCGGTGGCGTACTGGTCCGGCGTCGTGGACATCGACGAGACGGAGAGGGACCTCGTCTACAACGTGCCGGACTCCTTCAACGGCGAGCTGCGCGTGATGGCCGTCGCCGTGGGCACGGAGTCCGTGGGCTCCGCCAGCAAGCGGGCCATCATCCGCGGGCCGTTCGTGATTACGCCCAGCGTGCCCACCTTCGTCGCGCCCGGGGACGAGTTCAACGTGGGCGTGGCGGTGGCCAACAGCGTGGAGGGCTCCGGCAAGGGCGCGAAGGTGACATTGGAGCTGAAGACGTCCGAGCACCTGGAGGTGCTGGACGAGGCGAAGCGGCCGCTCGACATCGACGAGGGCCGCGAGGCGAGCACGACGTTCCGGGTGCGGGCGAAGTCGGTGCTCGGCTCGGGGACGCTGGCCTTCACCGCGTCCATGGGCAAGGAACGCGTGAAGCAGTCGGTGGACCTGAGCGTGCGACCCGCGGTGCCCTACCTCACCTCGGTGGCGGGCGGCCACCTCAAGGACGGCAAGGCGGACGTGGCGGTGTCCCGGAAGATGCACGGGGCCTACCGGACGCTGGAGGTCAGCGCGTCGCCGCTGCCCCTGGGCCTGGCGCGCGGCCTGTCCACGTATCTGGAGAAGTACCCCTACGGGTGCACCGAGCAGCTCGTCAGCCGCGCCTTCCCGGCGGTGGTGCTGAAGGGCCGGCGTGAGCTGATGGGGCAGGGGCCGCAGGTGGCCGAGGCCTCCTTCGCCGCCGCGCTGCAGACGCTGCGCTCGCGGCAGAACGAGGAGGGCGCCTTCGGCCTGTGGGCGGCCAACTCGTACGCGCCCACGCTGCCGAGCATCTACGCACTGCACTTCCTCACCGAGGCGAAGGAGCGCGGCTTCGCGGTGCCGCCCGAGGTGATGAATCGGGGCCTCACGTGGCTGACCGTGCTGGTGGGCCGTACGCCCTCCGACCTGACCCAGGCGCGCAACATCGCGTATGCGCAGTACGTGCTCACCCGCAACGGCAAGGTGTCCCGCCCGGTGGTGGTGTCGCTGCGCGAGTGGCTGGACACGAATGCCGCGGAGGCCTGGCCCACGGACCTGACGGCTGCGTACCTCGCGGCGACGCACAAGCTGCTCAAGCAGGACAAGGAGGCCGAGGCCGCGCTGAAGAAGGTGCGCGTGGGGACGCCGCAGGAGTCGGACTACGCCTCGCTCTATGACGGGCTCGTCTACGACTCACAGGTGCTCTACCTGTTGTCGCGCCACTTCCCGGAGCGGCTCAAGGCCGTCACCGGCGACATGCTGGTCGGCATGACGAACCCCATCACCGAGGAGCGCTTCAACACGCTGTCCTCCGCGTACGCCATCCTCGGCCTGGAGGCGTATGCCCAGGCGCTGGGCGCGCAGGGGATGCCGTCGCGCAGCGGAGCGGCCATCCTGGAGAAGGTGGCGGACTCGCTCCGTCCCCTCACGATGCCGGACGGCCTCTTCCCGCAGGTGGCCTTCTCCGAGCAGGCCACCGGCGTGCGCGTGCAGGGGCCCACGGATGCGCCGCTGTTCTTCCAGGTGACGCAGGCCGGCTACGACCTTGAAGTCCCCACGCAGCCCATCGTCCAGCGGCTGGAAGTGCAGCGCGAGCTTCAGGGGCTGGACGGCAAGGTGGTGACGGAGGTGCCGCTGGGCGGCGAGGTGGAGGTGCACCTCAAACTGCGCGCGGTGGGCGACAACGTCTCCCACGTGGCCATCACCGACCTGCTGCCCGGTGGCTTCGAGGTGGTGATGGAGAAGCCGGCTGCGCCCTCCGAGGAGGAGTCCGAATCCGAGGAGTCCTCCGAGAGCTCCGAGGACTCCTCCGACGAGGGGGAGGGCGAGGAGTCGTACTACCAGGAGCCCGAGCCCGTCGCGGGCGGCTGGGTGCCGCCGGTGGGCAGCGACCGCTCCTCGTTCTCGCCCGAGTACGTGGACGTGCGCGAGGACCGGGTGGTGCTCTACGGCACGGTGGGCAGCAACGTCTCCGAGTACATCTACCGCATCAAGGCGACCAACACGGGCGCGTTCGTGATGCCGCCGGCCTTCGCCGAGGGCATGTATGACCGCGGCGTGCGTGCGCGCTCGGTGGGCACGAAGGTGACGGTGAGCAAGCCGTGAAGCGAAGGCGGTGGCGCCGGTGGTTGCTGGCGGTGCTGGGGCTCGCGGTGCTGTACGCCGCGGTGCCCCGGCCGCCGCTGCGGGAGGAGTTGGGCTTCTCGCAGGCGGTGTTCGACCGCGAGGGCCGGCTCCTGCGACTCACCCTGTCGCCGGACGAGAAGTACCGGCTCTGGGTGCCGCTGGAGCGGATTCCCCCGGTGCTGGTGGAGGCCACGCTGCTCCACGAGGACCAGCACTTCCGCGAGCACATCGGCGTCAACCCCGTGGCGCTGGGCCGCGCCGTGTGGAGCACGTACCTGGCGCGCGGGCGCCGCATGGGCGGCTCCACGCTCACCATGCAGTTGGCGCGCATCCGCTACGGCATCGAGTCGCGCACGCCGGGCGGCAAGCTGTGGCAGATGTTGCGGGCGCTCCAATTGGAGTGCACCTACTCCAAGGACGAAATCCTGGAGGCGTACCTCAACCTCGCGCCGTACGGGCGCAACGTGGAGGGCGTGGGGGCGGCCAGCCTCGTCTACTTCGCGAAGGACGTGGAGCGGCTGTCTCTGGCGGAGGCGCTCACCCTGTCCGTCGTCCCGCAGAGCCCCGCGCGCAGGGACCCGGGCAAGGACGCCGGTGCACTGACGGCGGCGCGACTGCGCCTGTTCGAGCGGTGGCTCGTGCTCCACCCGGAGGACGGCGAGCGCCGGGCCCTCCTGTCCCAGCCGCTCCCGGTGCGCACGCCGGAGGAGCTGCCCTTCCTCGCGCCGCACTTCGTGGGCCGGGCGCTGCGCGCGAGCCCCGCCGGCTCCAGCGTGAAGAGCACGTTGGACCTGTCCCTGCAGAAGCTGCTGGAGCGCCACGTGCGGCAGTACGTGGAGCGGCGGCGCGAGGTGGGCATCCGCAACGCGGCGGCGATGCTGGTGGACTGGCGCACGTTGGAGGTGCGCGCGGCGGTGGGGTCGGCGGACTTCTTCGACGTAGGCATCGACGGGCAGGTGGACGGCACTCAGGCGAAGCGCTCGCCGGGCTCGGCGCTCAAGCCCTTCATCTACGGGCTGGGCTTCGACCAGGGGCTGCTCCACCCGCGCACCATGCTGAAGGACGCGTCCACCGGCTTCCGGGGGTATGACCCGGAGAACTTCGACGGCGAATACGTGGGGCCGTTGGCGGCGGAGGAGGCGCTGGTGCGCAGCCGCAACATCCCCGCGGTGGCGCTGGCGAAGCAGCTCCGCGCGCCCGGCCTGTACGGCTTCCTGCGGCAGGCGGGAGTCACGGGCCTGCGTGAGGAGTCGTACTACGGCCTGTCGCTCGCGCTGGGTTCCGCGGGCGTATCCATGGTGGAGCTGGTGGAGCTGTACGCCATGCTCGCCAACGGGGGCGTGCTCCGCCCGCTGCGGCTGTCCGTGGATGCGCCCCGCGACGAGGGCGTGCGGATGCTGAGCGCCGAGGCCAGCTTCATGGTGCTGGACTCGCTGGCGAAGGGCCCGCGGCCCGCGCAGTCCTTCCGCGCCGAGTGGGCACGGGACACGGTGCCGGTGTCGTGGAAGACGGGAACGTCCACCGGCTTCCGGGACGCGTGGAGCGTGGGCGTGGTGGGGCCGTACGTGGTGGCGGTGTGGGTGGGCAACTTCGACGGGCAGCCCAACCCTGCCTTCGTGGGGCAGACGGCCGCCGCGCCGCTGATGTTTGAAGTAGTGGACTCGCTGCGCTCGAAGGACTCCGACGTGCGGCGCGTACACCCGTCCCCGCCGCCCGGCGTCAGCCGCGTGCAGGTGTGCGCGCTGTCCGGCGGCATCCCCGGGCGGCACTGTCACCGGAAGGCGAGTACCTGGTTCATCCCGGGCATCTCTCCCATCCGCGCCTGCGACGTGCACCGCGAGGTGCTGGTGGACACGCGTACGGGCTTGAGGACCTGCGCGCCCGGGCCCTCGACGCGCGCGGAGGTGTTCGAGTTCTGGCCGTCGGACCTGCTGCGCCTGTTCCAGAAGGCGGGCATGCCCCGGCGCGTGCCGCCCGCCGAGGACGCGACGTGTGGGCTGGAGCAGCGCGCGAGCGAGGGCACCGCGCCGCAAATCACCACGCCGGAGGAGGGCGTGGACTACAACCTGCGCGTGTCCGCGACGGCGCCGCAGACGGTGCCGCTGGCGGTGGTGACGGACGCGGACGTGCGGCGGGTGTTCTGGTTCGTGGACGAGCAGCTCGTGGGCACCGCGCCGCGCGGCGAGCCCCTGCACTGGTCGGCGCGGCCGGGCACGTACGTGGTGCGGGCCGTGGACGACCAGGGCCGCTCCGACGCGCGCACGCTGACGGTGCGCCTGGTGCCCTGACGACGGTGTCCCGGGGCCTCCGTTGACGGGCAGGGCCCCGGCCTTGAAGTATGCTCCGTCGGGAGAGGGCCGCACATGTCCAACGGGAAGAGGAGGGCCGGCAGTCCGGGGCGCTCCGACGAGACACGCATCGCGCCGGAAGAGGACGCGGACGCGACGCGGGACATCCCCATCCTCACCCGTCCCGAGGAGACGCGCATGGCGCCCCTGGAGACGGGGCCCATCGAGACGCGCATGGCTCCGTTGGGCGCGGGCGACCCGAACGCGACGCGCATGGGCCCCGTGGAGGACAAGCCCGCGCGGGCGGGCAAGGCGGGCGGGAAGGCGCGGGAGCCGGCGGACGTCGCCACGGACATCCAGAGCAAGAAGCCCGCGGGCAAGGCCAGCGCGAAGCCGGCGACGGGCTGGCTGGCGAAGGGCGGGGAGAAGCGGACGAGCCCGGCGCCGGAGAAGGTGGGCGTGGTGCGGCTGAATCCGCTGGAGCCCGCGAAGGGGAAGGGCGCGGCGGAGGAGGAGTCCCCGGCGCTGCGGACGATGTTCGCGAACCACTCGGCGCTGCTCGCTGAGGAGCTGCGGCGTGCGCTGGCCTCGAAGATGTATGGCCGGGGGCCGCACCGGGTGCTGCGCATCGACGAGCCGGAAGGGCCGAGCACGGCGGGCGGGAAGCTGGCGCGGCAGGCGATTTCCCTCGTGCCCCGCAAGGGCAGCTCGCCGTCGCTGATGTGCGGCTGGGTGGACGTGTCCAAGCGCGAGGCGCAGCTTCGCAACTTCGAGGGCGTGGCGAAGCGGTATGAGAGTCACCACGGCCAGCCCCTGGAGATGCAGGCGGAGGAGTACGAGCGCTTCCTGGGGGACGTGGAGGCGGTGCTCACCCAGGCCGTCATCAAGGTTCGCATCATCGTCCCGGAGGAGCAGGCGGCGGTGCGCATCTCCCCTTCAGTCCAGGCGCGGCCGAAGGGAGTCTCCATGCTCTGGGTGGCCACCCTCGCCGTGCTGGCCTTCGTGCTGGGCGTGTTCGTGGGCCGGATGCCCCACTGAGGCTATGCCGGCGGAGGCGCCTCGCGCGCCCAGTGCCGGTGCGCGGCGATGGAGTGCAGCGCAGTGCCCGCGAGGCGTCAGCGAGTGGGCACTGCGGCGCGCTTCAAGTAGAGACAATGTCCACGAGCGCGCGAAACGGCGCCGCGCCCCGGTAGCGGGAACCCGCATCGCACGGGGCGCGGTGAAGCTCAGCGGCTCATCACGGCGTGGGCTCTGCGACGACGGGCGCGCCCTCGGCGGGCTGCGCTGCGGCGGCGGCAGCAGCGGCCTCGGCGGCGGCCTTCTCCGCGGCGGCCTTCTCGGCGGCCACGCGCGCGGCCTCGGCCTCGGCGCGCTGCTTCGCGTCGGCCTCGGCCACCGTCTTCATGCTGGCCAGGCCCCGTTCGAAGTCCCCGCCGACCATCTTGTCCATGTCCATGAACAGGCTGAAGGCCTTGCCCATGAAGTCGTTCTTGCCGGCCATCACCCACGTCACCTCGGTGCCGCCCTCGGCGGGCTTGAACGTGAAGGTGGTGGTGCTGGTGGACGCGAAGGGCTTGATGAACTCCAGCTTGATGCGGACGAGCTCGTTGAGCTTGCTCTCTTCAATGGTCATCCGGCCTTCGCCGACATCGTCGTTGCCGACCCAGGCGTAGACCGCGCCGGTGCCGGACTCCGCGCCGGTGTGCGTGGTCTTCTGCTGCGGGTCCAGCTTCTCCCACGGCGACCACTCCTTCCAGCGGTGGAAGTCATTCACCACTGCGAAGGCGGCGTCGGCCGGCACGGGCAGGGTGGCGCTGCGCTGGACGCTGAACTCGGCGGGACGGGTGGCGATGACGCCGACGAGCACGAGGATGACGGCGGCGAGGCCGCCGAGAATCTTCTTGAGCATGGGGTGTGTGTCCTTTGGACGGGCCCAATGGGGGACGGGCCGGGGCGCGTCATAGAGCCCCCGGGCAACCCGACGCAAGACGCACCCCGCCGCCCCTCTCACCCCTCACGTCGGGTCAGGCGTGTCCACGCACCTCGCGCGAAAACAGAGCGGCCCGGCGCGATGACTCCGCGCCGGGCCGCCGGTGTCTCACCCCGTGGGACGGGGTGGGGAGCGACTCAGTTGTAGGTGGCCGTGTAGGTGCCGGCCTGTGCGCCGTTGATGAACGCGAAGCCCACGCCCTTGATGGTCTGCGCCGCCGTCGTCACCGCCGTGCCGTTGCGGCTCACCGAGACGAGCGTGAGGCCTGTCGCCGTGCGCGTGGGCACCATGAGCGACAGGTTGCGCGCCGGAGAGGCCACGGTGAAGGTGAGCGCCGTGCCGGTGAAGGCGACGGAGGACACCTGCGTGGCCTCGCGCGCGTCCAGCCACGCGAGGAGCTGCTTCGCGGTGATGACGGACACGCCCTCGCGCTGGGCCGAGGCGATGATGGCCGCCGAGCCCGAGGCGCCCGCGGACGGGTCCGAGTCCACGTGCATGTTGGCGTTGAAGGCGCCGTAGTAGCCCTTCGTCCCGAGCGCGTTGGCCAGCAGCGTGTCGATGTGCAGCGGGTAGGACTGGCCCGACTCGTCCGTCATCTGCGTGGCGAGCTGGTAGACGTCGATGGGCGTGCCGTCCACGTCCGCGAAGCGCATGGCCAGGCCCGAGCCGGTGAAGACGCCCGGACGGTCCTGCACCCAGTAGTCCGGCCAGTAGTAGTAGTTGGTGTCCAGCCGGATGCCGTGGCTCAGAGACACCTTCGGCTGCGTGGCCCAGTCACTGAACGCGATGCAGTGCGTGCGGTTGGTGATGGGCGCGGGGATGCCGGGGTACGACGACGCGAAGCTCGCGAGCTGCGGCGTGTAGAACGAGGGGTCCAGCGAGGTGGACGTGTAGTCGCCGCAGTTGGTGTTGATGTGGAGGGCGTACTCGAAGCCCTGCGTCGTGTAGCTCGCCGCCTGCGTCGCGGTGAGCCCGCCGACGAAGTCGTAGACGGTGCCGCGCACGCACTGCCAGTCGTCCACGTTGCAGCCGGTGGGGCTGGCCGTCAGGTAGTTCTGCCAGCGCTGGGTGATGGCGCCGCCCGGGTGGCCGTCGCCCGTCATCACGACCACCGCCTTCTTCGCGCTGGGGAAGTACCAGAGGCGCGGCAGCGGGGTGGCGCTGGTGAGGTGAATCAGGTTGGCCAGCAGCCGCTGCTGCTCGTCCGCCTGGGGAATCTGCACCTTGGCCAGGTTCACCCAGTCCGGCTTCGGGTCGAAGGACGCGTTGCCGTAGAACATGTCGCTGGCGCGTGCCCCCGGGCCAATGGAGGAGCCGTCGCGGTTCTGTCCCTGCCACGCAGGGTTGCCCTGGCGCGTGAGGACGACGGACTTCGCCAGGTCGAAGGCGAAGGCGATGGCCCTGCCGCTGCCCACCGTGCGCAGGGTGATGGCCGCGTACGTCGTGGGCGTGGTGGCGTCCGAGTACAGCGTGGCCACCGCGCGCGTGCCGGACACCACGGTGTGGCGGTCCGCGGTGCCGTGGTACTGCATCGTCTCCGCGGTGAGGCCGGTGCCCGGCGCCTGGGTGGTGTCGATGAGGAGGTAGCCGTCGTCCTGCGTGCCCGCGGAGGGGTTGAGGCCGAGCAGCGTGTCGAGGTTGGCCGCGGGGCGCATGGCGATGAGGCTGCCGCCCGCGTTCACCCAGTTGGTGACGAGCGTCACCTGGGCCGCGCTCAGCGTCTCCTCGCCGAGGATGAGCACCTTGTAGTCATTGAGCGACACCGAGCCGCCGATGTTGCCCGCGTCGGTGGTGGCGAAGGTGGTGAGCCCTTCCGCCTTGAGCACTTCCTTCAGGTAGTCGGTGAAGTGGTTGGTCGGGTCGGTGGCCACCAGCACCGGGCCGGAGCCGAAGAGGCCCGGGCGGGGCAGGGCGCTGGTCGGCTCGAAGACCACGTCCACCCAGTAGTTGGAGTTCTGGTAGCTGCTGTTGGGGAAGGTGGACAGCGCGCCATAGGCGAACACGCCGTTGCCGCCGCTCGTCGTCCCGGGCAGCGCGTGCAGGGGCGGCGCGTCCACGCCGCTGGCCAGGCCGTTGGAGTCGAAGGAGTAGCCGCCGAACGGCGCGAGGTACGAGGCCACGTACGTGGTGCCCGCGGTGATGGACACCGGCGTGGCGAAGCTCACCTGCTGCCAGCCCGCGGCCGTCTCGCTGATGAAGGTGGCGCTGGCCAGGTTCGCCCCGGCGCTGCTCCACAAGTTGCCCACGTGCGTGCCGGTGTTGCCCACGCCCTTGTAGAAGCGCAGGCCCTTCACCCTGCCGTCCACGTCCGCTCGGAACTTCACGCCCACTTCGATGGAGGACGTGTCGTTGGCCGTGGCGGTGACCGGCGTCGCGGTGGCGGGGAAGAGGCTGTACGTGTTGCCGGCCGGAGGCGGAGTCGGCGGCGGCGCGCCCGTGGCCTGGAAGACCACGTCCACCCAATAGTTGGAGTTCTGGAAGCTGTCGGTGGGGAGGGTGCCGGCGGGGCCGTACTTGAAGACGCCGTTGCCGCCGCTGACGGTGCCGGGCAGCGCGTACAGGGGTGGAGCATTCAAGCCCGCCGCGAGCCCGCCGTTGTCGAAGGCGTAGGATCCGACGGGCGCGTGGTACGAGGCGATGTACGTGGTGTTGGCGGCGATGGCCACCGGCGTCGCGAAGGTCACCTGCTGCCAGCCAGAGGCCGTCTCGCTGGTGAAGGTGGCGGTGCCCAGCAGCGCACCCGCGGCGCTCCACAGGTTGCCCACGTGGGTGCCCGTGTTGGCCGTGCCCTTGTAGAAGCGGATGCCCAGCACGTTGCCGCTCACGTCGGTCTTGAACTTCACGCCCAGCTCCACCGCGGTGGAGTCATTGGTCACCGAGGCGACGGTGGGCGTGGCGGTGGTCGGCCAGAGGGTGACGGGCGCCGCCGGGCGGAAGACCACGTCCACCCAGTAGTTGGAGTCGTGGAAGCTGTTGGTGGGGAAGGTGCCCGAGGGGCCGTACGCGAAGGTGCCGTTGCCACCGTTGGTGGGCCCGGCCAGCGCGTGCATGGGCGGCGCATCCGCGCCCGCGGACAGCCCGAAGTCGGTGAAGGCATAGGCGCCACCCGGTGCGTGGTACGAGGCAACGTAGGTGGTGCCAGCGGTGACGGGCACCGGCGTGGTGAGCGTCACCTGCTGCCAGCCGGAGGCCGTCTCGCTGGTGAAGGTGGCGGTGGCCAGCAGCGCACCGGCGGCGCTCCAGACATGGCCCACGTGCGCGCCGGTGTTGCTCGCGCCCTTGTAGAAGCGCAGGCCGACGATGTCGCCATTCACGTCGGCCTTGAACTTCACGCCCAACTCCACTGCGGCGAAGTCGTTGGTCACCGAGGCGACGGCCGGCGTGCTGTTCGCGGGGAAGATGGAATACGTCGGCTGCGCCCACGCGCCGCCCACGGGCAGCGCCGTCAGGACGAAGGCGAGCGCGAGGGTCAGACGTGTGAGCAGGTGTTGGATGACCCGGGTGGGTCCTGGCTGGATGTTTGTCATTGGATGGGTTCCTCGAGCGCCGCGGGGGCGTGCGCTGGTGCGGTAGGGGTAACCGCGACTTCCCATCTTTCCGCCTGTTTGCAGCATTCACAATGCAACGAAGGGGTGTCCCGTCTGACAGGGGCTCGGGCCGGGTGGCCCCATGCAACTTTTCCTGGCCTGGTGAGAAAATAGAGACGTTCTCAAATCGAGGCCGGCCGGCGTGACTACCGCGCCCATCGAGCTGCGCTTCCCCATGTACATGCGCGGGTAGTCCGCCCGGTGCTTCGGGTGTAGCGACGCGGCGGCTCCTGGAGACGGGGGCCGCCGTGCTCGTTCCAGCGGACCGTCAGCACTCCGGGAGGCCGACGCTCAGGTTGGCCACTTCCAGCACGTTGACGGCGAGGCCGCCGCGCGCCGTCTCCTTGTACTTGTCCTTCATGTCGCGGCCGGTGTCGCGCATCGTCTTGATGACCTTGTCCAGGCTGACGAAGTGCTTCCCGTCGCCGGACATGGACATGCGCGTGGCGTTGATGGCCTTCACGGACGCCATCGCGTTGCGCTCGATGCACGGCACCTGCACGAGCCCGCCGATGGGGTCGCACGTGAGCCCCAGGTTGTGCTCCATGGCGATTTCCGCCGCGTTCTCCACGTGCAGCGGCGAGCCGCCCAGCACCTCGGTGAGCCCACCGGCGGCCATGGAGCACGCGCTGCCCACCTCGCCCTGGCAGCCCACCTCCGCGCCGCTGATGGAGGCGTTCTCCTTGTAGAGCACGCCGATGGCGCCGGCCGTGAGGAGGTAGCGCACCACGCCGTCGTCGTTCGCTCCCGGCACGAAGCGCCAGTAGTAGTGCAGCACCGCGGGGATGATGCCCGCCGCGCCGTTGGTGGGCGCGGTGACGACGCGGCCGCCCGCGGCGTTCTCCTCGTTGACGGCGAGCGCGTAGAGGTTCACCCAGTCCAGCACGGTGAGCGGGTTGGTGAGCCCGGCCTCGGGACGGCTGAGCAGCCGCTGGTACATGGCCGCGGCGCGCCGCTCCACCTTGAGGCCTCCGGGGAGGATGCCGCCGCTGGTGCAGCCCCGGCGCACGCAGGCCTGCATGACCTCCCAGATGCGCAGCAGCCCGGAGCGAATCTCCTCCTCGCTGCGCCACGTCTTCTCGTTGGCCAGCATGATGGAGCTGATGGGCAGGCGCTCGCGCTCGCAGTGGGCCAGCAGCTCGGCGGCTGAATGGAAGGGGAAGGGCTGGGACGTGGTGTCCGGGCGAATCGGGCTCTGGCCGTCGGCCGCCGTCTCGTCCACCACGAAGCCTCCACCCACGGAGTAGTAGACGCGCGAGTCCAATTCCGTGCCGTCCGCGG
Source organism: Pyxidicoccus sp. MSG2 (assembly GCF_026626705.1). Taxonomy (NCBI): domain Bacteria; kingdom Pseudomonadati; phylum Myxococcota; class Myxococcia; order Myxococcales; family Myxococcaceae; genus Pyxidicoccus; species Pyxidicoccus sp. MSG2. Next base: position 7,878,918 of record NZ_JAPNKC010000001.1, read on the forward strand.
CGAAGGCGGAGAAGCGCATGCCGTTCGGGTGGTAGGGCAGCGTGCGGCGGCGGTGCATCACCAGGTGCTCGCCGTCCTTGAAGGTGACCTCGCGCTGGCCGAGCACGGCCACGCGGCCTTCCGCGCGCCAGCGGGAGACGATGGCGGGAATGGACTCCACGTCCACGCCCTCGGGCGTCTCACCGCGCAGGCCGAGCAACACCGCCTTGTCGCTGCCGTGCCCCTTGCCGGTGGCGCCGAGCGAGCCGAAGAGCTCCACCTTGAGCTTGGAGAGCCGCTCCAGCTTGCCGCCCTCCGCGAGCCGCTGCGCGAACGTTCGTGCGGCGCGCATGGGCCCCACGGTGTGCGAGCTGGAGGGACCGATGCCAATCTTGAAGAGGTCGAAGACGCTGACGGCCATGGGGGGCGGAACATGCCACGTTTCGCATTCCCTCCCAGTGCTTGCGGGAGAAGTCGCTGTCCGCGTCCGGACGGACAGCGCTCATTGGGATGCCAACGAGCGGTCGGTCGCACGTACGCTGGCCGAGCGCCGTGACGCACTCGTGGCAACGCAGCGCGTTGGCGGGCGTCGGGTGCGGTCGGGTGGGACGCCAGCGCCATCACCGCGTGGAGGGCTTCTGGCAGTGATACCCGGTTCGACAGGCGTCAGAGCGGGTGCCTATGCTTTTCGCATGCGCGTGCCCGGGGGACTGACGTCACGGCAGGCGGTGCGGCAGCGGCAGGGGCCGCGCGCGCCCATGGCCCCATCCCTTCGCGCCTCCTGGCCCGCTGTCACTCCCGGAGAGGGCTGACGCATGCCAGCCCCCGCGCGCGCGCCGGCCCGAGGTCCTTCCGCGGCGTCCGCGCGCCCCGGCTCCCGCGCGCACGGGGACGGTGGCCACCTCCGCCAACGCACCGGGCGGCGCGGCCGTTCGCCTGGGTGGTGCTGCCCGGCGGAGCCCCCGCCTCCTGCGCGCCATGGCCCACCTGCGGCAGGAGCCGGAGTCCTCCGCGCAGGCCGTGAGTGCGTCGCCGGAGGCCCGTCCCATGATGGCGGCGCCTCCGCTGCCCGGGGCTCCTGGCGGCGGTGCGCCGCTGGCACCTCCGGTGCGCAGCGCCGCCGAGCGCAGCTTCGGGGTCGACTTCGACGCGGTGCGCGTGCACACGGATGCGCGCGCGGGCACCGCCGCGGAGCAGCTCTCCGCGCGGGCCTTCACCTACGGCAACCACGTCTTCCTCGGCCAGGGCGAGCAGGCCACGGACGTCCGGCTGTTGTCGCACGAGCTCGCGCACGTCGTGCAGCAGGAGGGCGCTTCGGCGGTGCAGAAGTCTTCCCAGGGGCAGGATGGCCCGCACGAGCGTGAAGCGGACCGCGCCTCGCAGGCGGCGACCCGGGGCGAGTCGTTCAACGTCAGCGGGCGGACCTCGGGGCCCGGGGTGCAGCGGCTGGGCCTCAGCGACGCGCTCGACTACTTCGCGGACCGGGCCAACAACATCCCCGGCTACCGCATGTTCACCATCATCCTCGGGGTGAACCCCATCAACATGGGCCGCGTGGAGCGCAGCGCGGCCAACATCCTCCGCGCGGTGGTGGAGTTCATGCCCGGCGGCGGGCTCATCACCCAGGCGCTCGACAACCACGGCGTCTTCGAGCGCGCGGGCGCGTGGGTGGAGCAGCAGATCCAATCCCTGGGCGTGACGGGCGGCGCCATCCGGGACGCCATCAACCGCTTCCTCGACTCGCTGAGCTGGCGCGACATCTTCAACCTGGGCGGCGTGTGGGAGCGCGCCCGGCGCATCTTCACGGAGCCCATCGACCGCATCATCAGCACCGCCCGCGCCATGGTGAGCGGCATCGTCCAGATGGTGAAGGACGCCATCCTGCGTCCCCTGGCGCGGCTGGCCGAGGGCACCCGCGGCTACGATTTGCTCAAGGCCGTCAGAAGCTGGTGCGCGCCGTGGGCGAGCCGGCCGTGCGGGCGATGGAGACGGCGTTCAGCCTCGTCCGGACGCTCGTCACCCAGGGGCCCGCCGCCGCGTGGGAGCAGATTCAGCAGAGCCTGTCGAACCTGCGGGAGATGGTCATGGAGCAGGTCATGACCTTCGTGCGCGACAGGGTAGTGCAGGCGGCGATTACGCGCCTGGTGACGAGCCTCAACCCGGCGGGCGCGTTCATCCAGGCCATCATCGCCACCTACAACACGGTGATGTTCTTCGTGGAGCGGCTGCGGCAGATCTCCCAGGTCGCTGCGTCCGTCATCGACTCGCTCGCGGCGATTGCCAGCGGCGCGATTGGCCCCGCAGCCAACCGTGTCGAGCAGACGATGGCCAGGCTGCTCACGCTGGTCATCAGCTTCCTGGCGCGCATCGCCGGCCTGGGGCGGGTGAGCGACGCGGTGACGAACGTCGTCAACCGCGTGCGTCAGCCCATCGACCGGGCGCTGGACAGGGTGGTGGACTGGATTGTCGCGCAGGCGCGGCGGCTGGGGCGGTTCATCGCCAGCTCCGTCCGGGGCGCGGACACACGCACGCCCGAGGAGAAGCAGCGCGACCTGGACCGCGCGGTCCGCGAGCTGCGTCCTCGCGTGGAGCCGCTCATCCGGCGCGGAGCGCCACGGCTGCTGGTCATGGCCCGCCTGGCGATGTGGCGGGTCCAGTACCGGCTGACGACGCTCTCCTTCGAGGGCCGGCGGATGGTGGCGACCATCAACCCGGAAGCCACGATGTACGACAACCTCACGGAGGTCCTCATCGGGCGCGCGCTGGAGCCCCGGCTGGTGGCGGCCCGCGCCAGCTTCCTGCGGGAGCTGGGCTCCGCCTCTCCGTCCACGTCGCCCTTCGCCCAGCAGCTCGCGGCGGCGCAGGCCGCGGCCCGGGGTGGGCAGACTGCCCCGCAGCGCCTGGGCCCCGAGCAGATCAACCTGCTCGCGGACCGCATCCGCTCCGGGGACGTGACGCTCCAGCCCCCGCCGCTCGTCGGGCGGCAGCAGGTGCAGCGACAGCAGCTCTTCGACCCGGCGATCCAGGGCTTCACCACCGAGGTGCGCCTCCCCGCCGCCGGTGGTCCCCCGCAGGGACAGAACTTCCTGGTGCCGACGCTCGGCGCCTACGCGCAGGGCCACCTGCCCGGCGGACGCGCGCCGCTCCCGTTCCCCCAGACGGATCCCCTCTACAACGACCGCACCCGCTACAACTGGAACCCGTCTTACGGGCCGTCGGTGAACCTGGTGATGGAGCAGGGGCAGAGGACACCGGACATCGGCGGCCTGCGCATCGTCGAGAGCGCTCGCGCGCCGGGTGGCCTGCCGGCGTACCGGGTGGCCACCGCGCTGCAACAGGCCGGGGTCCTCTCGGAGCAGGATGTCACCTACGGCCGCCAGGCGGGCATGGCGGTGGGCGGCTCCGCGCAGCAGGGCGAGGCCGCGTTCCGGCGTTTCGCCCTGGGCCAGCCTTCCCTCGCGAACGCACCCACGCGCGTGCGGCAGGGCAGCTATGCGGTCCTCTTCGATTCGCTCCTGCAGGCGCTCCGCAGCGACCAGACGCGGCTGGTGGTCGTGGCGGGCGGCGCCTCGCTCGTCGAGGTCGGTGCGGCGTTCGACCGCTGGCTGGCGACGACCGTCCGGGACCGGCAGATCCAGGACACGACCGATTCGCGGCAGGCCGGCGCGCTGCTGACGGACCGGCTGCATCGCTTCATGCAGTCCGCGTCGTCGTCCACCTGAGCAACTGGAAGGGGGAGTCCCGATGCCAGACCTGGTCTTCAAGTCGCCGCCTCCAGACGTCGAGCTGCTGGAGTCGGTCGACCGGCTCCTGCGGGACTGGGGGACGAAGTCGCCGGACCTCCAGTTCGTCTCCAACGGAGTCGTGCACCAGTCGCCCGGAGTCGTCGTCTTCCAATGGACACATGCGGCGGACCCGAACCTCATCATCACTGTCACGCTCGATGACGTCCGCCGTGCGCGCTACCTCCACGTGGCGGCGGCGGACCCCGACTCTGCCGCGCTCCTGACCACCGGGCTGGGACGTCGGTTCTCCACGTACTCCGTCGAGGAACTGAGGGACGCCGTTCGCCGCGAGGGTGCGAATGACCCGGCGGCCTTTGTCCGATTGGCGATGGTGCTCGACCGCGAGGACGAAGCGTCGAGCCGGCTCATCCAGGAGGGGCTCGAATCACCAGACACGGAGGTGAGGGCCAACGCCGCGACGGCGGTCATGCACCTGCGCTGGCCCGGGTTCCGTGACGCGGTCCTCCGGGCGCGGTTGCGTGAGACGGATGCCGGTTTCGCCAACCTGCTGGAGGCGCTCTCTCGCGGGTACGCGGCGGACGCACCGGGCTGAGCGCCGCGGGTTCGTGGGCAGGCCCATGTGATTGGTATGGGATTGACGCTCCGCGTGTTGCGGCGGACGTCACATCCATGTGTGGGTTTGTGACTTCGCACGTCACATGGGAAGCGGGTGCTCGCGCAACTCCAGACGGAGCGCGGGGTGGCTTGCTTCATGCTTCGGGCGCGGGCTCCACCTCCGGTACCGCCCCGCCAGTGGGGCCCCTCCGGTCACCTGAAGGAGCTACAGATGAAGAAGACGCTCGTAACCTTTGTTGCTGCCATTGCCGTCGCGGGCTTCGGTGCCTCCGTGCATGCCGCCGCCTATGGAGGTGGCTTCGTCAAGACCTACGGAGGTGGCACCCCCACCAACCCGAACCCGACGTTCCACGGCAACTGCACGGCTACGCTGCAGCAGTTCGCCGTGGGCGGGGACGGCGGGCCTGACTACAAAACTGTGATCAACTGGACGACGGTGTCGGCGTCTACCCCTGGCGAGTGCAACTCCATCGTCAATTCGTACCTCAACAGCAACAGTGGCGGATTCTGGTTGCTCAGCCCGTACACCCCCCGGTGTGCATGCTCCTCGCCCGGCATGGCGCGAGCCATTGCCCTCGGCGACACCTTGAGCTGGACGCAGGCGCAGGACGACGCGATGAGCGCGGAGCTGGCCGAGCTGAAGGAGGAGTACCGCGTCGATGAGTACTACGAGCGCGTCCAGCAGCTCGTGGAAGAGCGGATGCAGTAGTCCCGCCTCCATCCGCGCCCTGGCGCCCGGCGGGACTCCCCGCCGGAGCGCCGTGTGTCATGTCACGGCGCGCTCCGCGGCGGACACGGCGGCCTTTCGTCTCGGAGACGCCGCGCGTTCCTCCTCGAGGATGGCGAGCGTCTTCCGGTACTCGGCGGCCTCGGCCAGCCGTGTCAGCTCGAACTCTCCATGGTGCTTGCGCACGGCCTGCGCAATCTCTTCGAGTGTGACGCGGAGGGCTCCGTGCTCGGAGTCTTGGAAAGGCAGAGAACTATTTCCCGCCCCGCCCGTTGAAGCCTCTCATCACACCGCGCACCTGCCTGGAGAGGCTGTTCCATGTTCTTCGTCCGTACCCTGCGCGCCGCGCTCGTCGGCGTGCTGTGCCTTGCCTTGCCCGCGCTCGCCGGTGACCCGCCGCTGGGCGAGGCGAAGATGTCCACCGCCAACAAGGCGGCGGCGAAGGTGCTGAAGGCCCGGATGCAGGAGGAGCGCCCGGAGGACTACGCCGTCCTCCAGAAGGTGGAGGCCGCCGAGGTGGTGGTGGTCTCCGGCGAGTATGACCGCGTGGAGGACGTGCTGCGCGAGGTGGGCGTGCCGCACGTCGTGGTGACGCCGATGCAGCTCGCGCGCACCCCGCTGAACGCGAAGCAGCTCCTCATCATCAACTGCTCGGGCAGCCTGGGGCCGAAGGGGCTCGAGAAGGTGCGCAAGTTCGTCAACGCGGGTGGCTTCCTCTACACCACGGACTGGGCGCTGACGAACGTGGTGGAGAAGGCCTTCCCCGGCTTCATCGCCTTCAACGGCCGCGAGACGGCGGACGACGTGGTGGAGGTGCAGGTGAAGGAGTCCAGCGGCAGCAACCTGCTCAAGCACCTGCACCTGGCGAATGCGAATCCCAAGTGGTGGCTGGAGGGCTCGTCCTACCCCATCCGAGTCCTCGCACCGGACAAGGTGGAGGTGCTGGTGGAGAGCCGGGAGATGAAGAAGAAGTACGGCGCGGCGCCGGTGGCGGTGATGTTCCGCTACGGCGACGGCAAGGTGCTGCACATCGCGAGTCACTTCTACCTGCAGCGCAACCAGGTGCGCTCGGTGGCCGAGGCGAAGAAGGGCGGGGCGTACCTGAAGGAGGACGCGAAGTTGTCCAAGAAGGCCGCGGAGGCGCTCGCGAACGACGAGGACGTGAAGAACGCCCAGGCCGGGGATCTCCAGAGCGCCTACGCCGCGCAGCAGATGACGAGCAACCTCGTCATCGAGCGGAAGAAGGACCAGGCGCGCATCGACCAGCTCTACAGCAAGACGCTGGCGCAGCCGGCTCCGGCGAGCCGGGCCAGCGCGGGACTGGGCTCGGGAACGCGCGTGAAGGTGGTGGAGCAGAAGGGCGAGAAGGTGAAGGTGCGCTCCATGGAGGGCGACGAGGCGTGGGTCGACTTGGCGGCGGTGAAGTAGCCGCCTCGGAGCGGTGCGCATCCGGTTGTGCCACTTCCCACCTCCGCCGCGCTTGGCGGGAGTCTCCATTGCGCACTCCCGTCAGCGCTCCCTGCGTCACGCCACGGCGCGCTCCGATGCGGACACAGGAGTCTTCTTTCCCGAATCTCTCCCGAGTTCCTCCGAGATGATGGCGAGCGTCTTACGGTACTCCTCGGCCTCCGCCAGTCGCGTCAGCTCGAACTCGCCATGGTGCTCGCGGACGGCCTGGGCAATCTCATCGAGCGTGACGCGGAAGAATTCCTTGCGCTCGTTGATGCGGTTGACGCGCCGGGTGGCGAAGGTGCGGTGCAGTGCCGCCTCCAGTGCCGGAGCATCCGAGGTGCGGATGATGGCGTGGACGTCGAACTCAAAGGGCACGGAGGCGTCTCCCAGCTCGTCGATGCGGTCCTGGGGCACGAGGCGCCGCGTCATGCCCAGCTTGTAGACGTCCTCTCCGAAGGAGCCGATGTTGGAGATGACGTAGACGTGCCCCGTGCGAGTCAGCTGCGCCTGAGAGATGGCCCGCGTACGCTCCTGGTCCTCGGCCACCCTGCGCTCAAGCTCTGCGATGCGCTCCAGGAGCTTCTGCTGCTCGGCGCCCTGGCTCTTCTCCAGCTCGGTGCGTGCCTTGCGCAGGGCTTCTTCGTCACGCCGGGCCTCGCGCTCGGCTTCGAGCTTTGCCTTCTCCAGCTCGCGCTGCGCGGCCTCCTCCTCGCGCATCTGCTCGCGGATGCGGCGTTGCTCCTCTTTCTCCTCCTGCACCTTCTCTTCGTATTCGTGGGCGAGCCGGAGTTCCTCCAGCTTGAGGTCCACGTACTTGTCGGAGATGAAGCACTGCTGGATTTCGGTGAGGCCGCTGATGACCTCGGCCGCCTTCTGGATGCGCGCCTCCATGGCCTTGATGTTCTTGTAGGTCACCTTGGCGACGCAGGCATCCGCTTCGCCATTGAAGGCGCGGAGCATCAACTTCAGGGTGCGCTCCGTTTGCTTGCGCCCCTCCGCCTTGCTGCCGTTGACCTCCCACTCGATGCGGCAGAAGGCAGCTGTCTTGTCCTTCAGCATCGCCTTCTGCCGGTCTCGAATGGCATCGAGGCGCAGCTCGTACTTCTCGGAAGAGGACAGGTTGTAGATGGGCTTGTAGAGCCCGTAGGAGCGGAGGACTGCTTCTTCTTCCAGGGGACGGAGTTCCGCCTTCAGCCTGGCAATCGCGGCATCGAGCTGGGTCTGCTCCGAGCGGACCTGCTGGCGCCGGGCCTCGGTCTCCCTGATTGCCGCATCCGTCTGCTCACGCGCACGCCTCAGGTCCGACTCCAGTTGGCCCAGTGCCTGCTGGCGGCGATTCACCGCCTCCTGAACGATGGCGCCCGCCCGGTCGTGGGCGCGGGCCAGCTCCGCATCCATTCGAGTCCGGTCCAGGCGAATGGACTCATCGGCTGCGGCCTTGGCCCGCTCCAGGTCGGCCCGGGCGCCCCGGCTGGTGGCCTCGGCTTCCTGCCGACTTCTTGCTAACTCCGCCGCGGCCTGGTTTCGTTCCAGCGCGAGCGCGTGCTCGGACGCCGCCTTCGCGCGCTCCAATTCGGCCAGGATGCGCTGGCGCTCGACTTCCGCGTCGAGCACGGGCTTGAAGCGCTGCTGCAGAGACCGAAGTCGGAAGAAGGTCCTGGCAAGAAGCCCGGCCAGCACCGCGCTCAGGAGCGCGGGCACCACGATTTCAGGCTGCATTGACTCCCCCCATGAAGAGCCTCCTCACCGGAGGCTGGCCAAGCCTGCGCCAATCATCGGTATGAGGAAAGTCAGGGTGAGGCAGCCCCAGTGTGTCTGGGAATACCCCTGGGGGAGTAGATGAGGTCTCAGCCCGCCACGGGCTGCACGCCCACCGCGGCCGCGGGCGCGGGCTTCATGGCCTGCGGGCGGATGGTGAGCAGGCGCAGGCCGTTGAAGACCACCAGGAGCGTGCTGCCCTCGTGGAGCACCACGGCCTGGCTGATCTGCGTGAGGCCGAAGACGGCGGCGATGATGAGGATGCCGCTGATGCCCAGCGCGATGACCAGGTTCTGCTGCATCACCATCGTCGCCTGACGCGCCAGCCCCAGCGCGAAGGGCAGCCGCGACAGGTCGTCGCTCATCAGCACCACGTCCGCCGTCTCCAGCGCCGCGTCCGAGCCCGCCCCACCCATCGCCACGCCCACCGCCGCCGCGGCCAGGGCGGGCGCGTCGTTCACGCCGTCACCCACCATGGCCACCGAGCCCTTGCGCCCCATCTCCCGTACCGCCGTTACCTTATCGGCCGGCATCAGCGGCGCCTTCGCCTCGTCCAGCCCCACCTGCTCGGCGATGGACTTCGCCACCCGTGCGTTGTCGCCGGACAGCATCACCGTCCGCTCGATGCCGGAGTCCTTCAGCGTCTGCACCACGTGCCGCGCACCCGCGCGCAGCGTGTCCGCCATGCCCAGCACGCCCAGGTAGCGCCCCGCCTTGCGCACCACCATGGTCGTCTGGCCGGCCTCCTCCAGCTTCGCGACTTCCGCTGCGATCTCCGCCGGGACGGCCTCACCCTCGAACAGTGCGAGGCTGCCCACGTCCACCATCGCCTCCCCGACCTTTGCGCGAATGCCCTTGCCGTGGATGGCCTCGCAGTCGCTCCCAGCCGGCGCCTGGATGCCCGCCTCCGCCGCGGCCTCCACCACCGCCTTCGCCAGCGGGTGTGCGGAGAGCGACTCCACCGCCGCCGCCGTGCCCAGCAACTCCTCTCGCGACACGCCCTGCGCCGGCACCGTGCTCAAGAGCTTCGGCCGGCCCACCGTCAGCGTGCCCGTCTTGTCGAAGGCGATGGCGTTCACCTTCGCCAGCAGTTCCAGGTAGATGCCACCCTTCACCAGCACGCCGCCTCGCGCCGCCGCCGCCACCGCGGAGAGCACCGCCGACGGCGTGGAGATGGCCAGCGCGCACGGCGAGGCCGCCACCAGCAGCGACACCGCCCGGAGGATGGCCTCCTTCACCGGCGTGCCCAAGAGCACCAGCACCACCGGGAACACCACCGCGCCAATCATCACCAGCGGCGCCACCGTGCGCTCCAGCCGCTGCGCGAAGCGCTGGTTGGGGCCCTTCTGCGCCTCCGCCTCCGCCACCATGTCCACCACGCGCGCGAGCACCGACTCCGAGGACAGCCGCGTGACTTCCACCTCCAGCAGGCCCTCGCAGTTGATGGTGCCGGAGAACACCTCGTCCCCCGCCTTCTTCGCGACGGGGAGCGACTCGCCCGTAATCGCCGCCTGCTCCAGCGAGCTCTTGCCCTCGCGGATGATGCCGTCCAGCGGGACGCGGTCGCCGGGGCGCACGACGACGCGCTCGCCGCGCTGCACGTCACCCACCGGCACCTCCACCACGTCGGCGCCGCGGCGCACGCGCGCCACCTCGGGACGGAGCGCTCCCAGCGACTCGATGGATCGCCGCGCGCGGTCCATGGCCCGGTGCTCCAGCGCGTGGCCCGCGGCGAAGAGGAAGAGCAGGAAGGCGCCCTCGAACCAGGCGCCCAACACCGCCGCGCCCAGGGCCGCCACCACCATCATCGTCTCGATGTCGATGCGCAGCTGGAGCAGCGACTTCACCGAGCCCCGGATGGCGAAGAAGCCACCGCTCGCCATGGACAGCGCCCAGACAATCGTGGGCACCAGGGCGGGGAGCCCCGCGAACTTTTCAATCGCCCAGCCGGCCACCAGCAGCACGCCGGAGACCACCACCAGCGGCATCTCCAGCAGTGGCGCCAGGCCGCCCCCGTGCGCGTGGTGCGAGCAGGCATGGCCGCTGGTGGGCACCTCCAGCGCGTAGCCGAGCGCCTTCGCCTTCGCCTCCACGTCCTTCAGCGTGACTTCCTCGCTGTCGTACTCCAGGACGAGCCGCTCGCTGGCGTACGCCACGCTCGCGGAGAGCACGCCCTTCAGCTTCCCCAGCCCGTGCTCGATGGCGGTGGCCGCGTCGGCCGAGGTCATCCCGCGCACGAACCATGTCTGGTGCTTGTAGCGCTCCGCCACCTCGGCGCCGGTGCGCTGCGCGGCGGTGAGGAGCTGCGACGCGCTTACCACCTCCGGCTTGTAGTGGATGCACACCTCGGGATGGCCCGCGTCCCTTCGCAGGTGCACGTCGGTGACGCCGCGGTGCGCTTCAATCGCGGCCTCCAGCTTCTGGAAGCGGCCGACGTCGTCTGTCTCGCCCGGCAGCGCGCCCTCCAGGTCGAGCTGGAGCGCCGCGCCGCCACCCTCCGCGGGGCGGTGCCCGGGAGGTCGGATGCGCTTGGGCTTCGGGTGATGGTGGTGCCCGTGGTCGTGGTCATGGTCGCAGCTGGCGCCATGCTCGTGGCCATGGTCATGACCATGGTCGTGGTCATGGTTGCAGCCGGGGCCGTGCTCATGCTTCTCGCCGTGGGCGTGCGCAGGGTCATGACCGTGGTCGTGGTCATGGTTGCAGCCGGGCCCGTGCACGTGCTTCTCCGCCTTCGCCGGGCCGATGACCTTCAGCTCCTTGAAGGACAACTTCCCGACGGGCTTCACCGCCGCCAGGGACGGGCCGTGATTGCAGCCCGGTCCGTGGACGTGAGGCTCGCCATGTCCGTGCTCGTGCGCGTGGTCGTGGTCATGCTCGCAGCCAGGGCCGTGGACGTGGCCGGACGACGCGTTGCTCTTCTTCTGCTCGGACATGGCGTGGTTCTTCCTGAGGCTAGTGGCGGTGGCCGCCGTGCTTGCGGGACGGGGCGGGGGAGGGGGCACTCACGGGCTCGGGCTGCTTCGCCTCTTCCTCCTCGTGGTGGTCCTCGTCCTCGTGCTCCTCGGGAATGGGCTGGGTGAACTTCTGTCCCGCCACCTCCAGGGTGAAGGCCTTGCACGTGACGGGTACGTCGAACTCGAGCACCGCCGGCAGCCGGCCCTCGTACGACTTCAGGATTTTTCCCTGCTCGTCGTAGATGGTGCCGCCGGCCGCGACCGTCATCGTCTCGTCCACCAGCACCGCCACCAGCTCCGCCATCTCCTCCATGCGGTCGGCGATGCGGTGGCACCAGAGATGGCCCACGCCCGGATACGTCTCGTGGGAAATCTCCTCCATCTGCTCCTCGTCCACCTGGTCGCCCACGCCGACGAACACGAAGTTCATCCGGGGCAGGCGGCCCGCCGCGATTTCCTTCGCGACCTGCGTGGCGTAGGCCCGCACGTCGTTGCCGTCGGACAGCTGCGAGTCGGTGATGATGACCGCGAGCCCCTGGCGCGCGCCCTTCGTCACCTGCTGCTTCATGTGCGCCACGAAGTCGCGCAGCACGGGCAGCATCACCGTGGCCTTGCCGTAGAAGCGAGGCCCCGGGAAGCGGAAGTCCTTCGCTTGCGCCGCGGTGAGGTCCCCCAGCTGCTCCAGCTGGCTGCCGTCCCCCGTGGCCCAGTAGGCGACGCGCACGCCGCCGTCGCGGTCCTTGCTCGCGAGGTACTCGAGCATCCACCGCATCTGCGGCTCGACCAGGTTCTTCACCGGCGCCAGCTTCGCCAGCACGCCGCGCGGCCCGTACTCGTCCTCCATGCTCGCCGAGCCGTCCATGTAGAGGGCCACATCCAGCCCCTCCACCGTCGGGTCATGCAGCAGCGTGGCGACGACCTTGTTTCCCATCCGGTGCACGTCCGAGAACGGACGGACGATGGCTTCGTGGCCGGCCATCAGTGGTGGTCCTCGTCGTCGTCGTGGTGGTCCTCGTCCGGCAGCGGCTGGGTGAAGCGCTGGCCGTTCACCTCCAGGGTGAAGCTCTCAGCGCCCTCGGGCAGGTCGAACTCCAGCACGGCCGGGAGGCGGCCCTCGTACGTCTTCACCACCTTGCCCTTGTCGTCGTAGATGGTGCCGCCAGCCGCGACGGTCATGTTCTCGTCCACCAGCACCGCGACGAGCTCCGCCACCTGGGTGATTTCCTTGGCGATGCGGTGGCACCACAGGTGGCCGACGCCCGGGTACTCGGTGTGGGCGATGCGCTCCAGCTGCTCCTCGTCGATGCCGTCACCCACGCCCACGAGGACGAAGTTGAGGCGCGGCAGCTTGCCGGCGGCAATCTCCTTGGCCACCTGCTCGGAGAACTTCTCCACTTCCTCCGCGTCGTGGAGCTGGCCGTCGGTGACGATGACCGCGCACCCGCGGCGGGCGCCGTGGGGCACCTGCTCCTTGAGGTAGCGCACGTAGTCCTTCAGCGCAGGCGCCAGGAACGTGTGGCTCCCGAGCTTCTTCGCGCCGGGGAACTTGTACTGCTTCACGTCCACGCCCTTCAGCTCACCCACCACTTCCACGTCCCGGCCGGACGCGCCCGAGGCCCAGTAGGCCACGCGCAGCATGCCGTTGCGGTCCTTCGTCGCCAGGTACTCGAGCATCCACTGCACCTGCGGCTCGACCTGGTTGGCGGCCTCCTTCAGCGGCGCGCCGCGAATCCACTCCAGGAAGCTGCGCTGGGGCGTGTTGTACTTGTACTCCTCCTGCATGCTGCCCGACGCGTCCATGTAGATGGCCACGTCCAGGCCCTCGACGGTGGGGTCATGCAGCAGTACCGCGCGAACCTTCCCCTCCTCGACATGGAGGTCGGAAAACGGCTCTACCGGCTTCTCGTGTCCCATGTGTTCCCCCTGCGGATGTGGGGCGACGGTACAGCCCCCCAGGCAGGCGTCGCAATGGCGGGCCGTCAGTCGTCGAAGTCGGACATCCAGTCCGGCTTCTTCTCCGCTGGCGAGGAGGGGGCCGAGGGAGCCTTGGGCTTCGCGGGCGCTGGGGGGGCAGGCGGGGCCCCGCCGAAGTCCTTCATCCACGTGGGTGTGCCGGGCTTCGCGGGCGGGGGCGGGGCGGTGAAGCCCGGCTTCGCGCGCGTCAGCTTCGGCTGCGCGCCGCCGGGGTGCGACGCGGCGTGCGCGTCCAGGAAGTCCCGCATCCAGTCATCCGGGCGCGGCGGCTTCGGCGGCTCGCGAGGGGGCAGGGGCCGCATGGGCATCGGCGCCGCCGCCATGGGCAGGGGCGTGCCTCGTGCGACGGGCGCACTGCCCCCGGCCCGGCTCAGCGCG